>JAZUPN010000030.1:0-36807 GCA_045605245.1 Alistipes sp. | reverse complement strand
GTTTTTACGATTCTCGGCCGTGGTGTCTAACTGGAAAAAGTCGTGAAATGATTTGAGCTGCACTTCGAGGAAGTCAGGATAGGGCAACCTGTTCTTAACCGAAGAGAAGCTTATACGTTGGTTGTTTGCTTGTGCGGACATTTTTGATCCTTGTTAAAGTTGAGTGTGAGACATCTGTCGTGAAAAGAATCATCTAAAATAGCTTTCAGATAACCCCACTAATGCCCTCGGCGACAACACATTACGCCTTGGGCAAAACTTGTTTCAAAGTTCCTGTTCGGATCGTCATCCAAACACTCGCTTTGTTAGACGAGAAAAGGCATAGAGCTTATTTTTACATAAGCTCTACACCCAATATGTCCTGAAACTATAAGTAACGAATTACTTAACTTCAACTTCAGCACCAGCCTCCTCGAGAGCAGCCTTGATCGACTCAGCCTCCTCCTTCGAAACGCCTTCCTTAACTGCCTTGGGAGCGCCATCAACGATGTCCTTAGCCTCTTTCAGACCCAGACCGGTGATCTCCTTAACAGCCTTTACAACCTGCAACTTAGCCTGACCTGCGCTCTTCAATACTACGTCGAACGAAGTCTTCTCAGCAGCAGCAGCCTCGCCAGCAGCGGCGGGAGCAGCAGCAACTGCAACAGCAGCAGCAGCGGGCTCGATACCGTACTCCTCCTTCAGGATAGCTGCCAACTCATTTACTTCCTTAACAGTCAAATTTACCAATTCTTCTGCCAATACTTTTACATCTGCCATAATGGTATAGATTTTATTAAATTTGTTTTACTTGTTTTGTTCTTGATTAGTTGTTTCTTTCTTCGAGTGTCTTTACGATACCCGCGATCTTCTGGCCAGCATTTGACTGCAAAGCCGAGATAACATTCTTGGCGGGCGACTGGAGCAGTGCAACGATATCGCCGATGAGCTCCTCACGGCTCTTGATATTGCACAGGCTTTCGATCTGATCGTCGCCTACATATACACAACCCTCAACATAAGCTGCTTTCAGAACGGGCTTATCGCTCTTCTTGCGGAACTCCTTGATGAGAACTGCGGGGGTCTTACCGGTCTCGGTAAACATTACCGAAGTCGAACCTTCCAGTACCTTTACCAACTCCTCGTCAGCCTTCTCAACATTCTCCAACGCCTTGCGAAGAAGAGTGTTCTTAACGACCATCAGAGTAACATTGCTCTCGAAGCACTTGCGACGCAATGCTGCGGTCTGCTCAGCGTTCAGATTTGCGATGTCGGTCAAGTAGAAGTGAGGATACTCGGTGAGTTTCGCAGTTAAGTTGTCAATTACAACCTTCTTTTCGTCTTTAGTCATCGTCTATCCTCCTCTTATTTGGTTTCTACTGATTTAGGATCAACCTGCACACCGGGGCTCATCGTAGTCGAGAGATAGATGCTCTTAACATACGAACCCTTTGCTGCTGCGGGCTTCAACTTCAGAATCATACCCATAAACTCCTTAGCGTTATCTACGATCTGCTCCGGAGTAAACGATACTTTACCTACCGAGGTATGAACGATACCGAACTTATCAACCTTGAAGTCGATCTTACCTGCCTTTACCTCCTTAACAGCCTTACCGATCTCCATAGTAACGGTACCGGTCTTGGGGTTAGGCATCAAGCCACGGGGACCCAGAATACGACCCAGAGCACCTACCTTACCCATTACATTGGGCGAAGTGATGATAACGTCAACATCGGTCCAACCACCCTTGATCTTCTCGATATACTCGTCCAAACCTACGTAATCTGCACCAGCTTCTTTAGCCTCAGTCTCCTTATCGGGGGTGCAGAGTACCAGAACTCGAACCTGCTTGCCGGTACCGTGGGGCAGAGTTACCACGCCACGTACCATCTGATTTGCCTTACGGGGGTCAACGCCAAGACGCACGTCGATATCAACGGAAGCATCAAATTTCGTAAAGGTAATTTCCTTTAGAAGAGCTGCCGCCTCAGCGAGCTTGTACGCCTTACCGGGCTCAACCTTTGCGTAGGCTATTTTTTGATTTTTGGTCAGCTTACTCATTTTCGTAATCTTTTAATTACAGTTCGGGAAATTCACCTACGACATTGAGACCCATACTGCGAGCAGTACCAGCCACCATACGCATTGCCGACTCCAACGTGAAGCAGTTCAAATCGGGCATCTTGTCCTGAGCGATGGTTTTAACCTGCTCCCAAGTTACCTGACCAACCTTCTTACGGTTAGGCTCAGCCGATGCAGTCTTAACACCAGCGGCCTCCTTCAGCTGAACTGCTACGGGGGGCTGCTTAACGATGAAATCGAATGACTTGTCGCTGTAAACGGTGATGATAACGGGCAAAACCTTACCTGCCTTCTCCTGAGTGCGAGCATTGAACTGCTTACAGAAGTCCATAATGTTCACACCCTTAGAACCCAATGCGGGGCCTACCGGGGGCGAAGGATTAGCGGCACCACCTTTAATCTGCAATTTAATAAATGCAGCAACCTCTTTTGCCATAACTTTCCTTTGGTTAATTATTCTTTTTCAACTTGCATAAAGCTCAACTCCATCGGAGTCTTGCGTCCGAAAATCTTCACAGATACGGTCAACTTCTTGCGCTCATTATCGACTGCCTCGATCGTGCCCTCAAAACTTGAGAACGGACCGTCGGTAACCTTAACGGTTTCGCCAACAAAGAACGGAACTTCAACCTCCTCCTCGCTTGCGCTCATCTCATCGACGCGGCCCAAAATACGGCTTACCTCCTGTGGACGTAGAGGCGTAGCATTCATTTTGGCACTCTCCTCTTTCGTGTCGCCGAGGAAACCAAGCACATTAGGGGTATTGCGAAGCATTATCGGAATTTGTCCTACCAGAGCCGCTTCGACAAGAACGTAACCCGGATACGATACTCTCTCCTTCGAGACCTTCTTACCATTGCGAATGGTAAAAACCTTCTCGGTAGGAATGAGAACTTGCGACACGTAATCCTCAAGGTGCTCCTGGCGCACTTCGGCTTCGATATACTCTTTGACCTTGCGCTCCTTGCCACCTACGGCACGTATCACATACCAGTTTTTCTGAATCTCACTCATCTTCGTCAAGTATTATTTACCCAACAAGCTATAAATGGATTCCATAACGTTCTCGAACGTAACATCCATAACCAGCACAACAATCGCGAATAGAAGGGAAGCAATCATAACAACTATCGTTGAGCTTTGCAGTTCTGGAAACGACGGCCAAGAAACTTTCTCTACAAGTTCCTTATAGGACTCTTTTATATAATTTACTATTCTCATAGCCTTACTTTTTCTTCTTTTTTTTAGCAGGGGCAGAGAGATTCGAACTCCCACCAACGGTTTTGGAGACCGTGATTCTACCCTTAAACTATGCCCCTAAATTGAGTAGCGCGGCGCGAGGTCGCGCTACTCTATGATTGAGTTAAATTAATTACTCAACGATCGAGATGATCTGACCTGCACCAACGGTACGGCCACCCTCGCGGATTGCGAAACGGAGACCCTCGTTCAATGCTACGGGGTAGATCAGCTCTACGGTAATGGTGATGTGGTCACCGGGCATTACCATATCTACGCCCTCAGGCAACTGAATCTCACCAGTTACGTCCATAGTACGCAGGTAGAACTGGGGACGATACTTGTTGTGGAACGGAGTATGACGGCCACCCTCTTCCTTCTTCAATACGTAAACCTCAGCGGTGAACTTGGTGTGGGGAGTGATCGAGCCGGGCTTAGCAACTACCATACCACGCTTAACCTCCTTCTTGTCGATACCACGCATCAGCAGACCTACGTTGTCGCCAGCCTCACCCTCATCGAGCAGCTTGCGGAACATCTCAACGCCGGTACAAGTCGAAGTCTTAATCTCCTCCTCAAGACCAACGATCTCAACGGGATCACCAACGTGGATAACACCAGTCTCAATACGGCCGGTCAATACGGTACCACGACCGGTAATCGAGAATACGTCCTCAACAGGCATCAAGAAAGGCTTCTCATTCTCACGGGGAGGAATGGGGATGTACTCATCTACTGCGTTCATCAACTCCATTACCTTCTCAACCCACTGGGGCTCGTCGTTCAGACCACCAAGAGCCGAACCACGGATGATGGGGCAGTTGTCGTCGAAGTCGTACTTAGCCAACAGGTCGCGAACCTCCATCTCAACGAGGTCGAGCATTTCGGGATCGTCAACCATATCACACTTGTTCAAGAAAACAACGATACGGGGAACGTTAACCTGCTTTGCCAACAGTACGTGCTCGTTAGTCTGGGGCATAGGACCATCAGTAGCAGCAACTACGAGGATAGCACCGTCCATCTGAGCAGCACCGGTAACCATGTTCTTAACGTAGTCAGCGTGACCCGGGCAGTCTACGTGAGCGTAGTGGCGGGTTGCAGTCTGATACTCAACGTGTGCGGTGTTGATGGTGATACCACGCTCCTTCTCTTCAGGTGCGTTGTCAATCGAATCGAACGAACGCAACTCCGACAGACCAGCCTTAGCCAGTACGGTGGTGATAGCTGCGGTCAGGGTAGTCTTACCGTGATCGACGTGACCGATAGTACCGATATTCACGTGCGGTTTCGAACGGTCAAATTTTTCTTTTGCCATAGCTTTGTAAAGTATTTAAGATTTCTGTATAAAATTGCTTTTTACTTTCTTCTTTTTTCTTTGAGCGCCACCCATTCTCTCGGCTCAATCAGCCACAAATCGGCGACCCTCATTTTGCGGTCCGCGTTTTCAACTCGGCCCCTTGGAGCGGAAGACGAGGCTCAAACTCGCGACCCTTAGCTTGGAAGGCTAATGCTCTATCAACTGAGCTACTTCCGCAAATATGGTCGTTATCAAGCCCACAAAATCCGATTGACGGCACGAACCGACAACCGGAGAGTCTTAACGACCGGTTTTCTAACCCGAAAATCCAATTCGCCGAGGCGAACCGGATTCGGATTGAGTGGGAGAAGATGGATTCGAACCACCGAAGACGTACGTCAGCAGATTTACAGTCTGCCCCATTTGGCCACTCTGGTATTCTCCCAATATGTTTTAGTCGCTTTTGCAACTGCGCCCCTTTGGATTCAAATCCGCAGGGCTCGTTTGAGCCGATGGAGGGATTCGAACCCCCGACCAGCTGATTACAAATCAGCTGCTCTGGCCAACTGAGCTACATCGGCAGAGCTCGTTTCGGGTTGCAAAAGTAGAAACAAATTTTTAATCCACCAAATTTTTGCGAATATTTTTTTGTTCCGCGACTAATAAACCTCAAAGAACATCGATTTCCCCTCATTCGTGTCGATAATTAGAGAAATCGGGCACAAAGGTAGAATAGTTTTGCAAATAAAAAAACAGTTGGAGCGTTTTTTTGCATTTTTTAGTGTATTTCTCCTCTATCAGCCACTATTCCCGCACAATAATCCTATTAGCCAATTGGATTGTTGTTCGTTTTATTACACAAACTTCTGATGTTACAATTTGCGCAACACAACATACTGAAGAGATATAACCATTTCGAAATATACATCAATTTATCATATGATCAGACCATTTTACACCTATTAATAAATAAAAGGAAGCGATTTGCAAAATGTTAGACTTTTTTCGTATATTTGCAAATTGAGCAGTTGCACTCATTAGTTAAACCTAAATTATATGAAAGTTGACAAAGAGAAGTTGATGGAAGTTATCCGATTCGGCATCGTTGGATGTATCGCAACGGCAATACATTATATTATATATTTATGTATTATGGGGTTTATGCATGCAACAATCGCATACTCCATTGGTTACATAATTAGTTTTTGTGCAAATTTCCTTTTATCAAATTACTTTACATTTCATACAAAACCAACATTAAAAAAAGGTATTGGGTTTGCTCTCTCTCATATTATTAACTACTTATTACATATAGGGATACTTAACGGCCTCCTATATTTAGGCATTTCAAAAGTTATTGCCCCGCTAATTGTATTTGCAATTGTTATTCCTGTTAACTTCATCCTCGTTCGATTATCATTAAAGAAGCTATAAGAATATGAAAAAAATTACCATCCTGATTCCTGCATACAATGAGGAGGAGTCTCTGCCATTCTTATATGAGAAGCTATCAAGTGTCGCATCCGAGCTTTCTAATTATGAATGGGAGTTCCTATTTGTCAATGATGGAAGTAAAGATAACACTCTCGAACAGCTTCAAAATCTTCGCATCAATGATAAGCGCGTAAATTATGTCGATCTGTCGCGCAATTTCGGCAAAGAGATTGCCATGCTGGCAGGCTTTGACTTTGCCACCGGAGATTGTATGATTATTCTTGATGCCGACCTGCAAGATCCCCCTGAATTAATTCCTGAAATGATCAAATATTGGGAAGAGGGATATGATGATGTATATGCCAAGCGCAGAACGCGCGAGGGAGAGTCTTTTATGAAAAAGTTTACCTCCAAATTATATTATGCTATTCTGCAAAAAATGACCTCTATTCCTATTCAGCGCGATACTGGCGATTTCAGATTGCTCGATCGCAAGTGCATTGAGGCCCTTAAACAGATTAGAGAATCTCAACGATATACCAAAGGTATGTTCTCGTGGATTGGCTTTAACAAAAAAGAGTTGTTATTTGACCGCGCACCACGAGTTGCAGGGACCACGAAGTGGAATTACTGGAAGTTATGCAATTTAGCGATTGAAGGCATTACTTCATTTACAATAACGCCTTTAAGGGTTGCCAGCGTAATGGGAATCATAGTATCTTTGATTGCATTTACCTATATGCTGGTAACCGTATTGAGGACCCTTATTTGGGGCAACCCTGTTGCGGGATATCCATCATTAATGGCCGTTATGCTATTCCTTGGCGGTATCCAGCTACTATTTTTAGGTATTCAAGGAGAATACCTTGGCCGTATATTTAACGAAACAAAAAATCGTCCAGCATATTTTGTTGCATCTGTTAATAAAGAAAAAGAGGAGAACCTCAACAAATAAAACTCTTTATGAAAAAAGTATCGATTTTAATCCCTTCATACAATGAGGAGCAATCTCTGCCATTGCTCTATAACCAGTTAGTCGAGGTAACCAATAGCCTTGCGCAATATGAATGGGAGTTTATGTTTGTAAATGATGGTAGCCGAGACAATACCCTCAACGTCATACAACAACTCCGAGAGCAAGACAATAGAGTAAACTATGTCGATCTATCGCGCAACTTCGGCAAAGAGGTCGCAATGCTCGCAGGCTTTGATTACGTTACAGGCGACTGTGTCGTAATTATGGACGCCGACTTACAGCACCCGCCTTATGTTATTGCGGAATTTATAAAGAAATGGGAAGAAGGTTATGAAGATGTTTATGCAATCCGCAAAACACGAGGTAAAGAGAGCTTTATAAGAAAAAAACTCTCTTTAACATACTATAAATTGCTACAACACTCAACCAGAGTCGAGGTTCTTCCCAATGTTGGAGATTTTAGGCTCTTAGATCGCAAGTGTATAAATATGCTTCGTCAAATGCGAGATCAAGAGAGATACACCAAAGGAATGTATTGCTGGATTGGTTGTCGCAAAATCGGAGTCGAATTCGAGCAAGGCGATCGCCAAGAGGGCGAATCCAAATGGAATTTCAGTTCATTGCTCAATCTTGCCATCAACGGAATTACGTCATTTACAATCGCTCCGCTGCGAATGGTATCGGTAGCTGGCATTATAATAGCATCATTGGCTTTTATTTATATGGTTTACGTCATTATAAAAGCAATTATTTATGGGGATCCGGTTGCGGGCTTCCCCTCATTAATGGTTGCTATTCTATTTTTGGGAGGCGTACAACTTATTGGCCTTGGCATATTAGGAGAATATGTAGGCCGAATTTTCAACGAATCGAAAAACCGTCCTGTATATTTTATTAAATCATTTAATGGGAAATATCGTGAACCCAATAAACTGTAAGCGAGAAGGAGACCTTGCTGAAAGTTCTATATTAAGTAGAAGTATATTCTTCATCATTATTGGCATTGCATTCTATCTTTTAGATAGATTCTGCATCTTCAATATTGATGACTATATGTACGCCTATAAGTTCGGGACATTTGAGCCTATCACCTCTTTTTCGGACATTATATCCTCACAATGCGATCACTATTTTCAACAGAACGGTCGTTTTATCATACATTGTTTCGTGCAATTGTTTTGTGGTATTATTGGCATAGAATGGTTCCGAATTTTCAACACAATAGCATTTATCGCATTTTGTGGATTAACCACCCGCATAGTATGTCAAACTTGGAAAGCCCCAATTGTTTGGTATGCATTAACTACATTTATTATTTGGTTATGTATCCCAAGAATATGCAATACGTTACTTGGGAATATCGCATTTGGCATAAATTACTTATGGGCGGGAATCTTCTCGATTCTATTTTTATTGTTATTTCAACATACCGCAAAACACAATCAAGGCTCATTTATTCATAAATTGATCTTATTGATTGTTGGCTCTATTTGCGGATCGTTGCAAGAGACATTCTCTATCCCAATTGCGGGCTTCCTCTTTATATATTATTGCTTCAATATCAAAAAACTTCGTGGCAATATCTTTTGGTTATTATTAGGATATTGCATAGGTGCTGCAATCCTAATCTTCGCTCCTGGCAATTTTGTACGTTTAAGCACAAACTCTTCGAGTTTCAGTTTCCTGGATATCGTCATTAACCGAATCCGTAATATCGCATACGATGGATGGGTTCTATGGCTTGTTGTATTGGGACTTATAATCGGATATATAAAATCCAAAACTCGTCTAATTGAGTTCGTCCACTATAATATCCCATATTATGTAATGATCTGTATTGGCTTGCTATTTGCCATCTTTATAGCATATATTGGAGAGCATCAACTATTTTTTATAGGTTGGCTCGCTATTGTCGTAATACTTAATGGGATATATTTTTCGTTTAAGCGACAGATCGAACGATATAGCACGCACGTTGTACTCTGCATCTTGTTTATTATGATTCCGCTTTACTCGCTTATATATAAATATCGAAAAGAGGTTTATGAATTACGACAAGATCTTATAACAGAGATATCAAACTCTAAAGATGGGCTCGTGGCTGCAGGCGATTATTTGGCCTATGAGGTAGAGAAAAATGTAATTGGGAGGAAGTATACATTAAAAATGGGGTACGAACCTGAGAAGCACCGAACTTCACTATACCATACGGGCGACCAAAATCACTTTAAGACATATATTCCTTGCAGAATCGAAGAACTCCCGAAATTATTAATAGACACTAATCTTGTTTCTGATAATATTTGGTATTCTTCTCAATATTATTGCTATATTATAAAAGTTCCGTCTAATATACCAGACAACCAAGTAGTTATTCAGGCAGAATACCCATTATATGGGCTCTCTAAAATTAAACGAAAAATCTTCAACGAGCCATTAAGTGTTTCTAGCAATTTTCTCAAGTCTCAAATAGACGACATTGCAACAATCGGAGATTATGATTATATTTTCTTCTACGAAGCTCTTAATGGACATCCTATTAGTATGAAATTTCTTACCGCAGATGTTAAATAAAAACAATTAATGTAAAATGCTCGATCAGAGAGATAATCTTACATATACACCTATATTCCGAGGTATATTCTTTATTATACTCACAATTGCAATCTATCTCTTAAATAGATTCAGCATATTTGCTATTGATGATTATCAATATGCATTTATGCAGGGAGATACATCTCCTATATCTTCATTAAAAGATATTATCATATCGCAAAGCTATCACTATATGGATCACTCTGGAAGATTTATTGTACATAGCATAGTGCAACTTTTTTGTGGTATATTAGGGGTAGAATGGTTTCAGGCGTTAAACTCATTAGTTTTTGTTGTATTTTGCGGATTAACAACACGTTTGATTTTTAAGACTTGGAATACATCCATAGCTAATTACATATTTACCACATTAGCTATTTGGTTATTTATCCCCCAAATAGGATATACGGTTTTAGGAAATATTGCGTGTAGCGTTAATTATTTATGGGCAGGCACTGCGACTCTTGCATTTTTGCTTATTTATGAAAAAATTAAGGCGACTAGCAACATCCCATCATACTGCTCAATAGGATTATTTGCAGTCGGCATTCTATGTGGATCTCTACAAGAGACATTTACTATTCCTATTGCAGGAGCTTTGTGCATCTACTATTGTTTTAACTTCAAACAGTTAAACCGCAACACATTATGGCTGCTAATTGGATATTGTATTGGCGGTTTGATTTTAGTAGCTGCTCCTGGCAACTTTGTTAGATTACAAGACTCTTCATCTGGGAACATAATAGTTAACACCATATTAAGATGCAGTGATATTTTCTTCAGCTATTGGGCTTTAATTGTTGCTATTTTTATACATATTGTACTTCTTCTTTATAATAGAAAGATTACGCTTCAGTTCATTACTGAAAATATTACATATTACTTAATGATCATTATCAGCATTGCGTTCTTCTCTGTTGTTGCATTCACAGGCCTCCATCAGCTATTCTATATTGGGTGGTTGCTTATAGTTCTATTTATCAAATCATTACAAATAGCGGCCAAAGGTTGCAGTCTTAATAAACGGTTGATTTCATTAATTACACTCATTATTGTAATTCCTACGACATATATATTAGCCTATCGAGCCCGACAAGAGTCTTTTAACCAACGAAAACTATTTATTCAAAATATTAAAGATGCGAATGATGGGGATGTGATCGTGGGCAATTATTATACATATGAGAGATCAAAAAATTGGTTCGACAAAAGATATACTTTCCACACAGGTTTAGAGCCCAAGAAACAGTATGTATCATTATATTATGCAGGAAATGCTGAATATATCCAAAATTTCATACCTTGCTCTGCCAAGGATCTTATCTCAATATTAGAAATTCAAGAGCCACAATCGGATAATGTATGGTATTTGCCGGAATATTCTTGTTATGTTATTAAAACACCCAAAACTACATCCCCAATAGATGTTAAAATTGAAGCAGAGTGGCCTTTGACAGGACTATCAGCAATTAAACACAGATTGACTAAACAAACACCTAGTGTCAGAGGGATTTTAACAACGCAACAAAAAGAAAACTATATCAGTATCGGAGACTACAATTATATATTCTACTACATCTCATTAAACGGAGATGTAATAAACATCCGACTACTTGAATAGATTCGGCTTCTTATAACAAATTTGAATAACATTTAGGACCTCGTTACTTAACTATAACGAGGTCCTAAATCGCTCTACCTCAATACTCTTCCTGCCTACTGTTGCTCGGTTATTCGGGCGGGTTACATCACAATTCGGCGGTCGAGGAAGAAATTCAGGGTGGCCGTTAGGATTCCGTCATCGGGATAGAGCGAGAGGGCCTCCTCGGTTATGTCGGCCGAAAGACGCACACGATCAACATCATAGACCTCAAAACCAAGCGTTCGCGCAACACCGCCTGCCGTCAGCACCAACGAATTTCCCGACAACTGCCACGCCCCTTCGCCACCCGTAGTACCATTGCTCCACATAAATATATTGCGCCCGAATTCGACACTCGCGCCAGCCAGCACACCGCTATATTTTTCAACTAACGCCTTGCTAATATGCACTATACGTGCGCTATCGGCTCCCGCTACGGGATCGATCTGCACCGAAATTCCATATTTATCGTTTGTCGTAACGCCCCAATATCCCGTCAATCCGCGCACACGCACCATCATCTCGATAAAGACCCGATTGGTCGAGATAAAGAGTGTGGTCAGGCCCGTATTCACACCCTCCAACACCAACACCGAGCCTGCGGTTGCGGCTTTGACGATATTCTGGTTGCCGCCGCTGACCGAGAGTGTCGAGCCGAAATTGGCCATATTGATCGAGTCGGTCGCGCCGACCCAGATCGCAGTTGAGCCTTTGAGATAATCAAGGCCGTCGTTACTATTCGAGCAGCCCACCCACAGTGTGAGGAGCGCGAGCATACATAGCGTAGCAAAAACTCTTTTCATAATGCAATATATATAAATAGGTACAAAATTACTCTGTCGATCTCTGCGGCGGAGGCTATTCCGAGGTGTCAAAGTACAAATTTCACTCCAAACCGTTCGGCTCAAAATTTGCACATTTCGGGTTAAACTTTTGATAGGCATTGTCGAATTTCAACACTTTTCGCATAAAAAGCACGACCGATATGAAACGCACGACAAAAATATCTCTCATCACCGCCTGCTGCGCACTGCTGATTGCTCTTGTGGGATGGCACGCACAGGGCAAAGGCGACACGCAAAGCGCGACCAGACATCTTTCCGTTTCGTTTTTGGGCGACACTCTCCAATTTGAGATTCCGCGGACACTGCTCGGACGATTGGGCAAGCCGACCGCAGAACAATATAAGGCACTCAAAAACAAGATGTTAAAGAGTTCGAACGACGATCTTATCGTTCAACTACGCCGTTTCTGCGCCGATTGCAGCCTGTGTGATTGGGGGCGTTACCTGCTTGTGCGTGCGGTGAGCGAGGCGGCATATCCTGCAACGATGAGTAACGAGAAGATCGCTTTACAGATATTTCTGCTCGGAGAAATGGGGTTCGATGCGCGGGCAGCATTAAGCGGCGAGCAGTTGGTTATGCTCCTGCCCTTCGACGGGACGGTCTATGAACGTGGCTATATCAAGATTGGCGGCGAACGATTCTACATCTTCGAATATATCTCAACGCCAAATGGTTACATCCCTATCGTCGAGCCGCGCGACACGACGCGCCGCCCCCTTTCGATCGAGATCGGCGTGGGGATCTCCTCACCACGAGTAGTGCAGGTAGCTCTCCCGCGTTGGAGTGCCTACCTCGGCGAGGAGATCTCTGTCCCCATTTCGCTGGCTCGCATCGAACTTATGCGTAGCTATCCGACGACCGAGAAGGCTCCATTTCATCGCGCCGAGATTGCCCGCCCTTTGGCCGAAACGCTCCTTGCGTCGCTCAACAAACATATCGACACTCTCTCGGAGCTCTCGGCGGCGCAATTTCTACTCGGATTGATCCAGCGCGGATTCGATTTCACCAGCGACAGCGACCTCTTTGGCCGACACAAGCAGATGACCATCGAGGAGTCGCTCTACTATGGTCGCAACAATTGCAAAGATCGCACACTGATCTATTCGTGGTTGATCGACAATCTCCTCTCGCTCCCGACCATACTTATTGAGTATCAGATCGATCCCGCAATCGAACTGGTTGGACACATAGCCTGCGGCGTTGCCTTCTCCGCTCCCGTCAAGGGGACCAACATTCTCCATCGCGGGCAGCGTTTCACCCTCTGCGACCCTTCGTATGTCGATGCCTCGGTCGGGCAGGCGATGCCCCACTACGCGCAATTCCCGATGATTGTGGTTGATATTTAGCTTTGCTGTCCGTTTTCCCACCCGTCAAAGCGTTTTCCAACGGCTCCAACAAACGCCACCGAACCGCACTCCTCCCTCCTCTCTCCTCTCTGCGCCGAGCGCAACGCCGAAATTCGCAGCCATACTCCTCCCGCCGCAACAAAAAAGGCGTTCTCTTTCGTGAGAACGCCTTCCTTACGGTAATTATGTAAAATTACATCTTCTTACCTACGTTGGTCTTGGTTGCAGCAACCTTTGCACCGGTATTCTTTGCAGCCTTCTGTGCAGCGGGCTTTGCCTTGGGAGCTGCCTTAACTACGGTAGCGTCCTCAACAGCGTCAGTCTTCTTTGCTGCGGGCTTGCGCGAACGGCGAGTCTTGGGCTTAGCCTCGGTCGAAACAACGCCGGTGGTGTAAGCCTCGTTGAAATCAACGAACTCGATGATGCACATATCAGCAGCATCACCCAGACGGAAGCCGGTCTTCAAGATACGGGTGTAACCGCCCGGACGATCAGCGATCTTGGGAGCGATGGTACGGAACAACTCCGAAACTGCCTCCTTCTGCTTCAAGTAGCTGAATACTACACGACGCGAGTGAGTGGTATCCTCCTTTGCGCGAGTTACCAGAGGCTCAACAAACTGACGCAGAGCTTTTGCCTTTGCAACAGTTGTCTCGATACGCTTGTGCAGGATGAGCGACGATGCCATATTCGACATCAAAGCCTTACGGTGGCTGCTCTGTCTGCCAAGGTGATTGAAATTTTTATTGTGTCTCATTTAATTAATCTTTATCAAGTTTGTAGATAGATACGTCCATTCCGAAGTGGAGATTGAGCGATGCCAGCAGGTCGTCGAGCTCGGTCAGCGACTTCTTACCGAAGTTGCGGAATTTGAGCAGGTCGTTGCGGTTGTAGCGAACCAGATCACCTACGGTATCAACCTCGGCTGCCTTCAAGCAGTTCAGTGCGCGAACACTCAAATCCTGATCCGAGAGCTTGGTTTTGAGGAGCTGACGCATATGCAGTACATCCTCATCGAACTCCTCTGCACCACCGTTCTCCTCCATATTGAGAGTGATCTTCTCGTCAGAGAATAACATAAAGTGCTGGATCAGAATCTTGGCAGCCTCCTTCAACGCGTCCTTCGGGTGGATCGAGCCGTCGGTGGTAATCTCCAAATTCAGTTTTTCGTAGTCAGTCTTCTGCTCGACGCGATAGTTCTCGATAGAATACTTGACGTTTTTGATCGGTGTGTGGATCGAATCGATAGGCAACAGACCGAACTCTGCGTCCTCGGGACGATTCTCGTCGGCGGGCACATAACCGCGGCCTTTACCAATTGTCAGGTCGATCTGCATCTTCGTTCCGGGCGACAGACGGCAGATCACCAGATCGGGGTTCAACACTTTGAAGAACGAAAGGAAGTTCGAGATGTAACCTGCGGTCAGCTCGGTTACGCCGGCAACGTTGATCGAAACCTTCTCGGCCTCCTCGTTGTCAACCGTGCGTACAAAGCGAACCTGCTTCAAATTCAGGATCACATCAATCATTCCCTCCATCACACCGGGGATAGCGGCAAACTCGTGATCGACACCGGCTACCTTTACGGTCGTAATTGCATAACCCTCCAACGACGAGAGCAGAATACGACGCAAAGCGTTACCGATGGTCATACCGAATCCGGGCTCCAACGGACGGAACTCAAACTTTCCGAAGTTAGAGGTAGATTCGAGCATAATCACCTTTTCAGGCTTTTGGAATGCTAATATTGCCATAATTTTTATTCGGTTTTAGTTACTATTTCGAGTACAGATCGACGATCAGCTGCTCCTTGATGTTCTCAGGAATCTCCTCACGTTCGGGCTTCTGAAGGAACTTACCCGACATCGAAGCGTCATCCCACTCCAACCAAGAGTAGCGGCTCTTGCGACCACCAGCCAAAGAGTCGGTGATAACCTCCAAACTCTTCGACTTCTCTCGAACAGCAACTACATCACCTGCACGCAGGCTGTACGAAGGAATGTTTACCACGTTGCCGTTTACGCAGATGTGGCGGTGGCTCACCAACTGACGTGCTGCTGCACGGGTGGGAGCGATACCCAAACGGTAAACAACATTGTCGAGGCGGCACTCCAACAGTTTCAACAGGTTCTCACCGGTGATACCCTCCAAACGAGCTGCGTTCTGGTAGGTACGTACGAACTGCTTCTCCAATACGCCATAGGTGCACTTTGCCTTCTGCTTCTCGCTCAGCTGAATACCATACTCCGAGGTCTTCTTACGCTTGCGAGCCAGGCCGTGCTGTCCGGGAGGATAGTTCTTCTTTTCAAGGACTCTATCCGTTCCGTAAATAGCTTCGCCAAATTTACGGGCGATTTTGCTTTTAGGGCCAATATATCTTGCCATTGTTTTTTACTTTTTACGTTGTTTTGTTGTCTGTTAAATAGTTTATGCTTTTCGCTTGTGCGTGGGCGTGTCAGATTAATTAGACACGACGACGGTTGGGCGGGCGGCAGCCGTTGTGGGGCAGCGGAGTAACGTCGATAATCTCCATTACCTCGATACCTGCGCCGTGGATAGTACGGATAGCCGACTCACGACCTGCACCGGGACCCTTTACATAAACCTTAACTTTACGCAGACCCAAATCATAAGCAACCTTTGCGCAATCCGCAGCGGCTGTCTGAGCTGCATAGGGAGTATTCTTTTTCGAACCGCGGAAACCCATCTTACCAGCCGACGACCAGCTGATAACTTCGCCTACTTCGTTGGTGAGGGTTACAATCACGTTGTTGAAAGTCGAGTGAACGTAAGCAGCACCCAGTGCGCCAACCTTAACGACCTTCTTCTTAACAGTTCCAGTCTTCTTTGCCATAACTCTCTAAAATTACTTAGTTGCCTTTTTCTTGTTAGCGACAGTCTTCTTCTTGCCCTTACGGGTACGTGCGTTGTTCTTGGTGCTCTGACCACGAACGGGCAGACCCAGACGATGACGGATACCACGGTAGCAACCGATGTCCATCAGTCGTTTGATGTTGAGCTGTACGATCGAGCGGCACTCGCCCTCAACCTTGATACCGCTAGTAGCGATGATGTTACGGATAGCACCGACCTGCTCGTCAGTCCAATCCTGTACTTTGAGGTCGTGGCTGATGCCTGCCTCATCGAGAATCTTGCGAGCGGTGCTACGACCGATACCGTAGATATAGGTCAGACCGATCACGCCTCTCTTATTTTTTGGTAAATCTACACCGACTATACGTGCCATAAATTTCTTTTTTCGTTTTTAATTGGTTGAAACATTACCCTTGGCGCATTTTGAACTTAGGATTCTTCTTGCAGATCACGTAGAGCTTGCCCTTACGCTTAACGATCTTGCAGTCCTCGCTTCTCTTTTTGATTGATGCCTTGACTTTCATTTTTCAGCAATCTTTGATTATTTGTACCTAAAGGATATACGACCCTTACTCAAATCGTACGGGGTCATTTCCACTTTAACTTTATCTCCGGGCAGGATTTTGATATAATGCTGTCTCATCTTGCCTGAGATGTGGGCAGTGATAACGTGGCCGTTATCCAGCTCTACGCGGAACATTGCATTCGACAATGCCTCGATTACCGAGCCGTCCCTTTCAATAGCAGTCTGTTTTGCCATAGAGTTTTTTACTTGTTAAGTGCTTTTTCGATTACACTAAAATCGGTAAGTACGTCGGGACCATCTTTGGTTATTGCCACGGCAAACTCGAAGTGTGCCGATGGCTTGCGGTCGCGAGTGCGTACGGTCCAACCGTCGCGCTCAAATACAACCTGCTTGGTGCCCATGTTAATCATCGGTTCGATGCAGATAACCATACCTGCTTTGAGCAGCGGGCCTCTGCCGCGTGCGCCGTAGTTAGGAACTTCGGGATCTTCGTGCATTTTTCGACCCAGGCCGTGTCCCACCAATTCGCGCACTACCGAGTAACCGGCTTTTTCGGCGCAGTACTGCACGGCTGCCGAGATGTCGCCTACGCGATTGCCCGGACGAGCCTGCTCGGTACCCTTATAAAGAGCTTCTTTGGTTGTGTCCAGTAATGCTCGGACTTCGGGAGCGATCTCTCCCACCGCAAACGTATATGCGGAATCACCAACAAACCCCTTCATAAACGTACCGCAATCTACCGATACGATGTCGCCCTCTTTCAGGGCGTAATCCGACGGGATACCGTGTACAACGTTTTCGTTAACCGATACGCAGAGCGATGCGGGATAACCGTTGTACCCGAGGAAAGCAGGAACTGCTCCGTGAGAACGGATAAACTCCTCGGCGATGCGATCAAGTTCCTTTGTGGTAACACCGGGCGCGATGTGGCGACCCACTTCGGCCAGCGTTGCACTCACAAGAAGGTTATTCTCGCGGAGCAGCTCTATCTCTTCCTCTGATTTAAGGTATATCATCTTTCCTTATTTCAAGAACTCTTTGTGAGAATTAGTTGCGACCCTGAATTCGACCGGTCTTCATCAGACCGTCGTAACGACGCATCAACAACTGACTCTCGATCTGCTTGAGAGTGTCGAGGATCACACCTACCATAATCAGCAGCGAGGTACCGCCGTAGAAGTAGGCAAACTCCTGATTGATATTCAAGAACTTCATTGCCAGAGCGGGCAGGATAGCCACGATAGCCAGGAAGAACGAACCGGGGAGAGTGATTCTCGTCATAATGGTGTCGATATACTCAACGGTCTTCTTACCGGGTTTAACACCGGGGATGAAGCCACCGTTGCGCTTCATATCTTCAGCCATATTGACCGGGTTTACTACAAGTGCAGTGTAGAAGAAGGTAAATGCGATTACCAACACTGCAAAAGTGAAGTTGTACCAGAATCCCTGGTATGCAAATGCAGCGGCGAAGTTGGGAGCGACCTTAACGAACAGCATCGGAACGAACATCAACGCCTGAGCGAAGATGATAGGCATTACGTTTGCTGCGTTGATCTTCAAGGGGATGTACTGGCGTACACCACCATACTGCTTGTTACCTACGATTCGTTTAGCATACTGCACGGGGATCTTGCGAACTGCCTGAACCAGTGCGATAGTTGCCATAAATACGAAGTAGAGCAGTGCCAACTCGACGATGAACATAATCACACCACCAGTTGCCTCGGTAACACGGGTATTGAACTCGGCGATCAATGCGTGGGGCAGACGAGCGACGATACCGATCATAATGATCAGCGAAACGCCGTTACCGATACCGCGATCGGTGATCTTCTCACCCAACCACATAATGAACATTGTACCTGCGATCAATACCAAAGTTGCGAAGACAACGAACTGGAAGGTATTACCGTATACGAACGATTCGGGTACCTGTCGATAGAGATTGGCAACGTAGGTGGGGCCCTGCAACAGCAGAACGGCGATCGTCAGAACGCGAGTCCACTGGTTGAGCTTACGGCGGCCACTCTCACCCTCCTTCTGCATCTTCTGGAAGTAGGGAATGACCATACCCATCAACTGAATGACAATCGATGCGGTGATGTAGGGCATAACACCAAGTGCGAGTACCGAAGCATTGCTGAATGCACCACCGGTGAAGATGTTCAACAGACCCAGCAGGCCGTTGCCCTCCACCTGGTCAGCAATACCCGAACCGGCACCCAACGCGTTGGGGTTGATACCGGGGATCACCACGAAGCTACCAAGACGGTAAACCAGCAGGAGGCACAGAGTGTAGATGATACGCTTGCGCAGATCCTCGATTTTCCAGATGTTCTTGATAGTCTCGACAAACTTCTTGTTGAACATCAGACCGGCAACAACCAGAGCGATGATCACAAGAAATATGAGTAATTCTTTCATAACGGTGCGAGTTTATTAAAGAGTTTCTTTGATTAGAGCTTCGCAACCGAACCACCCTGAGCCTCGATAGCTGCTGCTGCGCTCTTCGAGAATGCGTGAGCAGTTACATTGAGAGCCTTGCTTACGGTACCGTTACCCAGAATTTTAACTTTGTCGTTGTTCGATACGAAACCTGCCTCGATCAGAGTAGCTACGCTGATCTCGGTGAGATTCTTCTTCTCTGCCAACTCCTCGATTACCGACAAGTTGATAGCCTTGAACTCAACTCTTTTCAGGTTAGTGAAACCGAACTTAGGCAGACGGCGCTGCAAAGGCATCTGACCGCCCTCGAAGCCCAACTTACGCGAGTAACCCGAACGCGACTGTGCGCCCTTATGACCGCGAGTCGAAGTACCGCCGTGGCCCGAACCCTGACCGCGACCGATTCGCTTCTGGTGATGTGTTGCACCCTTTGCGGGTTTCAATTCATTAAGATTCATCTTCTTAAAATCTTTTTTTGTTCTTACTTAACTTCTTCGACCTTGACCAAGTGCTTAACGCGCTCCAACATACCCAGAATGATAGCCGAGTCGCTGTGCTCTACGGTCTGATTGATTTTGCGCAGACCGAGTGCTGCAAGGTTCTTGCGCTGGATGTCCGAACAACCGATCTGGCTGCGAACCTGAGTGATCTTCAATTTTGCCATAATACTCAATCAGATTAACCGTTAAACACCTTTTTCATCGAGATACCGCGAACCTGTGCTACGCTGTATGCGTCGCGCAGTTCGAGCAGTGCATTTACAGTTGCCTTAACGAGGTTGTGGGGGTTCGACGAGCCCTTGCTCTTTGCAAGTACGTTCTTAACACCTACCGACTCCAATACGGCACGCATTGCACCACCGGCGATAATACCGGTACCGGGAGCTGCCGGACGGATCATAACCTCCGAACCGCCGAAGCGCATCTCCTGCTTGTGAGGAATAGTACCGTTGATGATGGGTACATTCACCAGATTCTTCTTTGCATCCTCTACGCCCTTGGCAATAGCAGCCTGAACTTCGCTTGCCTTACCCAGACCGTAGCCTACAACGCCATTCTCGTTACCTACAACTACGATAGCCGAGAAGCTGAAAGTACGACCACCCTTGGTTACCTTCGTTACGCGCTGAATGCTTACCAAACGATCCTTCAACTCCAAATCGCTGGTTCTTACTTTCTTTACATTAGTATTTGCCATATTCGCTTAGAATTTAAGACCGCCTTCGCGCGCTGCGTCGGCCAACATTTTTACTCTACCGTGATACAGGTAACCGTTACGGTCGAACGAAACGGTCGAGATGCCCTTTGCGAGTGCGCGCTCTGCTGCGAGCTTACCTACCAAAGCAGCTACCTCCGACTTATTCTTACCTGCTACGTCTGCGATCTCCTTCGACGATGCTGCTGCCAAAGTAACGCCGCAAACGTCATCAATGAACTGTACATAGATCTGCTTGTTGCTGCGGAATACAGTCATACGAGGCTGCTCGGCAGTACCGCTAACGATCTTACGGATACGCATCTTGATGCGCTCTCTTCTTTCAATCTTATTCAATGACATAGTTTTACGTTTTTACTATTTAGCACCTGCAGACTTACCTGCCTTACGACGCAGAGTTTCGCCTACGAACTTAATACCCTTACCCTTGTAAGGCTCAGGCTTACGCAACGAGCGCAACTTTGCAGCTACCTGACCTACGAGCTGCTTGTCAATGCTCTTAAATGTAACGATGGGGTTACCCTTCTTCTCGGTAACTGCGGTTACAGTTACTTCGGGGGGAATCATCATATGGATATCGTGCGAATAACCCAAGCTCAGCTCCAGGATCTGACCCTTTGCCTCAGCCTTGAAACCAACGCCTACGAGCTCCTGCTTGATCTCGTAACCCTGGGTTACACCTACTACCATATTGTTGATCAGCGCGCGATACAAACCGTGCATCGAGCGGTGGCGCGGCTGATTTGTGGGGCGTGATACGCTGAGTACACCATCCTCTACCTTAACGGTAATGTCCGAGTCAACCTTCTGACTCAGTGTACCAAGAGGCCCTTTCACGCTTACCACGTTGTCGTCCGAGATCTTAATCTCGACACCTGCGGGCAAGTTTACAGGTAATTTACCAATTCTTGACATTTCTTAAAAGTTTTTGTTTTGTTTTCACTTTCGGGGTGGCACGTTTTGTGCGTTCTGTTACTCGGTACAATGGAACCCGATTGTCTGTTTGCACTATTCGCCGTTATACCTATATATTATATATGCGCCTTTCTTTCGCATACGCCTTTGCTATATTCATATAGCATAAGGCCTCCAGCATAACTCGAAAAAACTCCGCCCCGTTTCCCGTTAATAGATGTAGCAGAGGACTTCGCCGCCTACATTCTCCTGACGAGCCTTCTTGTCGGTCATAATGCCCTTCGAGGTCGAAAGGATAGCGATACCCAGGCCATTCAATACTCGGGGCATCTCTGCTACCGAAGCGTACTGACGCAAACCGGGACGGCTGACACGTTTGAGATCTTTGATGGCGTTAGTCTTGGTCTGCGCGTTGTACTTCAAAGCGATCTTGATGGTCGAGAAACCACGCTCGTCAGTGTCAAACTTGTAGGCCAGGATGTAGCCCTGTTCGTAGAGAATCTTTGTGATCTCCTGCTTAATTTTTGAGCCGGGAGCTTCAACCACCTTGTGGTTGGCTTTCACCGCGTTTCTAATTCGCGTGAGAAAATCCGCAATAGGATCTGTCATGACGATTAAAAATTAAAAATTAAATGGTTAATAATTAGTTATTTACACGAGTAATTTCCGCCACCAACACCTCGTTTTTAGGTGTTTGCGACGGTAATACTCGAAAAAAATCGCGTAAAGTTAATCAAAACTTGCGAAATATCAGCAACTTTTTTACAAAAAATTGATTTTCAGGCCAACATTCTTCATCTCTCCCCGACTCGAACCGTTACACATTTTGACAGAAGTTGTCAAAATTGAACGCCCAAATCGCGGGTGAGATGAAGATGCCGAGGCCCGAAAATCAGTGAAAAGTTACTGCTACCAGCTTGCCTTCTTCACGCCCGGGATCAGACCCTGCGAGGCCATCTCACGGAACTGAATACGGCTGATACCGAACTGACGCATATAACCCTTGGGACGACCGGTCAGCTGGCAACGGTTGTGCTGACGGATAGGATTAGCGTTACGGGGCAGCTTAGCCAACTCCTGCCAAGCCTCCATCTCGCTGATCTCGCCGCTCTTAACACGTGCAGCTACCTCATCGCGCTTGTGCTGGTATCTTTTTGCGAGCTTCGCACGCTTTACCTCGCGTGCCTTCATCGATTCCTTTGCCATAGCTTATTGATTCTTTTTAGCGTTTTTGAACGGCAAACCGAACTCGCGGAGAAGTGCATAAGCCTCCTCGTCGGTCTTTGCCGAAGTTACGAAGGTAATCTCCATACCGAAGATCTTGGTGATCTTGTCGATATCGATCTCAGGGAAGATGATCTGCTCGGTTACGCCGAGGGTGTAGTTACCCTTGCCGTCGAACTTCTCGTTGATACCCTTGAAATCGCGGATACGGGGAAGAGCAACTGCGATCAGACGCTCCAAGAACTCGTACATACGATCTGCGCGAAGCGTTACGCGAACGCCGATGGGCATACCCTTACGCAGTTTGAAGTTCGAGATATCCTTGCGCGAGCGAGTCTGAACAGCCTTCTGACCGGTGATCTGGGTCAGCTCTGCCTGTGCGATCTCGATCAACTTCTTATCAGCTACTGCCTGACCCATACCCTGGTTGATAACGATCTTCTCCAACTTGGGTACCTGCATAATGCTCTTGTAGCCGAACTCCTTCATCAGAGCAGGCTTGATCTGCTCCTTATAGGTAGTCTTGAGTGTAGGAATGTAATTTGCCATTATTTAATCTCCTCCCCTGACTTTTTAGCGTAACGTACTAATTTACCTTTCTCGTTGAGCTTGCGACCTACCTTGGTAGCCTTACCGGTCTTTGCGTCGATAGGCTGCAAGTTCGAGATGTGGATGCCGGCCTCCTGCTCGACGATACCACCCTGAGGATTCTGCGAGTTGGGTTTGGTGTGCTTCTTAACGATGTTCAGGCCCTCAACTACGGCGCGCTGCTTCGCTACGTTCACCTCCAACACTTTACCTGACTGCCCTTTGCTATTGCCGGCATTCACGTAAACCATATCCCCTTTCTTAATATGCAATTTGGTTGACATAGTCTTCTGTGTTTTTAACGATTACAATACTTCGGGAGCCAGTGAGATGATCTTCATATACTGGTCGCGCAACTCACGTGCTACGGGACCGAAGATACGAGTACCTCTCATTTCGCCCTGGTTGTTCAGAAGTACTACGGCGTTGTCGTCGAAACGAATGTACGAACCGTTTGCACGTCTGATCTCCTTCTTGGTTCTAACAACAACCGCCTTCGATACGGTACCCTTCTTGACATCGCCAGAGGGGGTAGCGCTCTTCACGGTAACAACGATTTTATCGCCGATCGATGCGTAGCGACGCTTTGTGCCGCCAAGCACGCGGATACAGAGAACCTCCTTTGCACCGCTGTTATCGGCTACTACAAGTCTGCTTTCTTGCTGTATCATAACTACTTAGCTCTTTCAATGATTTGTACTAATCTCCAACGCTTGGTTTTGCTCAGGGGACGGGTCTCCATAATACGAACGGTATCGCCCTCCTTTACGGTCTCGTCCAAGCACTCAGCTACAAACTTGGTAGTCTTGTTCATAAACTTACCGTAGATAGGATGCTTGACCTTACGCTCAACTGCAACCACGATGGTCTTATCCATCTTGTTGCTGACAACCAAGCCAATACGCTCTTTTCTAAGATTTCTTTCCATAGTGGTAATTAACATTTAGAGTTCTTCTGGCCGAGAATTGTCAGCATACGTGCGATATCTCTGCGAGATTTTTTGATTAACGACGAGTTCTCTACGGGCGAAACTGCGTGCTGCACCTTCATCTGAGCGAGGTTAGCCTTCTCAGCCTCGATGCGCTCGGTCAGCTCCTGAATCGTGAGCTCCTTTATTTCTGCACTTTTCATTTTAGATCGAATTTTCGGTGTAATCACGTCTTACAATAAACTTAACCGTAATAGGCAGTTTCTGTGCGCCCAGACGAAGTGCCTCCTGTGCAACTTCCAGGGGTACACCCTCTGCCTCAAAGAGAATACGGCCCGGAGTAACGGGAGCCACGAATCCTTCGGGCGAACCCTTACCTTTACCCATTCGAACCTCAGCGGGTTTCTTAGTGATCGGCTTATCGGGGAAGATACGAATCCACACCTGACCTTCACGCTTCATATAACGTACAATAGCCTGACGGGCTGCTTCAATCTGGCGACCGGTGATCCAGGTCGATTCCAGTGCTTTGATGCCGAACGAACCGTATGCCAACTGGTTTCCGCGGTGTGCGAAGCCCTTCATACGGCCTTTCTGCATTCTTCTAAATTTGGTCTTTTTTGGCTGTAACATTTTCTATTATCGCATTAAAAGGTCCATACTACTTATTGTTGTTTCTTCTCTTGCGGGGAGCGCCCTTGCCGCGACCCTGCTGCGACTGACCGCCCTGGGGTGCGCTTGCGCTTGCACCTGCGATCTCGAACAGATCACGCTTCTTGTAAACCTCACCGGTGCAGATCCATACCTTGATACCGAGGATACCAACCTTGGTCAGTGCCTCTGCCAAGCAGTAATCTACATCTGCGCGGAAGGTATGCAGAGGAATACGGCCCTCCTTGTAGGTTTCGCTACGAGCCATTTCGGCACCACCAACACGGCCAGAGATCTGAATCTTGATACCCTCTGCACCCATACGCATCGTCGAAGCGATTGCGGTCTTAACAGCGCGACGGTGCGAGATACGGCCCTCCAACTGACGAGCGATGTTGTTTGCAACGATCACTGCATCAACTTCGGGACGCTTGATCTCGAAGATGTTGATCTGTACGTCCTTACCGGTGAGCTTCTTCAGCTCCTCCTTCAATTTATCGACCTCCTGGCCGCCCTTACCGATGATGATACCGGGGCGAGCAGTCGAGATGGTTACAGTTACGAGTTTGAGCGTACGCTCGATGATAATCTTCGAGATACTTGCCTTTGCCAAACGGGCATTCAAGTACTTTCTGATCTTCTCATCTTCAACCAGACGCGACGCGAAGTCCTTGCCGCCGTACCAGTTTGAGTCCCAACCGCGAACGATACCCAAGCGGTTAGCTATCGGATTAACTTTCTGTCCCATTTGCTTTTACTTATTTTCGATTACCATTTTGTCAACAACCAGCGTTACGTGGTTCGAACGCTTGCGAATGCGGTGAGCACGACCCTGAGGTGCGGGCTGTACGCGCTTCAACATACGACCGCAGTCAACGAATACCTCTTTAACGCAGAGAGTGTTATCCTCCAAACGCTCGTTGGGGTTCTTTGCCTCCCAGTTAGCGATGGCCGATTTCAGGAGCTTCTCCAAACGGATCGAAGCCTCTTTCTTCGAGTAGCGGAGGATACCCAGAGCCTTATTGATCTCAACGCCACGGATGATGTCTGCTACCAGACGCATCTTACGGGGCGAAGTAGGGCAATCACGCATAATAGCGATTGCTTTCTGCTTCTTCTCGGCCTTATACTTTTCGGCCATTAAATTCTTTCTTGCACCCATGTTCTACCTTATTTTTTCTTGTTACCACCGTGACCACGGAAATTACGGGTTGCTGCGAACTCGCCCAGCTTATGACCCACCATATTTTCAGTTACATATACGGGAATAAACTTATTTCCGTTGTGGACAGCGATCGTCTGACCTACGAAGTCAGGCGAAATCATACTTGCACGCGACCAAGTCTTGATAACAGACTTATTATTGCTCTCTGCCTGCGCAATTACTCTTGCCTCAAGCTTCGGGTCAATGAATGGTCCTTTTTTTAATGAACGGCTCATTATGTTACTCTTTTAATTATTTTTTCTTTGAAATAATAAACTTCGAGGTCGTCTTCTTGGGGTTGCGAGTCTTGTAACCCTTTGCCAACAGACCCTTACGCGAACGAGGATGACCACCCGAAGCGCGACCTTCGCCACCACCCATCGGGTGATCTACGGGGTTCATTACAACACCACGGTTGTGCGGACGACGGCCCAACCAACGCTTGCGACCTGCCTTACCGTGGCTTTCCAGGTTGTGATCGACGTTCGATACAACACCTACGGTTGCACGGCAGGTAACGAGTACCATACGAGTTTCGCCCGAAGGCAACTTGATAATCGCGAATTTGCCCTCACGAGCCAACAGCTGTGCATAGGCACCGGCGCTACGTGCCATTGCGGCACCCTGACCGGGGTAGAGTTCAATATTGTGGATCACCGTACCCAGCGGAATCTCCGACAGGAACAGGGTGTTACCAACTTCAGGAGCTACGCCTGCGCCGCTCATTACGGTCTGACCTACTTTCAGACCGTTGGGTGCCAAGATATAGCTCTTCTCACCGTCTGCGTAGCAGATCAGTGCGATACGTGCCGTACGGTTAGGATCGTACTCGATTGTCTTTACTACGGCAGCTACACCGTCCTTTGCACGCTTGAAATCAACGAGTCGATACATCTGCTTATGACCACCGCCCATATAGCGCATAGTCATCTTACCCTCGTTGTTACGACCGCCAGTTGATTTCTTTGCACGAAGCAACGACTTTTCGGGGGTCGAGGTCGTGATCTCGTCGAACGTACCGATAATCTTATGTCTTGTACCGGGAGTTACCGGCTTAAACTTTCTTACTGCCATCTCTCTTAGATATTACTGTAAAAATCTATCTTATCACCATCTTTCAAGGTAACGATAGCCTTCTTGAAATTGTTAGTACGACCTTCCAACAGACCAGCCTTGGTGTAACGGCTCTTTGCCTTACCCATTACGTTGATCGTGTTTACGTCAGTTACAACTACGTTGTACATCTGCTCTACGGCGTTACGGATCTGCAGCTTGTTAGCTCTCGTATCGACGATAAAACCGTAGCGATTCAGCTTCTCGCCCTGAATCGTCATCTTCTCGGTCAAAATAGGCTTAATAATTACTTCCATTTCCTCAATGTTTTAAGCTAACATTTCATTGATTACATTTACTGCGCCCTCCATCATAACTACGGCCGATGCGTTCATCACGTCGTAAGTATTGAGGCTTGCTGCATTGATAACCTTTACGTTGGGCAGGTTACGGCACGAGAGCGAAACATTCAGGTTCGACTCGGTTACTACGAACAATACCTTCTTCTCTGCTACGTTCAGGTTCTTGGTCAGCTCGATAGCCTTCTTAGTCTTGGGTGCCTCCATTACGAAGTCCTCAACTACGGTGATTGCGCTATCCTGTGCCTTGTAGGTCAGTGCGCTACGGCGAGCCAACTGCTTGAGCTTCTTGTTCAGCTTGAAGCTGTAATCGCGGGGTACGGGACCGAATACGCGACCACCACCGGGGAACAAGGGCGACTTGATGCTACCTGCACGTGCGCCACCGGTACCCTTCTGTCGCTTCAACTTCTTGGTCGAACCTGCAACTTCGTTCTTCTGCTTCGACTTGTGAGTACCCTGACGCTGGTTAGCCAAGTACTGCTTAACGTCGAGATAAATAGCGTGGTCGTTAGCCTCCACACCGAATACAGCGTCCGAAAGAACTACTTTCTTACCTGTCTCTTTACCTAAGGTGTTATATACTGCTAATTCCATCTTTAATTCTCAATTACTAAGTACGAACCCTTTGCACCCGGAACCGAACCCTTTACGAGGATCAAATTGCTCTCGGGAATTACCTTGAATACTTTCAGGTTGGTAACCTTTACCTGATCGCCACCTGTGCGGCCCGGAAGACGCTTGCCTTTGAAGACGCGCGAGGGATACGACGATGCACCAAGCGAACCCGGCTTACGCTGACGGTTGTGCTGACCGTGAGTCTGGCCACCTACACCGGCGAAACCGTGGCGCTTAACAACGCCCTGGAAGCCTTTACCCTTCGAGATACCTGTTACATCAACCCAATCGCCCTCTGCGAAAGCGTCAACGGTCAGAGTATCACCAAGGTTCACCTCACCGAGGCCCTTGAACTCAACAAGCTTACGCTTGGGAGTTACACCTGCCTTCTTGAAGTGTCCTAACAAACTGCTGCTGGTGTGCTTTTCACTCTTGTCGTCATAGGCAACCTGAACTGCTTCGTAACCATCGGTCTCCACAGTCTTGATTTGCGTAACTACACACGGACCAGCCTCAATAACAGTGCATGGTATGTTCTTACCCTCGGCACTGAAAACGGAAGTCATTCCGATTTTTTTTCCAATAAGTCCTGACATTTTGTCTAATTACGTTTGTTTGTTATAAGTGTGTTTTGTTTTTCGTTTTTGTTTGATGCGCGATACCTATATATTATATATTATGCGTTTCTCTTTCGATTCCTGCTTTCTATATAAGCGTTGTTCTTTTCATTCGAACTTCGCCCCATATAAGCCCTACTCCATTTCGTTTCGCTTGCCCTTATTCACAAGCCCCCTTACTCTGTTTCGACTTTTGCTTGGGTTTGCCTCGTCAGTGTTCCGACTTAACTCCTCAGCTCCACCCTTCAAAAAGCTCCGCACCCTGTTGGGTTCTTCGCTTATTACCTGCTCCCCTCTTGTTTCGGGATCGCACTCAAAAGCTCCGCACCCTGTTTCGAAAGGCGCGTGGCGAGCGTTGGACAACCTACCTTTCGGTGGGTTGTCCACCTGCTCGGCACGTTAATGCCTCACGATATTGTGTGTCGATCAGACCTTGATCTCAACCTCTACGCCCGAGGGCAACTCAAGCTTCATCAGTGCATCGATAGTCTTGGGAGTCGAGCTATAAATGTCCAAGATGCGCTTGAAGGTCGAGAGCTGGAACTGCTCGCGTGCCTTCTTATTAACGAAGGTCGAGCGGTTTACGGTGAAGATCTTCTTCTGAGTAGGCAGGGGAATAGGTCCGCTAACTACTGCGCCGGTGCTCTTTACCGTCTTTA
Source organism: Alistipes sp. (assembly GCA_045605245.1). Lineage (GTDB taxonomy): Bacteria > Bacteroidota > Bacteroidia > Bacteroidales > Rikenellaceae > Alistipes. The sequence goes on along the minus strand of JAZUPN010000030.1, from coordinate 7,487 downwards.
CGATCTTCTCAGCCGACTTGTCAACCAGGTTGTGGTCGAACGACTTCAATTTGATTCTAATTTTCTGGCTCATATCTAATTCTTATTCTAAATCCTTACGTTTGCCACTTGCTTTCTCGATAATATCCTTTGCGAGGTTAGCGGGTACCTCCTCGAAGTGCGAGAACTCCATCGACGAAGTTGCACGACCCGACGAGATAGTACGCAGTACGGTTACATAACCAAACATCTCCGACAGGGGAACCTTAGCCTTAACCACACGTGCAGTACCCTTCTGCTCCATACCCTGGATCTGACCACGACGCTTGTTCAAGTCGCCGATGATATCACCCATATTCTCCTCAGGGGTTACAACCTCTACCGACATAATGGGCTCCATAATCACCGAACCTGCCTTGGGAGCTGCAACACGGAAACCGTTACGTGCAGCGATCTCAAACGACAACTGATCCGAGTCAACGGGGTGGAACGAACCGTCCTTCAAGGTAATCTTCATCGAATCCATAGTGTAACCTGCCAAAGCACCGTTAGCCATAGCCGACTCGAAGCCCTTCTGAACTGCGGGGATAAACTCCTTGGGAATGTTACCGCCCTTAACCTCATCAACGAATTCAAGACCAACCTTGCCCTCCGATGCGGGACCGATCTCGAAGATAATATCTGCGAACTTACCGCGACCACCGGTCTGCTTCTTGAATACCTCACGGTGCTGAACGGTCTGGGTAAGAGCCTCCTTGTAGTTAACCTGGGGAGCACCCTGGTTGATCTCTACGCCGAACTCACGCTTCAGACGGTCAACGATGATATCCAAGTGAAGCTCACCCATACCGCTGATGATAGTCTGACCGCTATCCTCGTCGGTCTTAACGGTGAAGGTGGGATCCTCCTCTGCCAACTTGCCGAGTGCGATGCCGAGCTTATCAAGATCCTTCTGGGTCTTGGGCTCAACTGCCAAACCGATAACCGGTTCGGGGAAGGTCATCTGCTCCAATACGATGGGCGAACCCTCTGCGCACAGGGTATCACCGGTGCGAATCTCCTTGAAACCTACTGCTGCGCAGATATCACCTGCACCTACGGTTTCGAGAGGATTCTGCTTGTTAGCGTGCATCTGGTAGATACGGCTGATACGCTCACGCTTGCCGCTACGTGCATTGTAAACATACGAACCTGCATCGAGCTTACCCGAATATACACGAACGAATGCCAAGCGACCTACGAAGGGGTCGGTAGCGATCTTAAATGCCAAACCGCAGAAAGGATCAGCCTCAGTTGCGTTACGCACCTCGGTCTCCTCGGTCTTGGGGTTCACACCCTCGATTGCGGGAACATCCAGCGGCGAGGGCAGGTAAGCCATAACTGCGTCGAGCAGGTGCTGTACGCCCTTGTTGTGGAACGACGAGCCGCACAACATAGGAACAACCTGCATCTGCATCGTAGCCTTACGGATTGCTGCGATCAGCTCTTCGGGAGTGATCGAATCGGGATCCTCGAAGAACTTCTCCATCAGAGCGTCGTCAACCGAAGCAACCTCCTCGATCAACTTGTTACGCCACTCCTCGGCCTCAGCCTTCATATTTTCGGGGATCTCGCGCAACTCGAAGTTGTCGCGAACGGTCTTGTCAACGTAGTAGTAGACTGCCTTTTTATATATAAGGTCAATCAAATCCTCGAACTTATCCTCTACACCGATGGGAAGAACAACGGGCAGAGCGGTAGTACCGAAGTGCTCCTTGATCTGTGCGCAAACTGCATAGAAGTCTGCACCGGTACGGTCCATCTTGTTAACGTAACCGATACGGGGTACGTTGTACTTATCAGCCTGACGCCATACAGTCTCCGACTGGGGCTCAACACCACCAACTGCGCAGAAAGTAGCAACGGCACCGTCGAGAACACGCAACGAACGCTCTACCTCAACGGTAAAGTCAACGTGTCCCGGGGTGTCGATCAGGTTGATCTGATACTGATGACCCTTGTAGTTCCAGAAAGCGGTAGTAGCTGCCGAGGTGATGGTGATACCACGCTCCTGCTCCTGGGCCATCCAGTCCATAGTTGCAGCGCCCTCGTGAGTCTCACCGATCTTGTGGGTCTTACCAGTGTAGAAGAGGATACGCTCCGAAGTAGTGGTCTTACCGGCATCGATGTGAGCCATAATACCGATATTACGAGTGTAAGTTAAATCTCTTGCTGCCATCTTCGTAATCCTCTACATTAAAATCTAAAATGAGCGAATGCCTTGTTGGCCTCAGCCATACGGTGCATCTCCTCCTTACGCTTGAATGCAGCACCCTCCTGGTTGTATGCTGCCATTATCTCACCTGAGAGTTTTTCTGCCATCGACTTACCAGCGCGCTTACGAGAATAAAGGACAAGGTTTTTCATCGAAATCGAAATCTTGCGCTCTGCTCTCACCTCGGTAGGAACCTGGAAGGTAGCACCACCGATACGCTTCGACTTAACCTCGACCTGCGGGGTGATGTTTTCAAGTGCCTGCTTCCAAATTTCGAGGGGAGATTTGTCAGCATCCTTCATCTTCTCGCCAACGATATCCAACGCATCGTAGAAAATCGAATAGGCAATACTCTTCTTTCCGTCCAACATAAGGTTGTTCACAAACCTTGTAACAAGTACGTCCGAGAACTTGGGATCCGGAAGTAGAATTCGCTTCTTAGGCTTTGCTTTTCTCATTGTTGTTTCTCTTTGTTAAAAAATTTCTTCTTTTTACTTCTTCTTTGCGGGAGCGCCACCCTTACCTGCCTTAGGACGCTTTGCACCGTACTTCGAACGACGCTGCAGACGACCATCTACACCTGCCGAATCCAAAGCACCACGAACCAAGTGATAACGTACACCCGGAAGGTCCTTTACACGACCACCACGAACCAGAACGATCGAGTGCTCCTGCAAGTTGTGGCCTTCGCCCGGAATGTAGGCATTCACCTCTTTACCATTAGTCAATTTCACACGTGCCACCTTACGCATAGCCGAGTTAGGCTTCTTGGGGGTGGTGGTGTACACACGAGTACAAACACCACGGCGCTGAGGACACGCATCGAGCGCAGGCGACTTACTCTTGAAGTCAACGTGCGTTCTGCCATTTCTTACTAACTGTTGAATAGTAGGCATTTTCTTACTGTTTTGTCCTTTATTTTTGTTAATATTTCGTCAATCCCATCTCAAAATGGGACTGCAAAGGTACGCATTTTTTTTATTTCCACCAATTTTGCCCAACTTTTTTCACCTTTTTCAGCCCGATTTTTCAGCGTTTTAGCGGTTTTCGGCCGATTTTGCGATTGTATTTTCTTATCAAATTCTCCGCGAAATAAATTTCATTTATCGTATTTTGATTTTACGACTGTTATTTTATTGATTATCTGCATATTACACTCTTCATAGCAAGCCGACGCGCCGAAGCCTAAACTTCGAGGGCTATATTTTTGTTTTATTGCACGTTAGCGGTCGCGTATTACACGTGCGCGAGAGGGGGGCTCGATTCACAATTCACAATTTTACTTTGTGGCAAATGACTCGCACACAAAAAAACGAAATCTCGGATTTCGTCATACGCGGCGGTACACGCGACTAAAAGTCGCGCCGCCCCCTGCCGCCGCGTATGCTCCACGTGGAGCAAAGTAAATAATTTTGAATTTTGAATAAAAAAAAGCCACGCTCGTAAGCGTGGCGCAATTGTGAATTATGAATTATTTTAGATAGGCGACTCCCTGCGAGTAGGGATGGTGGAAATTCGGGCGGGGCAATTTGTCCGCGATAGTCCACGAAAGCCAGCGATATTTCGTTCCGTCGGCAGGATTATCACCTCGGAAAATACCGAGGAAGATTCGACCATTTCGACCGATCAAATTCAACTCACGCAACTCCTTCATATCGAACGAGCCCTCGGTTACATAGCCCCTCTCGGTATGCGCGACTTTATACTCTAATGTCTTGAAATTCCACGCCATAGTATTCTTACCACTATCATCTACACCGTGGTCCAAAACACCCGCCTCGGCGATCTCTGCACCGCAATAGAAGTTCATTTTGCGATCCGACGAAAAGAACAATTCGACACGATCGTGATCGAACAGATCGCGCTCATTTTCGGCCGGTCCCGTTACGATTGCAGGGTCATCAACCTCGAACAAAAAGTACAATTTTTCGTCGTCATAACAGAGCGCAACACGCGTTCCGTCGGGGGTTGTATGGTCGTGCGCACTAGTGAGTGTCGTGAGCTGACGAGCATCGCTCCAATCGGCTGCCAAGCCATCAACAACGACCGTTCCGCGAGGGATTTCGAGGTGCTCCCCGCGAAGCGAAATTCGGGGTGCGGCGCAGCTGGTCAAAAGGGCGCAAGCCACCACCATCATTAAATAAAACTCTCTCATATTCAGTAATATATAAAACTTGCGCCGCCCGCCCCGAATCAAGGCAAGGCGGCGTAAAATTCGATTTTTCGCACTCCGTAAATTAGAGATACTGCTTCAACAGCTCGGCCATTTCTGCCTGCATTTCTGCCGCTTTCTGGCCTGCGACCTCTGCAAAATCGGCACCCTTCGAGGCGTAGATAATACCGCGCGACGAATTGACCAAAAGGCCGCAATGCGAGTTCATTCCGTGTGCCGCAACATCGCGCAACGAGCCACCCTGCGCACCCACACCGGGAACAAGCAGGAAGTGGTCGGGAACGAGCTTACGGATACCCGAAAGCATCATCGCCTGCGTTGCACCAACGACGAACATCGTATTCTCTTTCGAGCCCCACTCCGACGCTGTAAGGAGCACCTGCTCGTACAGACGACGGCCGCTCTCCAATTTGAGCATCTCGAAATCTGCCGCCGAAGGATTCGATGTAAGTGCTAAAATAATAGACCATTTACCCTCGTATTCAAGGAACGGAGCAACCGTATCGCGGCCCATATAGGGCGACAGCGTAACGGCATCTACCAACCCCTCTTCGAAGAAGGCGCGGGCATACATTGCCGACGTGTTGCCGATATCGCCACGCTTGGCATCGGCGATAATAAAGATTTCGGGATACTTCTCGCGGATATAGCGACACGTGCGCTCGAAGCTCTCCATACCTGCCGCACCGTGCTCCTCATAGAAGGCCAAATTGGGCTTATAGCAGACCGTATAGGGTGCCGTAGCATCGACAATGGCGCGGTTGAACTCAAAGATCGGATCCGCAGCCTCGCGCACCGCCTCCGGCAGCTTACGGACATCGGTATCAAGACCCACGCACAAGAAGCTCTGCTTGGCACGAATCTGCTCGAAAAGTTGGTTGTAGTTCATTGTTTTTCGGATGTGTAGAGTTAAATTACAATGTTGATAATCTTGCCCTTAACCACGATCACCTTCTTCGGCTCGCGGCCTTCGGTCCACTTCTGCGCTGCGGGATCGGCCAGCACCGTAGCGATAATCTCCTCGTTCGACATATCGAGCGGCAACTCCTTCTTGAAGCGCATCTTACCATTGATCGAAACGGGATACTCGTGGCTGTTCTCAACGAGGTACTCGGCGCAGAATTCGGGATATTTCGCATCGCAAACCGATGTTTCGTGGCCCAATGTATGCCACAACTCCTCGGCGATATGCGGAGCAAACGGCGCGATCAGCACCACCAAAGGCTCGACAATCTCGCGCTTGGGGCAGTCGCCCAACTCATTGAGGCAAATCATAAAGGCCGCAATCGAGGTATTGAACGAGAAGTTCTCGATATCCTCACGCACCTTCTTGATGGTCTTATGCAGAGTCTTCAACTCGGCAGCAGTAGCCTTCTCGTCGGTGAGCTTATACTCGCCAAAGCGGTCGTAGAACAGGCCCCACAGACGGCGCAGGAACTTATGCACACCGTCGATACCGTTGGTATCCCACGGTTTCGACTGCTCCAACGGACCGAGGAACATCTCGTACATACGCAGCGTATCGGCACCGTAAGCCTCGACGATATAGTCGGGATTTACAACGTTGAACATCGACTTCGACATCTTCTCGATTGCCCAGCCGCAGACGTATTTGCCATCCTCCAAAATGAACTCGGCATCGGCAAATTCAGGTCGCCACTTGCGGAAGGCCTCCAAATCGAGCACATCGTTACGAACGATATTCACATCGACGTGGATCTCCTGCGTCTCGTACTGACTGCGCAGACCGAGCGACACAAATTTATTGGTACCCACGACGCGATAAACAAAGTTTGAACGGCCCTGAATCATTCCCTGATTAACCAGCTTCTTGAAGGGCTCATCCTCGCATACGTAACCCAGGTCGTAGAGGAACATATTCCAGAAACGCGAGTACATCAAGTGTCCCGTAGCGTGCTCGATACCACCCACATAGAGATCGACATTGCGCCAATACTCATCTGCCTCGCGGCTAACCAGAGCCTCCGAATTATGGGGGTCCATATAGCGCAGATAGTAGGCCGAAGAGCCTGCAAAACCGGGCATTGTCGAGAGCTCAAACGGATCGCCCGCCTCGGTGCACCAACCCTCGACACGTGCCAGAGGGGGCTCACCCTGCTCCGTAGGACCGAAGTCCTTGATGGGCGGCAGCTGCAACGGCAACTGATCAACGGGCAGCGTGTAAGCTACATCGTCTTTATAATAGACAGGGAACGGCTCGCCCCAATAACGCTGACGCGAGAAGATCGCATCACGTAGGCGATAGTTGATGCGCTTGCGACCGATGCCGCGCTTCTCAACCTCGTCGAACATAACCTCGATAGCCTCCTTAACGTCCATACCCGTAATGAAGCCCGAATTGATCATTGCGCCCGACTTGGCATCGTAGCTCTCCTTGCTGATATCGCCACCCTCAACAACGGGAACGATCTCCAAACCGAAGTGGCGGGCAAAAGCGTAGTCGCGCGAATCGTGCGCCGGAACGGCCATAATGGCACCCGTACCATAACCAGCCAAAACGTAGTCCGAAACGTAGATCGGAATCTCCTTGCCCGTGAAGGGATTTATGACATACGAGCCCGTCGCAACACCACTCACGCGCTTGGTCTCGGCGATACGCTCGCGCTCCGAACGCTTCTTGGTCTGGGCGATATACTCCTCGACTGCCGCACGATTTTCGTCGGTGGTCAGACGGTCAATCCACTGATGTTCAGGGGCAATAACCATAAACGTAACGCCGAAAACGGTATCGGGACGTGTGGTGAAGATCTCCAACTTCTCCTCCATACCCTTGATGTCGAAGAACATCTGCGCACCCGTACTGCGACCGATCCAATTTCGCTGAATCTCTTTGAGCGAGTCGCTCCACTCCAACTTATCCAGACCGTCCAGCATACGCTGTGCATAGGCCGTAACACGCAACAGCCACTGCTTCATACGCTTCTGCTCAACGGGGTGGCCACCACGCTCCGACAGGCCATCCTTAACCTCATCGTTAGCCAGCACCGTACCTAATGCGGGGCACCAATTCACCATCGTATCGGCACGGAACGCCAGACGATAGTTCTGCAACACCTGCTC
>JAZUPN010000029.1:0-3609 GCA_045605245.1 Alistipes sp. | reverse complement strand
GGCTCACAGAACGACATGGCTACGATCCGACTTTAACGGGCCACTTCTGAACCATCGTAATCTCGTGGTCCTTGCCCTCTGCATCGGTTACAACGGCAACCACGTCAGTAACCTTATACTCACCTGCTGCCACGATGCTCTTTACGGTGTAGTTCTCGGTCATTACGAACGGAACCATAATCTTGTGAGCAACCCACTGCTCCTGCACCTCACCGAGCCAAGCACCTGCCGAAACCTTATCGCCGGCCTTTGCCAGAGGTTTGAACTCCCACTTGCGCTCGAAATCGATCGGATCGGTGATCGAACCGCGCTCGATGAACAGACCGTTCATCTTTTCGAGGTCGTTCTGCAAACCGTCGTAGTTACGCGACAAAATACCCGGAGCCAAAGTTGCTTCGAGCATATGTCCCTCGAATTCGACCTTATCGCCGATCTTCAAACCGCGCGTACTGTCGAATACCTGAACGTAGGCATCATCGCCTACAACCTTGATGACCTCGGCCATCATTCGGGTCTCACCGCACCATACGTGGCAAATCTCGTTCTGACCAACTGCTCCGTCAGCCTTAACGATCACGATGTTCGAGATGATACCCGATACTCGCCCTGTTGTCTTCATTAATTCTATTTTTTGTTGTTATTTGTCAATTCAGTTAAATACTCTCAATCGCCTTGCTCACGACCTCACGACCACTCAACGAGGCGATCAGTTCGTCGTACATCGCACGGCCCACACGCTCATCAAGCGCGAACCAACGCTGTACAATATTCAGTTTCGACAGATACGAGAGGATCGTATTGATGTTAAAGTAGTCCTTCTCGGCAAGCGTGTCGGACATAGACCAGCGGATGCGGTCGATCTTGCGCTCCTTCTCAACAATGTTCTGCTCATCGGCAACAGCAGCCATAACCTCATCGAGGTAGTCCAACTCGCCCTTCAAACCGAAGTCCGAAGCCGAGCTGCGAGCCAATGCTTCGGTGATATCGTCATTACCCACAACGACACCCTCGACCTCCTGGCCCTTGCGGCGTGCAGCGTATGCAGCGCAAACATTGCGAAGCGTGCGATCGAACGCAGCCCACTCACGAACGTAACGGCAACCCGACTCGGCACAAGCCTTATAGTAGGCGGCATAGAGGTTACGCTCAATGGGCAGCGAAACGTCGATGCTCTCGGCCTCCTCTCCCTCCGGATCGGCATAGGCACGGAGCACATCGGTCATATATTGAGGCAACGTGGTCGGCTGTGCAATCTGCTGCTCCAACTCCTCGCGCGAGAAATTGCCCAGCGGATTGAAGCGCGAACGACCCGCCTTCAAACCAATGATATTCTCAATGTCATAGTAACCATAGAATAATTCGAGCGAGTGGCGATCACCTTTATTTAGCTCTTCGCAGATCTCGTCGATCACCTCGCGCGCATTGAAACCCTTATTATCGGCTTCAAGCGTGTACTCGCGCAAACCGGCTACAAGACAATAGTAATTCTTTGCGAACATACTCCTTAACGGATTATTTACCGAAAATCAGAGTTGCAACCTTATCACGCAGATACTCACCCAGCAATGCGTTGAAGTCCTCGTCCGAGAAGCTGATGTAGTAGCCACCGCTCTTTGCGCCTACCTTGAAGCCGCTCTTAACGTTCTTCGAGTAGCCTACCTCAACACCGGCAGCGAGCAACTCCTTCGCGCTCTTCTCGATAGCAGCATCCAACTCTGCCTTCTTTGCTTCGGGCAGCAATGCTGCGAGCAATACGCTCTCGCTCGATGCGCCATTCCAATTGTGAGCAACTTCGAGCAACATCTTCTTAACGAACTCTGCATCGAGATTTGCAGCCTTCACGCCCTCAACGGTCGATTTTGCGATGATCATCTCCGATACCTGCTCTTTGAGCTTTGCAACAGCCTGCTTACCTGCCAGCGAGATCTCGGTCATCGAATTCTTGCGCAGATCCTCGGCCTTATCCTCGGCAGCCTTAATGATTGCCTCTGCCTCGGCCTTTGCCTCTGCTACCAAACGTGCAGCCTCTGCTTTTGCATCAGCAACCAACTTGTCGGCATCAGCACGGCCCTTCTCCAAACCCTCATCATAGAGTTTGCGGGTCAATTCTTGAAGTTTGTTTTCCATATTCGTAAATCGATTTAGATATTTAATTTTTAGTTATTTCCAGCAACGTCTAAAATGACTTGCAAAGGTACAAAACTTATTGCGAACAAGCCAATTTTTCGGGCGGTTTTATTACGGTTTTCACCACATTTACAGCAAAATAATTTAAGATTGGAATTTTTGACGCACTTTCAGACATTTTTGGACACCTACGACGCTCCCAAATGCGCCCGCCGACAATGAGATCAAACAGCAACAATGCAAAAAAGCCGCGCTTTTCGGAGCACGGCTTTTTTTGCAAATTAAGAATCCTGAATTGCGAATTATTGATGTTCGGGACGAAGCAGATCATTCACGACCTTTACAGGCGAGAACGTAGCCAAAGGCACATCTACAAAGATTGTAGTCCAATCGGCCATTGCACCATTCCACAAACCGGGCAACTCCTGCGCGCGCAGCTCGCGGCCATCCTTCGACTTGCTCGAAATGAAGCCCGTAGCGGGGTCGGTGTACTTCGTAAGATCGAACTTCGTGCCATCGAAACGTGCAGGAGCGCAAACCAGATCAACGGGATTGAAGTGGGTTGCACCACTCATCATCGGGGCATCATCGGGCGAGATCTGACTCGACTCGGCAATTTGCAGAGCGCACTCGCCACGCTTACCCTCAACCCAGAACGGACCGCCACCGGGCTCGCCATCATTGCGAACCATACCGCAGACGCGGATCGGGCGATCGAGCAACTCAACGAGCAGTTCGGGAGTCCATTCATCGGGCAACTTGGTGCAGAGCTCCTCCTCGATCATCTGCGCGATCTCGGCGGTACGCATTGCCGAAGCACCCTCGCGAAGCTCCTTCAAAGCAGCAAATGCACGCTCCTGAACCTCCACGAGCAGACCTGCCAAAGCCTTCTTATAGAGCACCGTATCGGCACGACGAGCGTCGGTAGTTACATTGTCGATATTCTTGATAAAGATCACATCGGCAGCAATCTCGTCGAGGTTTGCAATCAGCGCACCGTGGCCTGCGGGGCGGAACAACAGCGTACCGTCATCGTTACGGAACGGAGTGTTATCGGGATTAACAGCAACGGTGTCGGTCGAAGATTTCTGCACCGAGAACGAGATGTCATACTTCACACCATAACGCTCCTCATACTTGGCAACAACACCATCGAGCAGCGAGCGGAAGCCCTCGATATGTTCGGGCGAAACGGTGAAGTGAATAGCCACCTTACCATCGCAAGCGGCATACTGCGCGCCCTCTACCAGATGCTCCTCGATAGCCGTACGAACCTCATCGCCGTAGCCGTGGAAGAGAATCAGACCCTTCGGTTTCGAGCCATAAGCCAAACCCTCCTTGATAATTGCCGAGACGGTCTGCTCGTCGGTAGCGTCAGCGGGCAACAACTCGCGCAACTTCTTACCGAAAGCGAACTTATCGACATTCTCAATCAGTTTGTCGATGTCGGCACCGCGTTTGCCCTCATTCACAAACTCGAAG
>JAZUPN010000028.1:0-15668 GCA_045605245.1 Alistipes sp. | reverse complement strand
TAACAACAGCGTGAGCACCGAAACGCTCCAACTTACCGGTTACCAAGTTACGTGCGATGATACCGCAAGCCTCGCCGTTCTCAACAACTACGTCGAGCATCTCGTGGCGGGTGTAGCACTTAACCGAGCCGTTAGCGATCTCCTTGTTCAGCGCAGCGTAAGCACCGAGCAACAGCTGCTGACCGGTCTGACCGCGAGCATAGAAGGTACGCGATACCTGTGCGCCACCGAACGAACGGTTAGCCAACAGACCGCCGTACTCACGAGCGAAGGGAACGCCCTGTGCTACGCACTGGTCGATAATTGCGTTCGATACCTCTGCCAGACGATAAACGTTAGCCTCACGAGCGCGATAGTCGCCACCCTTGATGGTATCGTAGAACAGACGATAAACCGAGTCATTATCGTTCTGGTAGTTCTTTGCAGCGTTGATACCACCCTGTGCAGCGATCGAGTGAGCGCGGCGGGGCGAGTCCTGAATGCAGAATACCTTCACGTTGTAACCCATCTCACCGAGCGAAGCAGCAGCAGATGCGCCACCCAGACCGGTACCGATTACGATAATGTCGAGCTTACGTTTGTTTGCGGGGCTCACTACCTTGATAGCAGCCTTATGATTGCTCCACTTTTCGGCCAACGGGCCAGCGGGAATCTTCGAATCTAATTTGAAAGCCATATCTGTTTTTCTTTTTTTATTGTTCTACTTTGTTGGAGTAAGATTAGCAGCAGCCGAGGCTCTTAACGAAGAACACAACTGCAACCAGTGCGAAACCGCCGCAAATGATAGTTGCAACGAGAGTCGAGAGGCACTTCAAGCGGGGGTACCACTTGTCGTTAGCCCAACCTACGGTCTGGATCATCGACCAAACACCGTGCGAGAGGTGGAACCACAGAGCAGCCAACCATACGATGTAGATCAATACGTTGTACCACTTCGAGAAGATGAACGAGATCAGATAAGCACCATTGGTAGGCTCAACGGGAACGCCCTCTACCAATACGGTGTGCTCACCCAGAAGCTCAACGAGCATCATCTTCGACCAGAAGTGTACCAAGTGAATCAGCAGGCCACCGATAACGATTACGCCCAGAACGAGCATATTCTTCGATGCCCACGAAACGCCCTTTTCGGTTACGGTTACAGCGTAACGCTGCTGACCGCGAGCCTTACGGTTCTGGATAGTCAGCCACAAAGCGTAAGCGAAGTGTACGAATACACCTGCTGCCAATACAGCTGTTGCAGCTACGGCATACCAATTAGCACCGAGGAAAGCGCAGATTGCGTTGTAAGCCTCGGCCGAGAAGAGTGCCGCGATGTTCATTGACATGTGGAAGAGCAGGAAGAGTACGAGGAAACAACCCGAAATACTCATCACCAGCTTCTTGCCGATTGACGAATTGCAGAGAAAATTACTCATAGATTAAAAAAAACTTTTATATTTGTGAATTAATTTTGGTTCGATTTATTCGATTTTGTGGTTTGATGCTCGGTCAGCCGAGGGCACACCACGTGCATACACTTATATTTTCAAAGTACAAATATAAGAATTGTTTGTCGAATAACAACCTTTTTTTGACTTAATTTTACGTTATGGAGAGGACTTTTCTCACAAAATCGGAGTTAAGAGGTGCCCTTCGAGCGCAGATACGCTCACTTTCGCCCTCGGAGCGCATTGTGGCGGCCGAGCGCATCGCCCGACAGGTGGAGTGTGATTCTCGTTTCATCGCCTCCAAAACCGTAGCAGTTTTTATGCCACTCGGCGACGAGCCTCCCATTCGTGAGGCTGTTGAGCGATGGGCTGCCGAGAAGCGAGTGGTGGTGCCGCGTATCGAGGGCGACGATAGGATGCGATTCTTCGATTTTTGTGCCGAACAGATGGCTTCGGGAGCGTTTGGAATCGAAGAGCCACAGGCGACCGCAGAGTGCCCGCCCGAAGAGATCGAGGTGATGGTCGTACCCGGTGTCGCCTTCACGGCGGAGGGGGCACGAATGGGTCGCGGTCGCGGTTATTACGATCGCTATTTAGGTGCGCCCGCAGCGGCACGGATATATAAGATAGGTACGTGTTTTGCTTGTCAGTTGGTCGAGCAACTGATCGTCGAGCCACACGACGTGTTGATGGATCGCGTGGTAGTCGGTTAAAGGATTTTTTGAGGTTGTTAGGCCTTGTAAATCAGAGCGACAGCCTCGGCAGCAACACCCTCCTCGCGGCCTGTAAAACCGAGTTTCTCGGTCGTGGTGGCCTTGACCGAAACATCCTCGATCGGGAGCTCCATCGCGGCGGCCATTTCGGCACGCATCTGGTCGATATAGGGGCGCACTTTGGGTTGTTGCAAGATGATGGTGCAATCGACATTGCCGACCTCCCAGCCCTTCTCGCGCAGCAGAGCGACGGTGCGACGCAACAGAATACGCGAGTCGATGCCCTTGAATTCGCCCGACGTATCGGGAAAATGCAGACCGATATCACCCAGCGCGGCAGCACCGAGCAGCGCATCACACAGCGCGTGAATCACAGCGTCGCCGTCGGAGTGTGCAACGCAACCTTTCGTGTGAGGTATGGCAACGCCACCTAACGTGAGAGTCAATCCTTCGGCCAGTCGATGAACATCGTAGCCGTGTCCGATACGTATATTTTTCATCATCTTTTGTGCGTAAAAATGGTTTGCGTGCTACAAAGATAACTTTTTTTCGTAGCTCACGAGGGCTGGTATCGAAAAAAAACATAACTTTGTCCAAAATCACTAAACATTAGTATATATATGACACAGATTTCAGAGCTCTCTCCCGCGATTGTTTGGGAGCAGTTTGAAGCAATTACGAAGGTTCCCCGCCCCTCGAAGAAGGAGGCGAAAATCATAGAGTGGCTCATCGCCTTTGCCGAGAAGCACGGCATTGAGTATAAGTGCGATGCAATTGGCAACGTAGTGATGCGCAAGCCCGCAACGGCAGGCTACGAAAATCGCCCGACGGTGGCTTTGCAGGCACATATGGATATGGTCTGCGAAAAGAATTCTGACGTTGAATTCGACTTCGAGAACGATCCCATTCAGGCATACGTCGATGACGAAGGCTGGGTACGCGCTCGTGGTACGACGCTGGGTGCCGACTGCGGCATCGGTATGGCGGCTGCGTTGGCCGTGATGATCGACACCGAGATTGAGCACGGTCCCGTTGAGGCTCTCTTTACGGTCGATGAGGAGACGGGTCTGACGGGAGCTTTCGAGTTGGGCGAGGGTATGCTGACGGCACAGTATCTGGTCAATCTCGACTCGGAGGACGAGGGTGAGATCTTTATCGGTTGCGCGGGCGGTATCGACACCGTAGCGACGTTCCACTACACTCCGAAGGCTGCACCGAAGGATTTTATTTACTATCGTCTTGACGTATCTGACCTTAAAGGAGGCCATTCGGGCGACAACATCAACGACGGTCTGGCTAACTCGAATAAGATCGTTGCACGTATGTTGTGGATCGCCGAGCAGCGTTTCGACGTTCGTTTGAGCTACTTCTGCGGCGGTAACCTGCGCAACGCAATCCCGCGCGAGGCCTACGCAATCTTCGGTATGCCCGAAGCTGATGCGAAGCTCTTCGAGAAGGAGTTCGAGCAGTTTGCAAAGGATGTTCGTGCCGAATACCAGTTCACCGAGCCTAACCTCTCGATCTCGTTGAGTCGTTCGGCTGCCGATATGGTCATCGACGAGAAGACGCAGCACGCACTGATCTACTCGCTCGTAGGCGTACCCAACGGTGTGTTGGCAATGAGCTACGCAATGCCCGGTTTGGTTGAGACCTCGACCAACCTCGCATCGGTTAAGTTCGTTGATGACAACCGCATCGTCGTAACCTCGTCGCAGCGTTCGTCGCTCGAAAGCGGTAAGCTCTACGCAATGTCAACCGTCGATTCGGTCTTCACGTTAGCAGGTGCCGAGGTCGAGCATAGCGACGGCTACCCCGGTTGGGCTCCCAACCCGCAGTCGATGCTTTTGGATGTTTGCCGCCAGAGCTACGAGAAGTTGTTTGGCAAGGAGCCGAAGGTACGTGCAATCCACGCAGGCTTGGAGTGTGGTCTATTCCTCGAAAAGTATCCCGCTTTGGAGATGGTTTCGTTTGGCCCGACACTGCGCGGCGTTCACTCGCCCGACGAGCGTTTGGAGATCGCGACCGTCGATAAGTTCTGGGCGTTGCTGCTCGATCTGTTGCGCGAAATCCGATAGACGAAGCACCAAAAGGGTTGCGCAGTGTTGCGATTTTGCGCAAAATGGTGTAAATTTGTTACAAAATCGCTGAAAAACTTTGTTGTGGGTGTAGGTATTCCGAACAAAGTTTTGTAAATTTGCGCTGCAAATAGTATAGAAACTAATTGACTAACAAACATAAAACAAACGTAAAATTATGGCATTTTTAACTGACGAAAAACTCGTTATTGTAGGTGCAGCTGGTATGATCGGCTCGAATATGGTTCAGAGCGCATTGATGATGAACCTCACCTCGAACATCTGTCTGTATGACGTATTCTCGCCCGAAGGTGTGGCAGAGGAGATGCGCCAGAGCGGTTTTGACAATGTGAACATCACCGCTACTACTGACGTTAAGGAGGCATTCACCAACGCAAAGTATATCATCTCGTCGGGTGGTGCTCCCCGTAAGGAGGGTATGACTCGTGAGGATCTGTTGGCAGGTAACTGCAAGATCGCCGAGGATCTGGGTAAGAACATCAAGGCTTACTGCCCCGACGTGAAGCACGTTGTTATTATCTTCAACCCCGCCGATTTGACCGGTCTTGTAACCCTGCTCTATTCGGGCTTGAAGCCGGGTCAGGTTACCACTCTGGCAGGTCTGGATACCACTCGTTTGCAGAGCGCATTGGCAAAGAAGTTCGGCGTAATGCAGAGCGAGATCACCGGTTGCGCTACCTATGGTGGCCACGGCGAGCAGATGGCAGTATTCGGCAGCGCAGTTAAGGTTGCTGGCCGCGCACTGAACGACATCATCGGCACCGAGGAGTTCCCTGAGGAGGAGTGGGAGCAGATGAAGAAGGACGTAACCCAGGGTGGTGCAGCTATCATCAAGCTGCGTGGCCGTTCGTCGTTCCAGAGCCCCTCGTATCTGTCGGTTGAGATGATCCGCTCGGTAATGGGTGGTGAGAAGTTCCGCTTCCCCGTTGGTACCTATGTATGCAACGAGAAGTACAACCACATTATGATGGCTATGGATACCGTTCTCGACGCAGAGGGTTGCCACTATCAGATGCCCGTTGGCACCGAGGAGGAGATCGCTAAACTCGACGCAAGCTATGCACACCTCTGCAAGATGCGTGATGAGTTGGTAACTTTGAACATCGTTCCCGAAATTTCGAAGTGGGGCGAGATCAATCCCAACTTGAAGTAATTCTCAACTTCCGCAATACGATTACGGCCGACTCGAAAGAGCCGGCCGTAATTATTTATATGTATAGAATATATACGAATAGGGAGTCGCCGCGATTTACCCGATCACAAGATAGGTTGCGATTGAGCAGAGTGTCAAAACAAGACCGACAGCCGACTCGTAAGGGATCAGGCGCAGACGCTGCTTGATGTTCATCTCAACGGCACCGCCCGTAGCGTGGAAGAATGATCCGTGAGGCAGGTGGTCGAGAACCGTTGCGCCGACATTTACCAGCGCGGCTCCCCATACGGCCGAGATGCCCGATGCGAGAATCGAGGGTGCGAACGATGCCGAGGCGATGGTTGCGCCTGCGGTGGTCGAGGCCGTTGCGGCCGACATTATTGCGCCCGAAACGGGTGCGAGTAACAACTTTGCCGACTCGCCCTGACCGAGTACCGAGATAAGCAGATCGGTGAGCGACGAGGCCTTAATGATACCTGCAATGGCACCCGTAGCTACGAGCAATACGGCTACAACCGACATCTTCTCCAAACCGTAGCTGATGCTCTCGGTGGTGCGTTGCCATTGGCGAGTGGCGCAGATACCGACAATACCGCCAACGGGTAGCGCAATCAGAGGATCGATTGCGATACCTGCCAACGGGCGCATAGCCAGCAGTGCAATAACAACCAGCGGACCTGCGATCGAGGCCCAGAACGAGGGCAGCGACTCATCTTTGGCGTGCGAGATCTGCTCTGCGCCTTCGGCCATTGCGGTACGCTCCTTGGGCATCAGCGGGATAATCAGATAGACCGTTACAAGCAGACCAATAATCGCGGGAACGATATTTGCCGCCATAACAGACGATAGGGGAGCGTCGAAGTTCTCGGCCGCAATGATCGTATTGGGGTTGGGCGAGATGATGTTTCCGCACTTGCCACCGCCGACCATAGCCAGCAACATCGGGAATTTAGCCACGCCCATACGCTCGGCAATGATGATTGCAATGGGGGCTACGGTGATAACCGCCACGTCGATAAATACGCCAACGGCTGTCAGCAACATTGTCGAGAGAGCCAACGCCAGAAAGACGTGTCGCGAGCCGAGTCGATCGACGATTGTGTGCGAAATCGATGCCGCCGCACCCGTCTTGATCAGCACGCCCGACAATACGCCTGCGGCGATAATTCGCACGATAGCGGGGGTGATATCTTTCACGCCCGTAATCATATTCGTAACTGTTCCGTCGAGCCCCATACCGCCGACAAGACCTCCGACCAAAGCACCCAGCAGAAGGCTATAAACGGGAGAGAACTTACGGATAATCAGCGCGATAGCCAATACCAATCCGATAATTGCTCCAATTGCACTATTCATATTTCTTTCAGATTTTGAGAGTTAGTATTCTTGCGATTTGTGTGGCTGTGCGGCGAACATTCTCGATCGCCGTATCGCGTTGCATCGCCACTTCGAGGGTTACGGGACCTGCTACAACGGGCAACACAGCGGCAAAACCACTCTCGTTCAGCTCCGCGCAGGGTTGTACCGCGCCACCAATGGCAATCGTCGGTATGCCCTGTGCCGTCGCCTCGCGCAGAACGCCACTCGGAGCCTTGCCCATCGTCGTTTGGCGATCGATGCGACCTTCTCCCGTAATGACAAGATCGCTGCCTGCAATTATTTTAGAGAACTGCATTGCGCTTAAAACCATATCGATACCGCGCTCCAAACGTGCTCCGAGCAGAGCTTTGAAGCCTCCGCCCAGACCGCCTGCTGCACCGGCACCGGCAATTGCATCGACCTGCACACCGTTGAATCGCTCGATCGCACGAGCATAGTTGCGTAGTCCCTGATCTAATCGCTCGACCATTGCCGCATCGGCTCCCTTTTGCGGAGCAAAGACATATGCCGCACCTTCGGGACCATATAGCGGATTGGTAACGTCGCAAGCTACAATGAATTCACAATCAGCGAGTTCTACGCGTGCCGCCGAATCATCGATCTGATCGATGCGCTCTAAAATCTCGCCACCGCCAATCAGTTCGTTGCCCTCCGCGTCGAGGAAACGGAAGCCCAATGCTCGCAACATTCCCGTTCCGCCGTCGTTTGTCGCGCTACCACCTATACCGACCAAGAATTTGCGACATCCGCGCTCGATTGCATCGACAATCATCTCGCCTGTGCCGTAGGTTGAGGTGCGCAGCGGGTTGCGCTCCGTGGGTGCGATAAGGGGCAGACCACTCGCTGCCGACATCTCCATAACAGCCGTGCGACCGTTGTCAATGATGCCGTATTGTGCCGAAATTGTGCGACCGAGAGGATCGGCCACGAGAACCTTAACCAACTCTCCATTAAGTGTTTCGACCAGAGCATCGACTGTGCCCTCGCCGCCGTCGGCAATGCTGACCTTGATAACTTCACACTGTGGGAATTGGCTCTTAAAACCTGCCTCAAATGCATCGGCGACCTCTCTCGACGAGAGCGATCCCTTGAACGAATCAACAGCTACGGTGATCTTTTTCATACCTTACGACTCCTATTTTAGGCTGTTACATTATAACAAAGATAGTGAAATAACGATTCGTACGAAATCATTTTTCGTGCAAATTTCGTTTTTTTACTGAAAATAGTGGGGTCGAAGGGATCCTTCCGCTTCTTATAAAGCCGAAGATGGTATTCGTGAGTGTGGTCGGTTGAGATTAAAGACGACCTGCTGCGGCGTAGCTGAAATGCGATCCGCGAGCGATGATGATGTGGTCCAACAGACGGATGTCGAACAGTGCCGCCGCCTCACGCAGACGCATCGTTATCTGGTCGTCGTTGCCGCTTGGTTGTGCCGAGCCGGACGGGTGGTTATGAACGACAATGATCTGTGGTGCAAGGAGTTCCAGCGCGCGTTTAACGACTAAACGATGATCTACAACCGTTCCTGAAACACCGCCCTGACTGATTCTGCGGCTGTCGATAATGCGATTCGAGGCTGTCAAAAATATCGCCCAGCACTCCTCGTGTTGCAGACCCTCCATACGGGGCGCAAACATTCGGCGGATGTCGTCGCTCGACTCGATGGTCTGTACCTGCTCGCTCTGTTGAGCCGTTACGCGACGACCCAACTCGGCTGCGGCGGCGACTCTCTCGGCGCGACGCAGACCCAAACCTGCGGTCATACGCAGGCGGGCAATCTCCTCGTTGCTGATTGCGGTGAGCGATCCTCCAAAGGCCTCCAAAAGCTGCTCGGCATCTGCCGAAGTGGTCGTCGATGCGCTCTCTTCGCCCATCACCACAGCCAACAGATCGGCATCGCTCAACGACTCAATGCCGCGAGCTGCGATCTTTTCGCGAAGTGTCAATCCATCGCTCATCTGCATAACATTTTGAGAATTAATTTATTGACCTGCTGCAAAACGGTCGAACTCTTCGAGTAGCTGATCTCCCAGATCGTTGTCCGAGATCACCTGCCAAACCGAACTTGATGCACGCTGCTCGGCCTGCTTTTTCGATTCACCTGTGCCGTGTCCCACATCAACGCCGTCGATCACAACGGTCGAAAGGAAGATGGGGTGGCTGTCCGAGTAGCTCTCGTCGTGAATCGTGCGGAACGAGATCGACTGACGGCTCTTCTGACACCACTCAATCAGGCGACTCTTGAAGTCGGTTTCCTCGGTCATCAGTTCGTCGATATCGATATTCTTGCCAATCAAATCGTTGATCAACAATCGATTGACGAAATTATAACCCTTATCCAAATAGATCGCTCCGACCATCGCTTCGAATGCATCGCCGAAGATATGCTTTTGTGCGAGCGTGCCCGACGATTGCGCGATCACGTGTTTGTCCAACCCGATTTTTACGGCCAGACGGTTCAGCGATTGACGACTGACAATCTTCGAGCGAAGCTTGGTCAGAAAACCCTCGTCGGCTTCGGGATATTCGATGAAGATGTAGTCCGATACCACCGTCTCAATGACTGCATCTCCCAGAAATTCAAGACGTTCGTTATTGATTTGGCGGCCATCGTCTAAAAACAAAGAAGCTGACTTGTGAACCAAAGCCAGCTTATAAAGCTCGATGTTATCGGGACAAATCCCGAACACATCGTCTATCATTCTGTAATACACGCTGTCGCGACCAAAACGCCTCAAAAACGGCCGACGGATGAAATCGAACATATGGCTACGACATTTTAGGCGGTATTACTCGGTAAATTTACCGAACAGAATAGTCGAGTTATGACCGCCGAAACCGAAGGTGTTGCTCATTGCGTAACGTACCTCGCGAGTCTGTGCAGTGCCCAACGTGAGATTGAATCTCGGATCGATCTGCGGATCAACCTCCTCGCAGTTGATCGTCGGAGGGATTACGCCGCGAGTGATTGCCATAATGCAGGCCAGAGCCTCTACGGCAGCTGTTGCACCCAACAAGTGGCCGGTCATTGATTTGGTCGATGAGATATTCATCTTGTAAGCATTCTCGCCGAAGACCTCTGCGATACCCTTCAACTCTGCGGGGTCGCCAACAGGGGTCGAGGTGCCGTGAACATTCACATAATCAACCTCTTCGGGAGCTACGCCTGCATCCTTCAAGCAGTTGCGCATCGAGAGAATTGCGCCCTTGCCTTCGGGGTGGGGAGCCGTATAGTGGTAAGCATCGGCACTTGCACCGCCGCCCATCACCTCGGCATAGATCTTTGCGCCACGAGCCTTGGCGTGCTCATACTCCTCGAAGATCAGAGCTGCGCCACCCTCACCGATAACGAAACCGTCGCGATTCACGTCGAAGGGACGCGATGCGGTCTTGGGGTCATCGTTGCGGGTCGAGATAGCCTTCATAGCGCTGAAACCGCCCACGCTCGGCTCATTCACAGGAGCCTCCGAGCCGCCCGTAATAACGATGTCGGCCTTACCCAGACGGATTGCGTCGAGTGCGCTGATCATCGCGTGGTTTGACGAGGCACACGCCGAGACGGTGCAGTAGTTCGGGCCCATAAACCCATATTTCATTGCGATATGGCCTGCGGCAATATCGGCAATCATTTTAGGAATAAAGAAAGGGCTATATCGAGGGGTTAAGCCACCCTCGACAAAGCCCTTTACTTCTTGGAAGAAAGTTTCAAGACCACCAATACCAGAGCCCCAGATAACACCGGCGCTCTCCTTTTCTACCTTTTCAAGGTCGAGACCCGAATCGGCAATAGCCTGCTCGGCTGCAATCAGCGCGAACTGGGTATAGAGATCATAGAGGCGAACCTCTTTGCGATCGAAATATTTGGTATAATCGTAGTCTTTAACTTCGCATGCAAACCTCGTCTTGAACTTCTCCGCGTCGAATCGAGTAATTGGGGCTGCACCGCTAACTCCGTTTTTAAGATTAGTAAAATATTCTTCAATATTATGACCTAGGGGGTTAATAGTACCAATGCCTGTAACAACTACTCGTCTTTTTTCCATAATTTCAGGTTTAAGGTTAAAATTATTTTACGCAGCGAAATTTGCTTATGCGAGATTTTCTGTTCTAACAGCCTATTGCTGTCAATCGAGAATTAGTTCTTCTTCTCCTCGATGTAAGCGATAGCGTCGCCAACAGTAGTGATCTTCTCAGCGTCCTCGTCGGGAATCTGGATGTCGAATGCCTTCTCAAACTCCATAATCAACTCTACGGTGTCGAGCGAATCTGCACCGAGGTGGTTGGTGAAGCTTGCTTCGGGTACAACTTCCTCTGCCTTAACGCCAAGCTTATCAACGATAATCTCGACAACTTTGTTTGCTACTTCTGACATAACTTTCAATTTTTAGTTAAACATTATTTAGCTGTAAAATTTCTTCAATTGAATTGACGAATTTTGCGCAAAAGTAACACTTTTTTTATTACTTTTGACATATCAACGCAAAAAATTGACACTTTGAATGCACTTTTTGTGCTAATACATTGAATATGAACAACATAGCCATATTTGCGTCGGGTCGGGGTTCCAATATGCTCCAAATTACCCGACATTTAGAACAATTCACCCTCGCCAGAGTGCGTTTGGTGGTTGCTTCGCGAAAAACGGCCGGCGTTTTAGAACATTCTGCGGCGTGCGGAATCGAGTCGATTATCGTTACTCGCGAGCAACTTGCCGATCCGAATGTGCTACTCGATGAGCTTCGAAAGCGCGATATAAAGTGGCTTGTTTTGGCAGGTTGGCTGCTGCTTTTACCTCCCGAAATCATTGCCGCATATAGGGGCCGAATTGTCAATGTGCACCCCTCGCTATTGCCGGAGTTCGGCGGTAAAGGTATGTTCGGTCGCCACGTGCACGAGGCGGTAATCGCCGCAGGTTGCAAGCGTAGCGGAATTACGATACATTTGGTTACCGAAGAGTATGATAGTGGCTCGATAGTGGCGCAATTCGAGTGCGACGTGCTGCCCGATGATACGCCGCAGACTCTCGAAGAGCGCATCCACGCGCTTGAATATCGCCACTTCCCTGAACAGATCGAACGATTGATCGCGGCCGAGGAGCCCTCATCGGAGGGGATAGAGAAGCCTTCGATAAGTGAATAAATCTTCGGCAGAGTATAATTAATCACCTCGGAATAGCGTTTATTCGGTGAATATTTCGTAATTTCGTATCGTATTAGTGGCATTGTGCGATGATTATCGAACGCCTATGACGGCGGCCTATTATATATATAAAGTATTCGACCAATAAGAGCAACGAAATAATAATAACCATAAACAACAATAACTATGCGACTTCTTTTAATCAGCAACTCGACCAATGCAGGCGAGCCCTATTTGCAGTATCCTATGCCCCAGATCGGCGACTTTTTGAAGGGTATCAAAGAGATCGTCTTCGTTCCCTATGCAGCAGTAACATTCTCGTATGCAGAGTACGAGGCGAAGGTTCAGGCGCGTTTTGCCGAGCTCGGCATCCGTGTTCGTTCGGTACATCGCTCGAAGAATCCTGCAAAGATGATCCGCGATGCAGAGGCGATCTGTGTTGGTGGTGGCAATACCTTCGCTTTGGCACGTATGATGCAGCGTCAGAAGCTGATGTCGGCCATCAAGTCGAAGATCGAGAAGGGCACTCCCTATGTTGGTTGGAGTGCAGGTAGCAATGTCGCTTGCCCGACCATCTGCACAACCAACGATATGCCTATCGTTGAGCCCGAATCGTTCAAGGCGATCAATGCAGTTCGTTTCCAGATCAATCCCCACTATCTCGATGCTAATCCGGAGGGCCACGCAGGCGAGACTCGCGAGCAGCGCATTTTGGAGTATATCGAGGCTAATCCCCGCCGCTATGTAGTTGGTCTGCGTGAGGGTTGTATGCTCCGCGTCGAGGGCGATAAGATGGAGTTGATCGGTAGCCGTCCGATGCGCATCTTCAAGCGCAATCAGCCTATCGTTGAGGTGAATGCGGGCGACGATCTTTCGTTCTTGATGTAGAGTCAAATCAGGAGTGTTCGGATCTTTGGTCTGACGTGCGGAGATGATTGATAAGCACAAAATAGGTATGGCCGGCGAGGAGTTTGCGGCCCAATGGCTTGCGGCCAACGGCTTCTCGCTGCTACATCGCAATTGGCGACAGGGTCGCTATGAGTTGGATATCGTGGCGACCAAGTATGGTGTGATCCACTTTATCGAGGTGAAAACGCGCAAGGCGGGTGGTCTGACTACGCCCGAAGAGGCGTTGGATCGCCGCAAGCA
Organism: Alistipes sp.; assembly: GCA_045605245.1. Classification (GTDB taxonomy): domain Bacteria; phylum Bacteroidota; class Bacteroidia; order Bacteroidales; family Rikenellaceae; genus Alistipes. The sequence goes on along the minus strand of JAZUPN010000028.1, from coordinate 2,605 downwards.
ACGGTCATTAAAGCGCGCTGCCTCATTGTATTTAGCAATTTATCGCGTATCTTTGGAGCCGCAATTTGACCTTATGGCGGTCGAGCACTATCCCGATGGGCACTTCGAGGTGCGCTACGAAGAGGATGTGGTGCAATTCCGCTGGTAGCGCAAGTTGCAGAGTTTCAGAATCATATCAGAGATAAGAAAGAAGATAGAATGTGCTTATATAGTTTAGGCATCGCGGCCTATACCGCCGCAATCAAGGCTGTTGCTCCTTGGAAGCCCAAGGCCCGTAAATGGGTTGAGGGTCGTCGAGGAATTTTCGAGCGTTTGGAGGCTGCTGTCAGCGGCTCGTCGAAGCCTATCGTATGGATTCACGCTTCGTCGCTCGGTGAGTTCGAGCAGGGTCGCCCCGTTATCGAGATGATCCCCGAACGCTATCCCGAATATCGAATTCTGCTCACATTCTTTTCTCCGTCGGGTTATGAGATCCGCAAGGATTTCGCAGCCGCCGATTGGGTCTTCTATCTGCCTGCCGATACGCCGCGCAATGTGCGCCGTTTTCTGGATATCGTGCGCCCCAAATTTGCCGTTTTTGTCAAGTATGATTATTGGCTCAACTATCTTAAAGAGCTGAAAAATCGCAAGATACAGACCTATATCTTCTCGTCGCTCTTCCGCCGCGACTCGATCTTCTTCAAGCCTTGGGGCTGGATGTTCCGCCGCGCATTGACCACCTTCGAACTGATTTTTGTGCAGAATGAGGAGTCTAAAACACTGCTTGCCGAGATAGGGTTCGATAATGCGATTGTGGCGGGCGATACCCGTTTCGACCGTGCTGCGGCACTGCCTGCGCAGGCGATGCGCTTCCCGTTGATCGAGCAGTTTAAGGGTGCGGATCGACTCTTTATCGTAGGTAGCAGCTGGCGACCCGACGAGGATCTGCTGGTGCCCTTTGTCAATGCGCACCCCGACGTGAAGTTTGTCATCGCGCCGCACGAGATGGAGCAGCCGCGTATCGAGCGACTGATCAACGAGTGCGCGGGTGGGGTAGTGCGTTATAGCGAGTGTCGCACGGAGCGAGATGTCGAGGGAGCGCGAGTGCTGATTATCGACGTGATCGGTATTCTTAACCAGCTTTACCAATATGCCGATTGGGTCTATATCGGTGGCGGTTTCGGTGTCTGCATCCACAATACGCAGGAGCCTGCGACCTATGGCGCGCCGATTGCCTTTGGTCCTAAATATCATAAGTTTAAGGAGGCTTGCGATATGATTGCATTGGGTGCTTGCTGCTCGGTAACTACGACCGAAGAGTTGGAGGAGTGGTTTGCACCGCTCAAAGCCGACGAGCAGTTGCGTGCCCGCACAGCCCGCATCGCTGCCGACTACATCGCCGCCAACAAAGGTGCAACCGAATTGATCGTAAGAACAATCTTCGAGGAGTAAAATAAAGAATGTCAAAACATTCAAGAAGTAGAAGAGTCGCACCGTATGCGACTCTTTTTTTGTGGTTTGTCGGTCGAAATTCGCATTTTCAATTCGATTTTCGGGGGTGAAGGTTTCGTATCTCGCTAATTATCGCTAAATTTGCAGGTTGTAACCGAATGAATATCGAAAATAAAACAAAAAACTATATAGAATTATGACACAGGAAGAACTTTTCAAAAAGTTGGTCGCTCACTGCAAGGAGTATGGTTTCGTATTCCAGTCGAGTGAGATTTATGACGGTTTGAGTGCTGTATATGACTACGGCCAGAACGGCGTTGAGTTGAAGAACAACATCAAGCGTTATTGGTGGGATTCGATGGTTAAACTCCACGACAATATTGTCGGTATCGACGCTGCAATCTTTATGCACCCCCGCACTTGGGAGGCATCAGGTCACGTAGCGGCTTTCAACGACCCCTTGATTGACAATAAGGATTCAAAGAAGCGTTACCGTGCCGATGTCCTCATCGAGGATTGGATGGCTAAGCAGGATGAGAAGATTCAGAAGGAGGTTGACAAGGCGCGCAAGCGCTTTGGTGAGGCTTTCGACGAGGCTCAGTACCGTGCAACATCACCCCGCGTAGCAGATATCGCAGCTAAGCGTGACGCTGTTCACAAGCGTTTTGCCGATGCCCTGAACGATAACAACCTCGAGGAGTTGAAGCAGATTATCCTCGACTGCGAGATTGTTTGCCCCATTTCAGGTACTCGCAACTGGACCGATGTGCGTCAGTTCAACCTTATGTTCTCAACTCAGATGGGCTCAACAGCCGAGGGTGCTAACACCATCTACCTTCGTCCTGAGACTGCGCAGGGTATCTTTGTGAACTATCTGAACGTGCAGAAGACAGGTCGTATGAAGCTTCCTTTCGGTATTGCTCAGATTGGCAAGGCATTCCGTAACGAGATTGTGGCTCGTCAGTTTATCTTCCGTATGCGCGAGTTCGAGCAGATGGAGATGCAGTTCTTCGTGCAGAAGTCGGATCGTAGCCATGTCGTTCTGTGAGCCAAGGAGTTGGTAAGACCCTTGTCTTCCTAAGACCGCTTGGCCTCCGACTTCGAGATTGTGGCGCGTCAGTTTATCTTCCGTATGCGCGAGTTCGAGCAGATGGAGATGCAGTTCTTCGTGCAG
>JAZUPN010000027.1:0-67625 GCA_045605245.1 Alistipes sp. | reverse complement strand
ATGTTGGCATAGATGACATAGATATTGGTGTTAGCTTGGGATTTTTACACTTTCTGCAATGATTGTGTTGACATCGTTTTAGGTAAAGGTGGTAAAAATGCTCGCAATCGTGCGGGATCTATTAGAAAATCGCACATTCTGTAGGATTCAGCGCACTAAATACCGATTTGCGCTGTATTGTGAATTTACAAGGGGAGATCCAAATATCAAGATAGAACATGTTTTCCCATACTTTCTCGGACAGGTTATATATATGGCTTTATATCAATGTATTATCCATTTGAAGAATATATAGGTATTTATCTGAAAGGTTGCGTGAGCGCAGAAATATTATTGCCGAGCCGACATAGTGAAAGACAAGCATAGTGGGGCTTATGACACCGTAAACAAGAACGCTGCGTTGTGTCTTATTCTATTTCTACATCAAACCACAACTTGGTATTGATGCTAATTTCTTAAATTCGGTTTAAATTATTCTGTTTCTTATATTTATCATATTTTTATGAAAATTTAGGAACAATATCCCTAAATCTATCCATCATTACTAATACTAATCATATTACAAAACCAGCAAAAATGAATGAAACAATCAAAGAGGAACTCACAATGAATACAGTTCCTAAAGCAGCAAACTATCTAATTGAAGAGGTCGCTGAAATGCGGGCATTATTGGATAAAATGGAAAAACAACTCGGCCTCGGCGTAAATAGGCATCGTCCAATATTGCTTGAGCAAGCAGCAGAAATTCTTCAAATGAAGACAGGCACAGTACGCAGGCTTGTAAACGACCGTGCAATACCTCACTATAAACGAGAGCATAATATTTACTTCTTTGAGGATGAACTAATCAAGTGGGTCGAGGACTCAAAGGTTAAACCAATTTCGTACACTTCTTCTTATAGAAAATAATATGGAACTTACTAGAAAACAACTATATAACATGATGTGGACTGATGGCGTTGGACAGACTGAAAAAACGCTTGGTCTGAAACAAATAGAATTAAAAACGATTTGCGAAAAATTCGAGATTCCACGTCCATCAAGTAGATATTGGACCTTGTTGAAGCTTGGTAAACCTGTGGAAAAAACAGAACTGCCTTCAAATAATAGCGACGCAGTAATGATTAATACTAGCGATTACATCACAAAGAAGGTGTCTAATCGGCCGATTATAACTGTTAAAAGTATAAATGATGATGAAGGTAAGTATCAGACAAGAGAATTGCCATTAAATGATCAAGGTGTTAATCCTCTATATAGAGTACCAGATGTCTTATATGCAAAAGATCCCATTATTCTAGATACGAAAGCGAAACTACGCGAAAAGAATTTCCGAGACAACAATCTATGGAATGCCAAGAATCCATTTAAATGCAAGGTAGATAAATGGCTCTCTATACGTGTATCTCAAGAACAAGAGGATCGAGCAATTCGAATATATGCAACTATTATCAAGGCGGCAAAGGCTAGAGGCTATGAATTAATGATAGAAAAAGATGAAAATAGGTATTATCAGGAATGTACTACCTATATAGTAATCCGTGGGCATAAGATTAGAGCCTTCTTAAAGGAGGGTAATAGATATACAACCAATGATGATGGAACTATAAACAGACATCAAACAGTTGGTAGTGGTGAACTTAAATTTGAATGCGACGAATATGAGCAACATCGCAGTTCTTCATTCACAAAGTGTGTGGCACAGGATACAAAACACTCCAAAATAGAGGACAAGATAGAGCATATTATTGAGGTGCTCGAAAAGGTTGCAGATAATAGAGATGAACGGGCCCGTCAAAGGGAATTGGAAGAAGGGCGCAGAAAGCAAGAAGAGGAGAAAAGACGACTTGAAGAAGAGGAGAGAAAACGCTTACAAGCATTACAAGACGAAGAGTTCAAAAGAGTTCAGGATCTGATTTTTAATGCAGAGCGATTTAAGCTATCTAAAACTATAAGAGACTACATCAAGGAACTTCAATTGCATATGCAAGAAAGCGGTTTGTCTGATGACGAAATTGAATGGATGAAAAAGAAGGCTGATTTTATTGACCCATTGGTGAACTATTCTGATGAATTATTAACAGAGGAACATATAGATAAACTACTTAATCCGGAGATTATTATGACCGATAAGTCAAAGACTTCATATGGTTTCTTTCATTCAGAACCTCAATATTCATATTGGAGAATTAAAAATCTCTGGAGTAAATAATATTTTATTTATCGAGATTAACGACTGCGAAACCTTTATGAAGGGTATTGACTACTCGTACTATTATGAGCAGGAGAAGTAGCGGGAATATTGTGCTCATTGTGAGTGTCGTGTAAGCACAGGTAAGAAAAGACTCACAACTCTTTGACACTTTGTGCATCATAGCAACAATCTCCCATACCGCCGGAATCACAAAAGAACAAAAAAATATAAGGAGTTCAATCGAGCTCCTTATATTTTTGCGATCTAACGCTCACCGAAAAAAGTGAGCGTTAAGTCTTTATTGGCATATTATTTTAGAATACTTTGTGAGGATAGAGTGGCAAATCTACGGGGTGAGGTATAGGCGATGATAGGTTTCGCAGCGATTCCCTAAATTGCTCTGGCGTGCGCGCACCCACCAATACCGAGGTTACTCCCTGCTGTCCAAGCACCCAAGAAAGCGACATTGAGGCAAGAGACTCTCCGCGCTCCTTTGCTATGGCATTGAGCTTACGAAGATAATCAAGCAGTTCGGGGGTGAGTTTTTCTGCCGACAATGACCCTCCGCGAGCCATACGCGAGTCCGCAGGTACACCATTGAGGTAACGATCCGAGAGCAGTCCTTGTGCCAGAGGCGAGAAGGAGATATATCCAAGCCCCTCCGAGGCACAATAGGCGAGCACACCCTCCTCCTGCACTACCCTATCAAGCAGATTCAGACGACCCTGAAAGACAAGTGGCGGCGCCCCTTGCGCGCGTAAAAATTGGTTAGCGTATTTGAGTGCTTCAAGCGGCCAACGAGAGATACCGATATAGAGAGCCTTTCCCGCGCGAACGATATCAACAAGAGCCTGCAAAGTCTCATCAAGAGGCGTTATGGGGTCGTAACGATGGATATAGAAGAGATCAACATAATCGAGTCCCAAGCGAGTAAGGCTTTGATCGATACTCGCCATCAGGTGCTTGCGCGAACCCCAACTGCCATAAGGGCCCTGCCACATATCATAGGCCGCCTTGGTGGCGATAAATAGTTCGTCTCGATGAGCACCAAAGTCCTCTCTCAACAGACGTCCCATCAACTTCTCTGCGGCCCCAGCGGGAGGGCCATAGTTGTTTGCAAGGTCGAGATGGGTAACGCCACTATCGAATGCCAGACGTACAATGTTGCGACAATTCTCAAATGATGCATCTTCTCCAAAGTTTTGCCAAAATCCAAGGCTCACTTTTGGCAGCAACACTCCGCTATTTCCACAACGACGATAGATCTCCTTATGGTTGTCATATCTCAATTCGGAAGGAATATATTTCCCCATATCTAATCTTGGTATTATTTGCGTAAAGATAGTGAAATTTTCTATCTTTTCAACATATCTCCATCAATTATGATGCTCAATAAGTGTCGTGAGAGTGTAGTTTATTATGTTTATATTTTACTCGCAACTTAAATTGTGGGATGGCCTATATAAGATGCCATTTAGCAATTATATAGTAATCTCTTAGTTCAAGTTTTCGCGCATAAAGTTTGCAACGAGGGCGAGGATATGCTCCTTCTGTTTGCGCATAAAGTGGCCCTCATCCTCAATCAAATGAAGTATGCTATCGGCATAATTGACATGATAGCGTTCGCTATATGCAAATGGAACAATCTTATCGCTCTTGCCATGAATGATGCACACCTTTCCCGTGTATTTACACGATGTTTCATATATTGGTAATTTCTGCGCTGCAAGGATGAATTTACGCCCCAATTTATGGAACATCACATTGACATACTCCGGCGGATTTGAAGCATCATATTTACTACCCATACATTGTCCTGCGATGGCATCGTCCTTTAACACAGCCGCGGGAGCCAACAGCGCAATACACTTGGGCCTTAATGGGCTATCTTCCAGTTCACCGGCAAGCATACCCGCAATAACACCGCCTTGCGAATGGCCTACAAAACCGATTTCGGATACATATTCAAGTCCTTTGACATATTCTAATACAGCCTTCGCATCGGCAACCTCGTTGGCAATAGTCATATCAACGAACTCGCCTTCGCTTTTGCCGTGAGCATTGAAATCGAAACGAATCGTGGCTATGCCCACTTCAGCAAGTGCCTTTGCTATCTGCGGGATTGGATGCATCCCCTTATTCGACATAAAACCATGCATAAGCACAACCATCGGGCAACGATCCTTCATCGGGTTAAATCCGGAAGGAAGAGTGATTACAGTTGATATACCACCCTGCTCTCCAAATACCGAATAGCTACTTTTACATCCGAACATATCGGCTATTTTTCTAAATAATCCCATAGCGATTAGACTCTATTTCTTATAAAACTTTCTATCCAATTTGCCGTTATATGTGCGCTGAATAGATGGTACAGCCTCATAATATGTCGGCACTTTGTATGGTTCGAGCTTATCTTTGATAAACAACGCAAGCGCACGTTTATCCAGTTCCGCGCCGTCAGTCAAAACCACCAACAATTTTAATACGGTTCCAATGATGGGATGCACGTCGGCAATACATATCGAGTCGCGCACCGAAGGATGCGATGCAACTACGCCCTCGACCTCTGACGGATCGATCTTATAACCGCCAACATTTATAATATCACCCTGACGACCTTTGAGATGGATCAGACCCTCCTCATCGACATATCCAAGGTCCGATCCATAAATTTTACCGTTGCGTAGCACGCGATTTGTGCTCTCCTCATCTGCGACATACCCACTCATAATCGTAAGGCCAGAAACAATGATATTACCCTCATCGGTAACCTCAACCGTCGAGTTTTTCATCGGGCGACCAATACAGCCCTCCATATATCTACCATCGTTGAAGTTGTAGGTACATACCGCACCAATCTCGGTGCCTCCAAGCGTATTGAAAAGGCGCGAATGAGGCAACGCCTTGCTCAACTGCTCCATATCGTGGTGAGTGATAGGAGCTGCTCCCGTTTCTATAAAATCAATCTTATCAGCAACGGCACACAATTTATCATAGGCCAACTGCATAATAAGACGGATGCTTGCCGGCACGAGGAAAGTTGCAAACTTCTTGAATGGCAGATTGAAGACATCAAAGAAGGCGTTGATATCTTTCAATCCATCGAGAACACAGATAGCTCCGCCAGCAGTAATCGTTGGATGAATCTTAAACAACGACGCGATATGGTTAAGCGGGCCGCTGATAATAAACAGCAACTCCGATGTAAAGCCCAGATCAGCGATAAAATTATCGGCGCACGACACCAGAGCTGTCTCCGACAACATCACACCCTTCGATTTACCGGTTGTACCTGTCGTATAGAGAATATCGACAATATCCTCGGCATAGTTGCACGACTCAACCTCGGCAGAGATAGCCGAGAATGAGCTCTCCGGAACTTGTGCTTCGAGCGGGACAGCAATAGCACCGATATTATGAACGGCACAATATGTTACCAAAAAATCGATATCCTGCGAGCCCCTAAACACATAAGGTCGATGTGGTACAAGACCCTGCTTCTTCAACTTCACAGATCGTTTCTCGATGCGGTCCCATAGTTCTGCATAGGTAACGCACTGTGAACTGCACACTGCGGCAACATTATTTGGTGTCGTAATGGCATAATGCTGAATACTCTGTTCTAATGTCATAACTATTCGATTTACAGTTTATTCTGAATTTTAGTCTCTACCAACTGTACCAATGCATCGAGCGACTTGAAGTTCTTTGGCGTTACATCCTGGGCCGTCAACGTGATGTCGTATTCATTAGACAATATCAACAAGATGATCGTAACACTCAACGAGTCAAGCTCGCTGAATAAAAAATCTGACTCGATATCAACCGCAGGGAGAGCGTCTGATAGCAACGTGCGTATTCTCTCTTTCATAACTACTCTATAAATTCAATATTATTTACAAAATCTTGTGCTGCAATCTCCGCAACGCGGCGACGCTCTTCATCAACTATGTGGGCTACGACCTTAATGTTTGGATTATTCAGGGCAATAAGTATCGCCTGCTCACCATAGCCGCAATCCGTAGTCTCGTAGCTGTCGCCAATGTTTTTCGGAAGATTAAAATCGCGCAAATTGCGATTAACCTCTCGCATAATAGCCACGCCTTTATAGATATATCGACCACGAACCTGCTCAATAGCATCCTTCGAATAGCCACAAAAGATCGTTTTAAGCGTAATCGGATATCGGCGATACGAACCATTCTTTGTAGTAATCCATTTGAAAAGGAGCGGAGGAATCATATAGGCCATCAACACCACGCAGAACATTCCGACGATAGTAACCTCGGCCAGCGAGCGCATTGCCGGATGTTGCGATATAATAAGCGTACCAATACCGACAAACATAATAATCGCCGACTGCAAAATACTACTCTTATACGACGAGAGCACCTTGCGACGATAGGCATACTCGCTTTGACACCCCTCGGTGATAAATATCGTATAGTCATCACCTTGTCCGAATATGAATGTAGCCAAGATAATATTGACTATATTAAACTTAATGTCCAATATAGACATAAGGCCGAGTATCCATATCCAGCTGATAGCCATCGGGATAAATGAGATAATGGCGAGTTCAAGACGGCCAAACGATAGCCACAAGAATAGAAATACAATAACCGAACAAGCGATGCCGATGTAGTTAAAGTTGTCCGAAAGATTCTTCGATAATGCGCTATTCAGTCCCTCAATATCAAAGCTGCTTACAAACGTTTGCCTTACCTGTTCGACATTCTCGTCTGCGACGTTCAATACATTCACTATATGGCACATATCATCCGAATCCGTCGCTGTAACATTCTGCGCGAGCACAAAATCGGTCAGCGGAGCGAACTCCTCAATACCCTTTGGAACGAGGTCGTCGCCACCCTCGACAAGCGAAGTAAATGCGGCAAAAGCTCTCGGCGAAAACCCATATTTCAGTGCTTTGGCGGGCAACACATCGGTCAAAATCGCATCATATTTTACAACGAAATCATGCCAACGCTGCAATCTGCTTTGCTGTTCTGCCTGCGACACAAGGAACTGGGACACTCCTGAACAGCTCTTAACTACCCCACTACTAACCAAACTATCAATCACTGGAATAACCGCACTATTCTCTTGCAAAGCCTCATCATAGGTAGCCCCCGACGAGAGGACATATACGCTACGGCTATTCTCCGTTGAGCTATGCGACAGCAGGTCGTTAAAATATTGCATATCCGCTCGCTGCTGCTCGGTCATATAATTGCAGTTGGCAAGATTAGAATCAAATTGGGTCCTTGTACTATAAAACGCGAATACGATTGTAGCTGCAGCAACTACCGCAACCACAATTTTACTACGTTCAGGTGATACTGCTGCTATGCGATCTATAACTTTGCTTTTGATCTCCTTACGATTCTGTACCTTCACGATATGAGGCAGATATATCAGTACAAATATGATCGTTCCGACCAAAAGCAACGATGCAAACAATCCCAAATCGCGCAGAGCAACAGATTGCAACGGCACCAATGTAAGGAATGCTCCCACGGTCGTTATATTACCAATAATGAGCGGAAGCATAATCTGTCTTATCGTTCGTCGCACATCTCCCTCGTGCGAGAGATGGGATATTAAATGTAACGGATAATTCACCGCAATACCGAGTATCACGCTCGATATTCCTATAACGATAATCGACACCTCACTGTTAAAGAGCGAGATGCCCCCCATAGCAAAAAGCCAACCCCAACCTATCGACAAGAAGATGAGTAGTATATTGCGTAGCGAGCCAATGGTATATGCCGCAAGTAGCACTATTAGAATGAACGATAGCGTTATGGCAATAATGCTATCTGTCTTGATGCGCGAAGCGTTGCCCACAGCGATATCAGGCCCTCCCACAACGTGAGCTTCAACACCCGAATACTCGCGCTCCATTTGCTCAATCGCGTCATTGATCAATGTGATCAATTTAGCATTATTCTCTGTTTCGCTACCACCAAATGGAGAGTTAAGCATCGCTACCGCACGACTCATATCTGGGGTAAAAATATAGCCATCGTACATCTCAAAAGCCATCTGCTGATTGGAGTTTTGAAGCTTTGCCAGCACCGGCATAAAGAGAGCTAATGGATCTCGCGAGATGTTGTGAGTTATCATTCCTCCCGTGGGAAACATCAACATTTCGAGATCGCGTTGAAGTTGGTCATCAATGTAGTTTGGATCATCCAGCAGAGTCTCAATATACTCATAATCAGCATCTGTCAAGAAATATGGAATATTGTCATAGACAAACTCCGATATCTCCTGAATACGACTCATATCAATTTGAGTGGTAAGATCTCCACACCAGCCATAGCTATCGCGTTGTTCGACCTGACTCACGAAATAGTCAATCGCCTCTACGGTTTTATCGGCATCATCGGGATTACTGAAAAGGATATATAACCTATTTGCGCCCGCCACATTTTGATATACCTCCATTGCGTGTTGCTCCGAGGTGTCAAGCGGCAAAAAATCGTTGATGTTCTCGCTATAATTTAGACTAAAAACCAGACAGCACAACACTACCAATAGAGCCACTAACGAGCCCCACAGGAGCGTTGTGTGCCGATGCAGATAGTCGTATATTTTAACAATAATGCTCATCTGTCGCTACTTAAATTTTTTACTCTCCACCGGATTGGCATATATACCAAGTAAAATCCGTTTCACTTCTTCTCCGTTATCGAGATTATCGGCAACAGAGAGGTGCTCTTCAAACCTCTCGCGCTGCTCTGCTGTATAGCAATGCGAGTACTCCGTACTACCAGACAAGATATCATAAGCAATGTAGTTATTGGACATTAGGCGATAACTCGAACATATTCGCTGATCAATCAACGAAGCGACATGCTTATTGAAGTCGTTAGCTAACAACTCCGCGCAAGGCAACAGTTCGTCTGCCGTAATAGGACGGCAAATCTCAAAATGGACATTGCCCTTAAACTGCGTAATGCCCGTAAGAATACTATTCAGATCCTCACCCTCGCGCTTGTGATAGGGGCCTTGACTTGTTGCGAATAGTTCTACCGCCTTCAACACATCACACGGTTCCCATTCGTACGACACGGCGACAGGCAAAATATTAAGATCGGCAATTGAGCCAATCTTGTCGTCGCTACTCATTCGGAACATATTGATAATACCCTGATCGGTACGATCAACACCATCCTTCGTACGACCATTGCGTTGAGCAATCCATACAGACTCCCCTCGCTCACATATTGCCTCACGAATATACTCCGAAAGATGTTTCGATGCCAGATAGAAGTCGCGTATATTACCACTCGGTCGCTCTACGCGGAACATCTTATTCGACTTACCCACATCGATAACCAACTCGCCTTGCATCAAATTTGCTCCGAATGTTATCTCGGTGGTATCCAATCCATTATCAATGAGCACATTTTGTAACAACGATGCATCAAGCATAATATCGCGGTGATTCGACACATATAGGTATCGTTTCGCTCGGTCGATATTTTCAAATCCCCCATACGAAAAATTCGATATCGTCTGCTCGATAATACGGCAATTGGCTTTATACATAATTTTTCGCTGGAAGTTACCTATATTATCAATCGAGCGCACCTCTTCGCGCACCTCTTCGATACTTCTGTCGGGAAATATGTATGCCGAGAGCAGTGCGAAATGTTCACTATTGGCTATTCGCTGCATCGCTGCCGGTATCTCCGAATCGTAATATGGACGAATATCATCAAACATAGGCTTACTGCTCATTATTATTAATCTTATTCAATATATAGTTTCTACCAAGAATTGCCTCGCAGGTATTGATTGCAGTAAGCGACACACCGCAGAAACCATGGATATTGCAATTCTGACCCGTAAGCAACAAATTCTTGATCTTGGTTACAATGGGGACCTGCGACAATACTATATTGTTGCAATCCTTCGAATATCCACACATCGCACCCTCCTTTACGGCATAGAAATCACGAATAGTGAGCGGCGAGGCCGTATTGATCGCTTCGATATAATTTCTAAAATCGGGGTATATCTCCTCCATACAGCAGAGCAACTTCTCTTTGCACTCCTCTTTCCACGTCTCATACTCCTTTGTGCGGTGGCCAAAATAAGTATTCTCCCACTCTTTGACTCTATCCCAGGTCATTGGAGCAGTAACAATCATCTTTGTCGAATATTCGCCCTGCTCGATCTCGGGTGGAGTCATATACAAGAAACCCAACGGCCACGGTCTGTCGCCACGATCGAAATTCCAAATCTCGTCATATCGACTCATATAATAGCGAGTATGGTTGAGATAGCGGAACGTATCGGGTTTGAGTTTGATATTCAGCGTAAAGGCAGAATATGAGTTAGGAATATCCTCTAAACGTGTTCGGTAGGCTTTTGGCAATGCCGCCGGATCATCGAGCAGTTTAACGAGCGAACAGGGATGAATTGCTCCGATATAATAGTCCGCGGCAAAGGTTCTGCCCTTGCGCGTAGTTACACTTGTAATGATGCGCTCCTCGGTTGCAATATGCTCCACACCGTCGTTCGTAACGACTTCACCACCACACTCCACGATTGCATCTCGTAACGTATTGGCAAACAGCTGGCTTCCACCCGCAAAGCGACTCGGTCCATCAATATAAAGCACCGAAATCAATGCATGAATATATGCCGGAGTCTTATTCTTACGTCCTGCATAGAGTGGATTCATATATGCCAGCACGCTACGTAAGCGTTCATCGGGCACATACTTGGCAATAAAGTCGTTCGCTGCAATCAAGAAGTCATCACAATGAGTCTGAATGTAGTCGACCGAAGGTCGCAGAAAAAACATATCCAACTCGTCAACGATATTATAAACTGCATCGACATATCTTTTGAGATTTTCGCGCTGATCGGGGAACGATTCAGCCAATGAAGCGACAAAACGCTCTTTACCTTGTGCTATACGATAGGTCTGCTTATCCTCGGCAAAATAGAGATGATCGATCAGGTCATCATCAACATCTTTAATCTGCACTTTATCAAATATGCCGAGATATTCGCAAATACGACGAATATTGCCACCCTCGCGCATACCTCCAATAACGTGCATCCCGGTATCGAACACCTCACCAAAGCGGGTAAAACTCTGCAAACCTCCACCCACTGTTGCATTCTTCTCGATTACCGTAACGTTGAGTCCCTCCTTTGCCAAAATAGCACCAACGAACAGACCGCCCAATCCGCCACCGATAATAACTGCACTTTTCTCCATATTCTATCTATTTGCCTCGTTTATTTGTTCATAAATACGTTGTGGTTCCACCAACTCGCTACAAGTAACAATCGAACCCACTATAACGCCTAAAAATCCGTGAGAATTGACATTCTGACCGGCTAATAGCAAATTCGGAATTTTAGTGCGATATGGAACTCGACCAGCTGCGCCTAAATTTACATCTTTTACCACACCATACAACGAGCCACCCTCGGTACCCGTATAATCCTGATAGGTCAGCGGTGTCGATGTATAATAACATTCTATCGAATCAGCAAACCCACGATGAAATTTCTCAACCTCGGCAATAAGACGCTCGGCATATTTACGTTTTAGGGCCTCATACTCCGCACCTCGGCGACCAATCGACGTTCCTGCCCACTGCTCCACATCAGCCATATTCATATACGAGATAACCACTCCACTCTCTGCCCACTTAGCATCAGCTTCGTGGCACATATGCATATACAGAAAACCTTTGGGCCAATTCTCCGCAGTGTAACTCTCACAACCCCACGGAGTCGCATTGCGATAACCAAAATAGTTGGTGTTCATATATGGCATCTCGTTCGTCTTAAATTTAACATATACCACAAAACCCGACATCGTCTGTGGAATATTCTTAATTCGCGCGCGAAATGCAGGACGAATAAGTTTAGTGTCCAACATCTCCAACAATCGATTCGGGTGGATTGTGCTGATTACATAATCGGCCGAATAGAATTCACCATCATAGGTTTCAACGCCCGTAGCTCGGCTATCGTCGCAATGAATCTTAACGACTCGTTTATTCGGCATCACTTGGCCGCCACGCACCCTAATACTTTGAACTAAGGAGTCAACAATCGTATCACTACCACCAACAATGCGGAACGCACTCTTGTTGTAAAAGTTCATTATAAAGGCATGCTGTGAAAATGGAGTTTTACCCTCCTCTCCTGCATAGAGAGGTATATCTCCCGCCAACGCGCTCTTCAACAGATCGTCTTCAAAGAGTTCGTCAAGCACACTATCCATCGAGCGTGTGAAATACTCCGAATCAACGGCAACATCTCGTCCATCGGATGTCAGAGAACCGAGAGTCGATGCCGAGGCAATCCCCTCAACAATATCCATATATTTTACAAGAGCCTTGCGTTCCTTGGGGAAATAGGTCGAAAACTGCTCAATAAAAGCTTCACGACCATTCGGGAAGCGAAACTCACGCCCTGCAAGATTAACTGTATTATACGCCGAGCTATCCAACGCACTAAGCCTCACACTCCTATCCAGCTCGAAATAGTGCATCATCTTATCTATTGTCTGCCCCTCCGCCGCCGACCCGATATAGTGCATACCGGTTTCAAACTTTACACCGCGACGTTTGAAACATTGCAGGCAACCACCTATCTGCGCGCCTTGTTCAAGAATGGTTACATCATAACCATTGCGTTGAAGGATATAGCCACACGATAAGCCGCCCAATCCAGACCCTATGATAACTATTTTAGACATTCTGTTCTATTCTATTTGCAATCTCTGCGTATCGTCGTTTATAATATTTTCTCATCGCCGTTGCCTGCTCTTGGAGCGTTGCTCCGTAGTACTTCATCTGCTCTGGCGAAATTCGCGCGTCGATTTCCAAATGCGCAGGCCATTTATTCAGTAGGCGACCATGCTTTGGCAGAGCTTTACCCGTACCATAGAGAATCAACGGAAGAATATCGAGTCCTAACTCCTGAGCTACATAGAACGCGCCCTTATGAAAACGACCTATGCTACAATCCAGTGAGCGGGTGCCCTCTGGATATATTGCAATACTATACCCTCGCTCTGCCAGCGAACGAAGTTGTGGCAGAATAGCCTCCACGCCCTTCGATGCGGGTAGAAACTCGGCATTGCGAATTGTAAAGCGATATATCGGATTATTCCACACCCAATCGGCAGTCAATATGATCATCTTTTCAGTCTGCGCCAACAGCGGCATCAGATCGAGATGCGACGAGTGGTTACAGATGATAACTGCCGGCTTCTGATAATCCTCATTATAGGGGTTACTCTCCGTATATCGCATACCCGGAATCTTATGGCGGAACAGAATAAATCGAGGCACTGCATTGAGCAGTCGATGGAGATTATATCTCTTGCGTTCCGTAATCTTACCCACAAGCAAATAGATATGTACCAACGGAGTCATTATCAGCATCGAAAAAATCAAAAATGCTAATAACGAATACACACTACGCGCTACTCGCAAGGTAAAACGCAAAATTCGCAGCGGCAGACCATATAAAACAGCCAGCAGGCACAAAACCATATTCAGGAGTGTGATGCGCGCAAAATCTCTCACAGGACGGAAGTGCGATACGCGCTCCTCTTTCGGCGGATAGAAGACATTGACCGGCTCGCTGACCAACTTAACGCCGTGCCACGACGCAAAGACCATCAACTCCAACTCTGCTTCATATCGCGAGGTGAGAAGCGACAACCCTTTCAACTTTTTCAGAGGATATAGGCGATAACCCGTCTGCGTATCGCGCAAATGTTGTCCCGTCTGAACAAAAAACCAAAAGTTGCTGAACGCATTAGCGAACTTACTTCCCATACTACGTTCCACTCGATCAAGGCCTTTGCGTTCGCCGACGATCAATGCCCCCGGATGGCACTGATTTGCTGCCAAAAGCGTAGAGATATCCTCCGGATAATGTTGTCCATCGCCATCCAATGTTATAGCGTATGCAAATCCCGTCTTCAAAGCGTATCGGAAACCCTCTCGCAAAGCAGCACCTTTACCTCTATTCTTTTCGTAGGCTAAAATGGTCGGCTGAAATTCCATCGCACGAAGCAATTCCAACGTATTGTCCGAGCAGCCATCGCACACAACAATAACATCAAGGCACTGCGCCATAGCTCTCTCCACGACATCAACGATAGTCGCTGCGTTGTTATAGGTTGGTATTACAACGCAGATTCCTCTATCGCGCAACATTTGACGCTGCACGTCGAGCGAGCTATCGATTATGCGCAGATATGACATACAAGCGATAGTTTTGCAAATGTTTCATTGATTGACGACACTGTTACTTGCGCCTTAACCGTGCTCTCTTCAATCGATATTTTATGGAGCGTATAACAAACCTCGGGGGTCTCTGTGGGCGTTATAATACGTAGAAACTTGACATTCTTCACACACTCAACCGCAAGACTTTGTGCCATATGAAGTTCCAGTAATTCCTGTGCAATTTGCATAATACACACACCCGGCGTTATAGGTTCACCGGGGAAATGTGCTGCATAGATAAAATGCTCGGCATTTAGTTTGATTGTATAATCATGCCCTGCATCACTCTTCTGCTCATCTATAATACTATAAAGGCTATCTAACAACTTCATTTTGTAAGGGATTACTCGTTTCTAATTCATTCTTTGAGAGATAGTGGCGTAAATCGATATCGTATCTTATATTTTACATTTAGATATTCATAAGGGATATTTACCCCACTCTCCGCAATCTGCGGAATCATCGTCTTCAAATCGCATCGTAGCACACGCTTGATATACCACTTATCAAGTTGAGGGATTACATCGACGATTTTAGCCCTTTCTCGGCGCGTATTGTAGCTAAAAGTCAATGCCGAGACTCCAAACTCATTGATTATGGCACCGAGTACCATATCACCCTCCTCTCGTAAGATGCATACACCACTGATTCCTGCGCGATCAATATCAATCTGAACACTATATCGGACACTCTGCTCCGCCACGTCCACACTTTGAGCCGATGCCCCGAAAGGCAACGACAAACAGAGTAACAGAACCATGTAGCAGCAACGCATCATCAGTAGTCTAATTTATAAGAAATAAATTTGGTTCTATCGCCACATTTTGACGAATATTTTTCAGCTCGATAATAGTATAATCACCCGAAGGCTCACACATTTTGACTTTAACAACACTTCTCTTTGCTCTATCAAAATGCAAAACAAGCTGTGTCCACATCTGCTTCATATCTCGCTTTATGGGGACAAGTGTTGCCACCCACTCTTTGGTCGTTGCGGTGATTTTCACCTCAAACGTATCATCATCTGTAAGGCAGCTACCCACCACGCTACTCATCATCAAGCGGGCAATCTCCTTGAACATTTTATTTTTATTGACATCAATCACATCTTTGCGCTGCGTATTGCGCAACAACACCTGATGGGCGTTGAGTATAAAGGTGTAGGTGTATGGTCGCGTATATTCCCAACGCAACATATTGGGTTGGCTATAATACATTTTACCATACGATACCATCTCATCGTTAAGCAGTTTAATATGCTTGGTTTGCACAAAATCACACTCCAAACTCTTCACCCCCGAACATATGCTATCAATCTGTCGGATAATCTCCGCCTCGCTCTGCGCTACGGCAAGCATCGGCAACATAGCAACCAATAGTGCAAATATAAACTTCTTCATCATTTAGCGATAAAATAACAGCCCAACATAATGAGTAACACGCAACCCACTTGGTTAGATTGACCGGCTCGTTAAAAAAGAGCATAGCGGCAATCATCCCGAACACATAGCTCAACGACACCAATGGGTAGGCCATACTAAATGGGTAATGTTTAATTATGTAAAACCACAAGATGCTACCGGCACCATAGCAGAGTCCGCAAAAGGCAAATTGCCAATTCATAAAGACCGATTTCCAAAAATCGAGAGTCCAAGCAAATGGCAACATCCGTTCAAGTGCAAATTTTAATAGCACCTGTCCTCCTGCTAACAGCAGACTCTGAATTATGGCTAATATCAATAGTGGCATAATGTTCTACTCTCTCTTTAACACAACACTTCGTGCATACAAATCCTTCGGAATCTCGATATTGTGTCGTTTAGCGGTTTCGGTCAACATCGGAGTCGATTCATCAAACTCTACAACCAACACCGACTCTGCTTTCCCCGTAGCGATCAGGCGTTCAGCATCACGCATCGCCCATTGCATCGATACATCACCCTGCGAATAGGTTGTATTATAACCATAACACTTATTGCGGATAGCTATTGCCGAACTGATGGTATTATGCGTACTCTGCATAAAGAGCGTCGGTTTGAGCAATTCCTCGCCATTCACAGTTATATCCCCCAAGAACTGCATGCTTATTTCGAGCATACCGCGCGACGTAGCCGTGATAATTGCATCGGGACAGGTCAATTCAGCCTTCTGCATCGCTCGCAAAGCCGACAAATAAGCAGCCTTCATCAAGCGTCCCATACGGCGAGATTCGAGCGGTGAGATAAATTCGCGCAAAGATGCAAGTTCCTCAACACTCTCGACACTCTCATCGGCAACCACTACGCTACGATATACTATTGTCGAAGTTTGATACTTGATGGGATGCTTACTGATCACCAGCGACGAATCGTTTCCTCCAAAACCAAACGAGTTGCAGATAACATTTTCAAGTTCTACCTCATCGTGGCCTAATGTAGGCGTAATAGCGGCAGCGTCTTGATTTACCCACCCTAAATTAGCCGGAATAAACCCATTTTGCATAGCCAATACGCAGATGACACTCTCGATAGATCCCGATGCCGATGTAGTATGTCCCGTGAATGACTTTGTACTTGACACTGCGGGCAGATTGTTGCCAAATATGCGCTTAATACCCTGACTCTCCGAGACATCATTATTCGGCGTGCCAGTACCATGGGCATTGATATATGCAATATCCTTCGCTTCCAAGCCCGCCATATCAAGAGCATCTCGCATCGCAAGATATGCGCCCTCACCGTTCTCCGACGATGCGGTTTGATGAAAGGCATCGCAACGATTTCCATAACCTGCCACATATGCCATAGCATCGCCCCTGCCTTTTTCAAGAACGACAAACGCTGCTCCTTCACCAAGATTAAGGCCTGCGCGAGTAGCGTCAAATGGGCGACAACGCTCCTTATCAAGAATCATCAGCGTATTGAAACCATTGAGGTGGAATCTGCTTAATGCTTCCGAACCACCTGCGATAACAAGATCAACTTCATCGCATTTAAGCATCTCCGAGCCGAGAATAATCGAATTGAGCGCCGACGAGCAAGCGGTAGATATCGTACAAACCTCCACACCGTTCAGTCCTAACAATTCGACCATCTCCTCGGTGCTTCTGCCGCACTCGTTACCTTGTGGCAGATAATCCAAACTCTTATCGTGCAACATCTGCTCAAAATGGAGTTCACTAACATCCATTCCGCCCACCGTTGTACCGGAGATAAGGGCCACACGTCGGCCTTCGATGCTCTCAATACCTGCACTCGCCAATGCTTGACGAATCGCAATAGCGCCCATAAGCGATGTACGACTGACAATCCGTGAGGCTTCGACGCCCAACATCTGCTTCATCTCCTCATTCGAGAGTTTAACCTCGCCCACCGGCAGGTCGCGATGCGTCGATTTCAGATATCGCATAGAGCCGATACCCGATTCACCTTTTCGAAGCGAATCGAGAACCGTCGGCGCATCGTTACCAATGGCGCAAATAATACCAAGTCCCGTTATGGAGATTGTATTGCTCATTATTTTGTGCGATTCGCTACGATATATGCTGCAATGGTATTAATGCTCTTGAAGATAGCCTTACCCTCCGACGGATTAGCCAATTTGATACCATAGTGGCGATCCAATATAACGATCAATTCCAAAGCGTCGATTGAATCCAGGCCCAAACCGCTACCAAAAAGCGGCGCATCATTATCGATATCTTCGGGCATAACCTCTTCGAGATTAAGAGCCTCAATAATTTGTGTTTTCAGTTGCAGAATCAATGCATCCATATCTGTTACGTTTTATTTTGTTAATATCTGTAAATCTGCCTCAAAATGGTCTTCATCACCACAATCAACCCAACCCGTTATAAGTCGCTTTATATCGGATTGGCTCATTATGCTCTCGACAACCTCGCGCATCGTCCGCTCATCCTTTCGATCAATGATATAGAGCGAAGTCTCACCCGTGCAGTTGTGCTTAATTGCCACCTCTCCCAACGCAATATTGGGCAGGGTGTACAAAAATATCGAAGGGCTTGGGTAAAAATTCGCGACATCCTTAATCGTTGCGTTATGTTTACGATCGGCCACTATTGACGACGAACTATTGAATAGCACTATTGAGCAGGGCTCCGCATCGCCAGCAGCCTCATCTCGCCCGATAAGCAGTTCGGTAGCGATAAACACCAACTTGCTGAGCGCATCCATCTTGTAGAATTTAGGATAGTCGCCAACATAATCCTTATATATCTCCGTAAGTAACGATCTGTCTGATCCGACAATGGGCAGCTGTCGTCCATCAACCAATACCGACTGCGGTGTAATCGACACCTTATGAAGCACATTCAACGTAAGAGTCGCGACCTTACTATGGTGCTCGCTTGGTTGTGGCTGTTTTGCATACAACAATGCTCCATTGCAACCACCAAAGCCCGATATTAATTTCAAGAAGAGATTCTTGGTGGTCTTACGCTCCATAGCCGAGATATCCACTTTGCCGCTCACACCGATTTCGTTGAACCCTCGTACACCCAAAATAATTCCATCATCCAGAGCGCGCATCGTAACAATCGTTTCCAACACGCCCGCGGCACCAAGCGTATGACCATAATATCCTTTCAGAGCAGAGATTGGCACACTTGTAAGTGCCATTCGCTCGATTGCCTTCGACTCCATCTGATCATTGAACATTGTTGCTGTGCCATGCACACTCAACAGAGCCAAATCCGAAGCATCAAAGCCATTCAATGCGCCCTCTATTGCTCGGCACGAGCCATCACCTTTGGGCGATGGGGCACTCACGTGGTAAGCATCATTGCTCATTGCTCCCAAGCAGAGTTGCCACTTCGAGCCGTTCTCCTTCGCATCAAAGCGGCCAAATACAATCGTTGCAGCCGCCTCGCCGAGATTCAGTCCCGTGCGCTCAATGTCGAACGGTCGGCAATCCTCGGTTGCCAACGATTTAAACGATAAGAATCCCGCCACGACGAATGGTGTAACGACATCCGCTCCGCATACGACAGCATTATCGTATTCACCATTTTCGATCAATCGATAAGCCAACAACTGCGCATCTGCACCCGATATGCAGGCGTTGCAAACCACTATCGGCTCACTCTCAAAACCAAAATAGTTGGATATTTTGCGAGCTGTGGCGGCCGGTGCGAGATATTGATCTGCATCGAGTTCGTCCACATTCGCCTTGGTCGTGCTGAAAATAAATATTGTGCGTGGGGATTGAACGTCCACTTTGCAGCAAGCAATCGCATCGTTAATCGAGTGTATTGCAATAGATTCAAGGAGCGTATAACCCTCAATGCTCAATCTTGCTCGTTGCTCTGCATCAAACATAGAAGCGACAAATGGGTCTGGAATACCGCGCCACAAGTCATATCGAGCAAGTTTGGAGCGATACTCTCGCACTGCTCGATAATTCTCATCGGTTGTAAATCCGAGAGGCGACACTACATTTGTTGCAAGCACCAAACTCATAGCAAACCCACACTATTCTTCCATTCGGTATAGAATTCAGGGCTATACCACATTAGGTTATAATCTCTATCCATAAAGACCTGCACACTGTTTGCCGTAAGGAATACAGTGCCACTCTCCGGATCATATATCTCGTAATCAAAGATAATCTTCGCCGAATCAGCCGGTCGATAGGTTATCTTGATCATTGGTTTCATCCCAAAGCGCAGAGGTCGCTTATAATTCATCTTCATCTCCACAACAGGAACAAATATATTCTCGCTGATATATTTGTGGTACGAAAGGCCATACTTCTCGCCGAAAGCCTCACGAGCATCCTCCAAATAGAGCGGATAGGCTCCGTGCCATACCACTTGCATCATATCGACCTCACTGAATCGCACTTCGAACTGCTTCTCGACCGACAAAGTCAAATCTTGCTTCATATCCCCGAAAGTTTTACCCGTTATACTACTCAATCGATCTTACCGATAATTTTATCTCGGCGGTAGCCATAACTCGGCCATTGCACTTAACCTCGGCATTGGCCAGCGTCATACCAAATATCTCTTCAAGTATATCAACTCTGGTCGAGATTGTCGATCCTACCGCAGGTAGTTCATTGATAACATAGTTACGTACCGCACCGATGAATCCCACCTGCACCTCCTTTTTGAGAATATATTTGTTGTAGAAACCGATGCGCGCAGCACAGGTTTGAGCGATATTCTCCATCATACCTGCCGTCGAGAAACGACCATTATCAACAAAGATATTCGACTTGGCAATCTCTGTTTCGGTCGTTGAGGTCATCATCTCAAAGTGAGTAAGATGGCCGATCATCACGAAAGGCTCTTGCTGGGGCAGAACCGTATGTACATCTATCGAGCGAAGATACTTTTCTGTTAAATTTATCGCATCCATAATCTATATTCTCTAACTCCAAAAGTCGTAAAAGTTAAACCACTGAGTAGGATACTCCCTAACTCGTCTGTCAAGTTCGGCTACATAAGCCGCAGAGAGTTGCTTTATCTGCTCACGGCGCGGGGCCTCCTTGTCATATTGTAGCGGGGTGATGTAGATGTTATACTTTTTGCTACCTGTCTTCATCACATTCACCGCCAAGACATCCAGACCACGCATCGTCGCCACGCTAAAAGGCCCCATCGGGAACTTTGTTTTACGTCCCAAAAACATCACTTCGACACACTTAGCAGCGCCTGCCGAACGATCCGTCGGGAAACTTACGATATCGCCACAGCATAGTGCATTGTCGATCTGATAGAGGTGGCTCATATCTTCCTTCATACTAATCATACTGATATTTGTTCGATCGAACATATCGGTACGATTTTGCATTACAGACTCCTTCTCAAAGCCATACACGACGGCGTGGATTCTCTTCTTCTCGGACACAAGCGTATAGCCGGCAATTTCGTAGTTACCTACGTGTGCGCTAAAATGCAGAAAGCCCTCTTCTCGATCGGCTCTTATGGCGAACTCGTCGAAATGATCAACCTCTACCTCAAAATGCTTACCTGCATACATCGCAAATTTATCGATAACCGTCTGTGCAAAGTGGTAGTGATTGAGATATGTCATCCACGCCGATCGCCAACGGCCAAAACCATGCACCTTGCGAAAGTAGCAATACGATGTTTTGCGACTTCGGTTGATTATCAAACATATAGGCAGTATAAAGACAGCAGTAATGACGTAGAGAAATCTCACATCGACATAACGCAGAAAATTGATCAACCAGCGATGCATCAATCCGCTGCCATATGTCTTCCCATACCACTGTTTCTCGCCCATCGGAAGTTCTTAATTTATCTTACCCTCAATATAGTCGCAGAACTTGGTAAATGTATCTACACCAACCATCTCCTCGGCCTTAATCTTAAAGCCAAAATTACGTTCCACGATAACTACGATATCGACATAATCAAGGCTGTCAATACCCATATCATCTTTCAGCTTTGCATCAGGGAAGATGTTTTCCGCCTCAATTTCGAGCTCCTCAATAAGGAAGCTCTTTACCTTTTCTTCAATCTCTGTACGATTCATAATGACTTAACGTGTTTTATATTAATACTCTTTCTATTCTATAACTTTTTCACAACCAATGCGCTGTTTGTACCGCCGAAACCAAACGAATTGCTCAACACGGTATTCACCTCTGTATCGACTGTTACACGCGCCAAATTCACCCTCTCCGAGTACTCATCGCAATTCTCCAAGTTGATGTTGGGTGCCACAAAATTGTACTGCATCATAATCAGCGAATAGATCAATTCACTCGCTCCGGCCATCCAGCACTCATGGCCCGTCATACTCTTTGTGCTGCTTACTAGTGCATGCTCTCCCTCGAACAATTTACCGATAGCCATCGCCTCAAACATATCACCCTGACGAGTGCTGGTTGCGTGAGCATTGATATAGTCAATATCAGACGGTGTCATATCGGCATCGGCGAGCGCACGCTGCATAGCTCGCAAGCATCCTTCATCGCTTGGCTGACTGATAACAGATGTTCCATTCGATGAGAAGCCATAACCCACAAACTCTGCAATGATATTTGCGCCGCGTGCCACTGCGTGGTCATAATCCTCCAAGATCAACGCCGCCGCGCCTCCACTCGGAACCAGACCGTCGCGGTCGCGATCGAATGGGCGACTTGCTTTCGTAGGCTCCTCCATATTCTTCGAGAAGGCTCCGAGAGCGTCGAACGAGGCCATTGAGTAAAAATTAGTTTCCTGCGCACCGCCACAAAGCACGACATCCTGCAAGCCATTCTTGATAAGCAAATACGCCAATCCGATTGAATGGCTACCACTTGCGCAGGCAGCACTTACGGTAAAGTTTACACCCTTGAGTTTGAAGATAGTGCTGATATTCATTGTTACAGTCGAGTTCATCGCCTGGAATATAAACGACTGTCCAAGCAGCTCCGTATCGTGCTTCTCATCCATAATATGTGCCGCCTCGATCACCGGCTTTGCCGACGAGTCATTGCCAAAGATGCAACCTACCTCGTTGTTTGTCAGGTATTCGTCATCGATAGCAGCCATCTCAAAAGCCTGCTTACTGGCCATAAAAGCATACTCGGCCTCTTCCGACATACCGCGACGCAGATGACGATCGATCAAGCCTTTGAGTGCAGGTTTTTTCACTATACCCGTCAATGCCGACTGATAGCCATACTCCAATCGCTCCGACTCCAAGCCAATGCCCGACTTGCCATTATACAGCGACTCTTTGACCTCTTCTATATTAGTTCCAAGGCAGGACCAAATACCCATACCCGTAATTACTACACGCTTCATCCTCTACGACTTCTCTTTTTAATACAAACCTCCATTAATGCTAATTACCTCACCGGTGATATAACTTGCTTCGTCCGAACACAAGAAACCAACTAATGCAGCCACCTCTTCGGCTTTACCGAATCGCTTCATCGGCACAAGATTTTTGAGTTCATCCTGCGGTAGGTCCTTGGTCATATCAGTCTCGATAAAACCCGGAGCCACAGCATTGACAGTAACGCTACGAGCCGCAGCTTCTTGTGCCAGAGCCTTTGTCGCTCCTATTAAGGCCGCTTTGGCTGCACTATAATTGGTCTGGCCGGCCATACCTTTCAAACCCGACAATGATGTCATATTAACAATTCGGCCACCACGCTTACGCATCATCATCTTGGGCAGAAGATGCTTTGTTACGTAGTAGAATCCGTTTAATGACGTATTGATCACAGCATGCCAATCTTCGGTTGGCATCATAAACATCAGGTTGTCGCGACGAATACCTGCATTATTCACAAGATATGCAATATAATCATCCGGGTGCTCACTCTCCCATGCGTCGAGGGCCGCATTAACCTCCGCCTCATCACCTACATTGAATTGCAAAATAGAAGCTCTGCCTCCATTATTACAAATATCCACACACACCTCTTCTGCCGCTTCACGATTCGACTGATAGTTGATAATTACAGGAATTCCCATCTGGGCAAATCTATAACATACAGCTCGACCCAATCCACGAGAACCGCCTGTAACCAATGCATATTTCATAATATCTATTTCAGTTTAGTAATTACTATTCGAGTCTATACTCTTTTAATATATGTATATTAAAGTGTAAATATAATATAAAAAGTTCAAATATTCAGATTTTAAGGTAATTTTAGATTGAAAATACGTCTCTTTTCAATGAG
Source organism: Alistipes sp. (assembly GCA_045605245.1). Taxonomy (GTDB): domain Bacteria; phylum Bacteroidota; class Bacteroidia; order Bacteroidales; family Rikenellaceae; genus Alistipes. Next base: position 43,484 of record JAZUPN010000027.1, on the reverse strand, counting down.
TATTTATCTCGGTTAGTACTTATCCGAACTGTTCAATTCTTCGGTGGTGAGGGATTTTTTGTCCATCTTGTGCCAGAAGTAGGCGATGTAGGCCACCACGAATGGGATTATAAGCGATACAACTGCCATTGTACGAAGGGTGAATTCGCTCGAACAGCTATTGGCCAGCGTAAGCGATGCTTGCAGGTCATAGGTCGATGGGTAATAGGCTGTATTGTTATAGCCGGCAATCATAAAGAGAGCCATAACAGCCAGCACCGTGCCGGGTGCTGCCAGCCAGATACCGCGCTTGAAGTTCGGCTTCACAAGCGTCAGTACAACACCGGCAACCAACAATACTGCTCCAACAAGGAACATTGCCAGCACCGCAGGCATCTGCAAGAAATTATGCAGATACTTGTACTTCTCCATAAAGACTACGCCCTCTGCATCAACCGCGAAGCCATCCATCGTAAGCAGTTTAACAAGGACAAACAACAGCAACAGCACGAAGCACACGAAGCTGATCAAGAGGCTGCGGCGTAGTTGTGTCGCGAGTTTGTCGTTATTGATATTGTTGATCATATAGAGCGCGCCCAGACTTATAGCCAAGCACAACACCATCAATCCAAATCCGACATTAAATGGTTCGGCCACAGCTTCAAGTCCGTGCCAACCATTTGCCCAGCTACTGATTGTTGGTGCGGCGATATTGCTCACAGCGTTCTTATTGACCATAAACTGCGAACCCGTAAAGAAGGTGCCCACGGCCGTTCCGATCAGCAGCGGAGCAAGACATCCATTAAGCGTCAGGAACGTGCGGAAGGCATTCTTACCGAGCAGATTGCCCGCCTTGCCCTGGAATTCATACGAAACTGCCTGAAAAACGAATGTAATCAGAATCAATATCCACACCCAATATGCGCCGCCGAAACTGGTGCTGTAAAAGAGCGGGAACGATGCGAAGAATGCTCCGCCAAAGGTTACCAACGTAGTGAATGTCAGTTCCCATTTACGACCTGTTGAGTTGATGATCAGTTCGCGCTCCGTCTCATCCTTACCAGCAAAGAAGATCAGCGCATTGCCCCCCTGCACAAAGAGCAGAAAGACCAACAGGCCGCCCAGCAGAGCAATCAGGAACCACCAATATTGCTGTAAAAATATATAGTCAATCATAACGAATTGTTTTTAGTTATTATCAATCTCGGGACCCTTCTTAATAGCCTTCATCAAAATACGCAACTCGATAGCCAGGAAGAGAGTAAAGATAGCGACAAAGATGAAGAATGTGGTCTGCACAGCCGCAACACTTACACTCGACACTGCCGCCTTAACGGGCAACAATCCCTCGATAACCCAGGGCTGACGACCCACTTCGGCCACTATCCAGCCAGCCTGACCAGCTACATATACCAACGGAATCGACAACAAAGCCACCCACTGCAACCAAGTCATCGACGCAAGGCGTTTCTTGTAGTTTGCCCACAGCACAACGCCCATAAGCAGTAACAACGCACCGCCAAGTCCGACCATAACGCGGAATGCCCAATACACCAAACCTACGGGAGGAACAAGCTCCTCGCGCGAGTCGATATATCCATATCCGAAGTAATCGATATTATCATCCAACACTGCGCGAGCCTCGGCTGCCGCCGCAGGATCGCTGTCGCTCAATGCTCGATACTCGCCAAAGGCCTCGATAGCGCGCTTACCGCGCTCGATCTTCTCCTCGGCCGAAGGCATTACCTCCCCACTCGGAGTGGTGTAACCATCAAGCAGATTGTTTATACCAGGGACATAACCATTGATATCGTGCGTCGCGAGCACCGAAAGTACGCCCGGCACCTCTACGCCCGGCACAATAGAGAAGGGCGCACGCTCACCGCCATTCTCCAAGCCCTCGGCCGCAGCAAGTTTCATCGGCTGATATTCAGCAACGTGTACCGCCGAGCTATCGCCGCTAAACATAACGGCGAACGTACCGAGAATACCCACAATAGCCGATACACGAATGCTTGCCAATGCGAATCGCTCCTCGCGTTTTTTGAGCAGATACCAGCAACTCACTCCGATAGCGAATATCGCACCCGTCATCCAACCGCTAAATACAGAATGGAAGAATTTCGAGATTGCTACGGGATTGAGTACCAATGCCCAGAAATCAATCATCTCGTGGCGCACCGTATCAGGATTAAACTCCATACCCACAGGATGTTGCATCCAGCTATTGGCAACGAGAATCCATATCGCCGAGATCGCTGCGCCGATACCCGTCATCCACGTTGCCGCAAGGTGAGTACGCTTGCTCACCTTCTCCCAGCCGAAGAACATCACAGCAAAAAATGTCGCCTCCATAAAGAAGGCCAAGATACCCTCAATGGCAAGCGGAGCGCCAAATATATCACCCACAAACCACGAATAATTACTGAAATTGGTACCAAACTCAAACTCCAAGATGATACCCGTAGCGATACCGACCGCGAAGTTAATACCGAAGATCTTCATCCAAAATTTGGAGGTCTTCTTCCAAAACTCATCGCCCGTAGCGACATAGATGGTCTCCATAATTGCCATTATCACAGCGAGTCCCAGCGTCAGCGGAACAAAGAGCCAATGATAACCGGCAGTCATTGCAAATTGCAATCTCGACCAATTGACCAATGCGGATTCTACCATAGCGTTGTTAGATTTAAGTTGGTTATTATTACTATTTTATCGTTTAATCAATTCATTACTAACGTGTTCGATCTTCTGCTCCTCGCTCTTACCGGCAAGTACAGGCTTAAAGAAAAAGGCTCTCAACACCAGAAACAGCAACACGACTTTGAGCAGAATAACCCACCAAAGTTGCCTACCCCAAGTCATACTCTTGAAACCCTCAACATAGAAATTATATACCGCCAAAATTGCCCGCTTCATCATTCAAACACATTTCGCATTGTAAAGATAGAAACATTTTCAGAATAATCAAAATTCAGCAGCCCGCGATTACGTTAAACTAACAAAAAAGCAATTAGCAGGCTGACAAATGTATGAATTGCAATTTTTTTTGTAACTTTGCCCTGACATTCATAAGGGGTGCCTTACTATCAGGCTGAGATTATACCCATTGTACCGGATACGGATAATGCCGAGACCGGGAGTAGCGTAATCGACAGACATACCCCTTTTCTGTGTTTTTAACTTTTTAACTTAAAAGCGATGAAAAGGAATTTTTTGACTCTCGCCGTGGCGATATTATCGCTGGGCGTAGCTGTGGCACAGAGCCACTCTCTCAATCAAAGCAAATCTGCTAATGACCTTCCGCAGGACTCGGTCGCATTGCAAGCCGACTTGCAGCAGATCAATGTGGTGGCAACAAGGGCGGCCGAATCAACGCCCGTAGCCTACACCGACATCTCTCACGAGCAGATCGAGCGAAACAACTACGGCTTGGATATACCCTCGCTGCTTGCTCTCACGCCCTCGATGATTGCGACCAACGAGACGGGCATTGGTATCGGTGCGACCTCGATACGTCTGCGAGGTACGGATGCAAAGCGTATCAATGTTACCGTGAACGGAATGATGCTCAACAATCCCGACTCACACTCGACCTATTGGTACGATACGCCCGACCTGATCTCGGCCGTTGGTGATGTGCAGGTGCAGCGCGGTGCAGGTACCTCGACAAACGGAACGGGTGCTTTTGGCGGCGCAGTGAGTATGACAACGGCCCCTGCGATGGCCGAATTTGGGGGTGAAGCGTCATTTTCGTATGGTTCGTATAATACTAATAAACAGGCGATTGCTATTAGTTCGGGGTTGATGCGTGGAGGCTGGACCATTGATGCTCGCGCGACGCATATCGGCTCTGACGGTTACGTCGATCGCGGTATGACCGATCTTAAATCCTATATGTTTCAGGCGGCGAAGTATGGGTCGCGTACGAGTGTGAAGTTGCTCTCGTTTGGTGGCAAAGCGAAGACCTACCTGACCTATACGGGTGCGACGAAGGAGGAGATGGAGCTTTATGGTCGCCGCTACCATACCGAGGGACAGTACGAGACGTCGAGTGGTCCGTATATTCTGGCCGATGGCACGCACGTCGATTATTATGACGATCATACGGATAACTATCTGCAAATCAACAATCAGCTGATCCTTAACCACCGCTTTACGGATCGCTGGTCGCTCTCGGCAATGGGCTTTTACACCTATGGCTACGGCTACTATAACCAATATAAGGCCGAGCGTACGCTGCTCGAATATGGCAACCTCGGCATCAAGGATTCAGACGTTGAGGCCGATATGGTGCGTGTAAAGCTTATGCGTAACCACACTACGGGCGTAAATCTGACGGCGGCCTACAACACCGAGCGTCTGCAACTGCTGATGGGTGGTGCGTGGAGCTACTACACTTGTCCGCATTGGGGCGAGTTGATGTGGGTCGATGGATTTGAGAGCAGTGCGATTGGCGGTCGATGGTACGACAATGATGTCGATAAGCAGGATGCAAATATCTTTGTCAAAGGTCTGTGGCGCGCAGCCAAGGGGTTGAATATATATGCCGATCTGCAATATCGATTTGTAAGCTATAAGGCGTGGGGTGTGAATGACAATTTCGATTGGAACACGATGCAGATGCAGCCGATCAATGTGGATGAGAGATATCACTTCCTCAATCCGCGTATTGGTTTGAGCTATGCCTTTGCACTTCGCCATAAACTCTACGCTTCGGCGGCTATTGCGCATAACGAGCCTACCCGTTCGGATTTCACCGACCGCTACCGTTTTGCGGCCGATCAGACGCAGCCCACATCGGAGCGATTGTATGATTATGAACTTGGTTATCAGTACTCTGCACCGCGTTTGCAGTTGGGTGTGAATCTCTACTATATGCGCTATAAGGACCAACTTATTCCGACCGGATTGGTCAATGACAGCTCCGATGCGCTGAATGTTAATGTGCCCGACAGCTATCGTTGCGGAGTGGAGCTTTCGGCAGCGTGGAGCGTTGCTCGCTATCTGACATTGGGCGGAAATGCCACGTTGAGCCGCAATAAGATTCTCAATTATGTCGATCTGCTGGCCGATAGCCCGACCTATGGGCAGAATCTCGGAACGATGACCATCGCCTATTCGCCCGACGTTATGGGTTCGCTCTATGCCGATCTGCACGTAAAGGGTTTTGAGGCTGTTCTTCGTGCGCAATATGTTGGTAAGCAATATTTTACCAACAACGAAATCGAGGCTCTCTCGCTCGATAGCTACTGCGTTGCGAACCTCGACCTGGCATATACACTCCGTACGCGCACGGCGAAGAGTGTGCGATTTGGCGTAACGATCTACAACCTCTTCAACGCCGAGTATTGCAGCAATGGCTATGGTTACTCCTATATGTGGGATGGCGAGCGATACGATGAGGCCTACTACTTCCCGCAGGCTCCGCTGCATCTGTTGGCAAATGTAACCATTAAATTTTAACGCACGATGGATTGGAAACTCGCTCTTCAAATTGTGGGTGTAGTGCTTGGACTGCTCTACCTCTGGTTGGAATATAAGGCCAATATCTGGCTCTGGGTCGTGGGGCTGGTGATGCCCATAGTTCACGGCACGCTCTATTTTCGTTCGGGTCTCTATGCCGACTTTGCAATGCAGCTATACTACATAGCCGCAGGCATTTACGGTCTGATAGTGTGGAGCCGCGGCGTGCGACGAGATGATCGAAAGAGCGAGCTGCGGATCACCTCCACGCCGCGTGCCGTATGGGTGGCAGCGGTCGGTGTGTATCTGCTTCTGCACGGGGCGATCTACCTCTTTTTGACCGAATGTACCAATAGCAACGTGCCATTTTGGGACTCGCTGACCACAGCCTTGTGCATCGTGGCTTATTGGCTACTTTCGCGCAAATATATCGAGCAGTGGCTCGTCTGGTTGGCGGTCGATGTGGTAACGGTTGGACTATATATCTATAAAGGCATTCCGATTACGGCAGGGCTCTACGCCCTCTATTCGGCAATGGCCGTAGCGGGTTATCTGCGTTGGCGACGGGTGATGAAATCCTACGCGGCAGAGTCTTAATCGAGAGCCGAGTGCGATTATTTTGGCAGGAAATGTCTGTTTTTGCCATTATATTCGTATCTTTATGGCTGGAAAACGTAAAATTTAGATTATGTCAATCGTTAATTTCATCGTATATCTGGCAATTTATTGCTTGGTTCCGGCGGTCGTCATCTGGCTCTGCCGCAAATATAGCTGGCTCGGAAAACTCGGTCCGATAATGGTCCTTTACGCTATCGGTATGCTGATCGGAAACCTTCCGTATCACCCTGCCGAGATGGCTACGTTGCAGGATTTGCTGCCCAATATTGCCGTTCCGTTGGCAATCCCGATGATGCTGTTCGGTTGCACCTTCTCGCGCAAGGAGCTTCGTCTGCAAGTTAAACTCTGTGCAAGCGGATTCTTCGCGGCTGGTTTGGCAATTGTGATTGGCTATCTCTTCTTTGGTCGCTATGTCGAGCAGGGCGCACAGATTGGTGGTATTATGTCGGGTATGTACACCGGCGGTATGGTCAATGCAGCGGCGTTGCAGGCCATTTTCCGTATCGATAGCGAGAACTATATCCTGATGAGTTCGTACGATATTGTCATCTCGTTCCTCTATCTGGTCTTTCTGTTGAGCGCAGGTATTCCGATGTTCCGTCGTCTGTATGGCGAGGGCAAAAAGGAGATCTCGCAGAGCGATCAAGAGGAGCTCGAACGCCAGATTGCGCAGGCAAACGAGAATCCTTATCGCAAGTTGCGTACCCGCGAGGGAATGCGCCAATTGGGCAAGACATTGTTGCTCACGATTGCGATTGTTGGCGTTTCGGCAGGTGTGGCTGTCTTGTTGCCGGATGGACTATTTATGGTTGTCTTTATCCTGCTGATTACCACGTTGGGCGTTGTGGCATCGTTCTTCCCCAAGGTGCGAGCGTTGGATGTAAGCTACGATGTCGGAATGTATTTGATCTATATTTTCAGTATTGCGATTGCATCAATGGCCGATTTCTCGAATTTGCAAGTTGAGGGCGGCATCAATCTGTTGATCTTCTTGACGGTGGCAGTCTTTGGCTCACTGACGATTCACGCAATCATTTGCCGTCTGCTGCGCGTCGATGCCGATTCGATGATGGTTTCGTCGGTATCGTTCATCAACTCGCCCCCGTTTGTGCCGATGACCTCGGCCGCCCTGCGTAACAAAAATTCGTTGGTAACGGGTCTGGCGGCAGGTATTGTCGGCTACGCTCTCGGTAACCACTTCGGAGTCCTTATTGCCAAACTGTTGGAACTATTGTAGGACTCTCAAATAGATACAAAAAAGCCGCGCTCCGAAAGGGCGCGGCTTTTTATGAATGATGAATTGAGAATCGCTAATTACGAATTAGAACAGATAGCCCGTATTGATGTAGAACGCGCCATTGCCGTCCTGCTTTGCGAGCTTGCCGACGGGCTTACCGTACTCCAAGCAGACGATAAAGTTCTGGTTCATAATGAAGCGGAAACCGCCACCGACCGTAATATGCGGGCGATCCTTTTCGGTACCCTGTGCCATATATGCCTTATAGTCAGCCTGTGCCTTTTCGTACTCGTTAGGAGTTGCGAAATCCTCCAACGTGCGACCGAACGACATATCGTAGCCCTTGGTTACCATTGTACCATCGCTGAATGCATTCAGACCGAATGAGATATTCTGCTTCCAGAGGGTGAATGACACGAAGCGCCAACGCAACTCGGCATTATACGATGCCATATCAAGGCCCTGCACGCGGTTACGCATAATACCGCGCACCGTACGGAAACCACCCATACCATCGCGGTCATAGGTCGGACCAACGGTTGTCATATAAGGCAGCACGTAGTAGGGAGCCTTGCGGCCAAATGTACCCTCGTAGTTCAAACGATAAGCGAAGGTCAATCTGTCGCGGTTGAGAATGGGGATATAGTGGCGGAAGGTTGCCGAATATTTGTAGTAGGGATTGGTCGTACCCAACCATTTGGGAGCCATCATCACGTGAGCCTCTGCCCAGATACCGCGCGAGGGAGCACCCTCCTTATCGCGGGTATCGAACAACAGACCTACGCGAACGGTGCTATTCAGGCCACCGTCAGCCTCCTCGTCCTTGATGATACCCCACTCGCGGTACTGCTCGAAGAGCGTAGGCTCCGAGTCGGGGAACATCTTGTTCTCGTCTTTATTCTTATTGATCTTCTCGCGGTTGATAGCACCCTGCTTGAAGTAGCTCAAATGGTAACCGGCCTCCCACGACAGCGGAGTATTGCCGATCTTACCAACGAAATCGGCCTTGAACAGAGCTGCCAAGCGGTTGGTGCGGTACTTCGGGGTGTAGATGTACATATTATCTTTCTTCTTGCCATCAAGCACCTTTTGGTAATCGTAGTACGACTGATAGCCGTTGAAACCATAGAAATCCATCGCCTTATCGTTGGTGATGGTCAGCGCGGTCGAGAAACGCACGCCCGGAATCCAGAAACGGTTGTCATACGACACAACGTACAACTGCGAGCCCTTTGTAAAGAACGATGCCTCGAAATACCACTGCTGGCGAGTATTGGGGTAGGTCGAGCCATCGCCAAAGTCGTAGATATTGAGCAGTGCGCCGAGCTGGAAGCCCTTATCGGCATCGAACGCTACGGCAGGCAGCGGGCCAAAGTTATAACCGGTTTTGATAATCTCTTTCTTCGCGGGTGCAGGGCTGTCGCCATTTTCGACGCTCTGTGCCTGAATATTTGTTGCAAAAAGTGCTGCAACGAGTAGGATCGCAAGCTTTTTCATAGTCTGCAAGTCTTTATTTTTTGTTAAATATAATTTCTCGAATCTTCTTGTATTTGCCACGCAGCTCTCCATTCATCAAGAAACGGATATCGGAGATAAGCAGTCGGGCCAGACGCCACGTCTCGTGTGCCACAATCGGCGCAGGCAATAACAACAGCGTAAAAGGCAGAGCCCACTGCCAGGGCATAACGATATAGGCAATGATCGAATAGATGATCATCAGCACGGGCCACAACACCAGATTAACCAGATAGCGCACCGAGTTGCGGAAGGCGTAATCCTTCATCTTCTTGAAAATCAAACCCAACACAGCCTTTACGGGCAATGTGAATATCGACGCTACAAAACAATAGGGCAGAATCGCAATAAAGAAGATCAACTTCAACAGACGCGACCAGAAGGGGTACTTGATCGACACCGAGCCAAGCGAGATGTGCTTCGAACGGCGAATTTCAGCCGCCTCACGACCGAGTTTCAAAAGTTCGGCAGCGCGTTCCGGCTCGCTCTCTTTCATATTTGAAATCCTCCATACGGTGCGATTATTGGCCTTGAAATGGACATCGAGCGGATGAAGATTGGCATTCTCCGAAAGGTTCTTCACCAGACGTGCCTGCTTCTTAACTGCCGCTGCGCAAATTTCGTATGTAGCCGCATAGTCCTCATCATCGGGGATATAGAATATCGACGACTTCATTCGCTCGGTAAGCATATCGCGCAGCAGATTGATCTGAATCTGTTGCTCATAGAACGAGTGCTCCTCGACAAACTCGCCAATATTGATCGGCTCACCAATCTGCACTCGCACTGTCGAACGGAAGCGGAAGAAGCTACCATAGCGAATACCGACGGGAACGATATAGAGCGGCGTATCGGGCATCATCTCCTGCGCTTGGAATGCAATGCGGAAGATGCCTTTCGACAGCGGCAGCGACGAATATTTCGCCTGATGAGTACCCTCAGGGAAGATGCAGAAGGGAACGCGATCGCGCAGTACATCGACCGCCTTCAAGATAGTTTCGTTGTTCTTCTTAACCTCGTCGATGCCGTCGCGCATACGCATAATCGGCATAATTTTCAAGAAGTTGAAGATCTTTGCCAACGTCGGATTCTTGAAGATGTCGGCACGTGCCACAAAGACCTTCGGCTTACGGTCCATCGCCAAGATTACCAACGCATCCATCAGCGCGTTGGTATGGTTCGGGGCATAGATCACTGCGCCATTCTGCGGCACACGCTCCAATCCGTCATATCGCACATTGCGATATGAGAGTTTCAGTACGAAATCGACATAATAGCGCAATAGGTTATACAGCCAATCGTAGTCTTGAATCTTTTTCTCCTTCTTCATTATTCTCACTTTCTCTCTTGTTTTACTCCTCAATAGGTGTGCGGCGGAACATATATGCCACCGTCAATCCCGATATGATGTGCCAGATGCCCCACCAAGCCGTAATGAACAGCATACCTCCGTAGTGGCCGTGCCAGATTTCGGGCGGGAAGATTGCCGTGTTGAAGAGCAATATCAAACCAAGACCTGAATTCTGAATACCGACCTCGACAGTCAACGAACGACGATCTGCCTGCGGAACCTTTGCCAACTTACCGCCGAAATAGCCCGTACCCAATGCCGCAGCATTGTGCAACAGCACGATAAAGAAGACATAGAAGATATTATCGAGGAAAATCTGGAAATTTTGCGAGAACGATACGATCACCATACCGAGGAAGAGCAGGATCGAAATCACCTGCGCGGGCTTTGTGATCTTCTTTGTGGCATTTGGGAAGTAGTGCGCAAAGATCAATCCCAGCACGATTGGCACACCGAGCAACAGCAGGATCTGCTCCAACATCGGCATAAATGGGATTACCAGACGTGGAATATCGCTATGTACGGCGATAATGTTGCTATAAAGCGTACCCCAAACGTAGAAGTTGATCGGGGTTACAACGGGAGCAGCGGCAGTTGTAATGGCGGTCATCGACACCGACAACTCGATATTACCCTTCGAGAGCGACGAGATGAAGTTCGAGATATTGCCACCGGGGCACGATGCCACCAGAATCATACCCAATGCCACCATCGGCGTAATCAGCGGACTCAAAGCCAGAGCGATGGCGAATGTAACGGCGGGCAGTGCCACCCACTGTAACAATACACCTACGATTACCGATTTGGGGCTGGTAAATACCTTTTTGAATGTTTCGGTTTTGATGCCGAGAGCCACACCGAACATTACAAATGCGAGTATGATATTTACGATCATCATACCTCCTTCACCGAAGTTCAGGATGACGGTGTTCAATGCCTCTAATTGTTCTTTCATAATAAATAGGACGCGACCGCAGCCGCAAGGGTTTAATGGGTTTAAGTGTTTTGTTTGGCTGTTTGTGCCCTTTTTGACCACTCTAACAGCCCACATTTTCAACTTTTAGTCAAAAACATTTTACAAATATAACAATAAATACCCAAACCACAGCCCATAACGCACTCCAAAACACCGCTCCGACCCCCAAAATTAAGTATATATACCCATCGGATTTTATACGATCGCCCCCGCTGAACAACATCCAACGAGGGCGAATCTCATTTTTAATGACAATGCTATTGCTTGCCGGCATCTTCCATATTCTCCTTATGAGCCCATTCGATAGTTGTATCCACAACTTTACAGTCGTAGGATTTCGTCTTTTCATCTTTCAATTCAGACCATGGACACATGCAGTCGCGATATTTTTTGACAAAGTCGTTCTTGGGATTGTAGGTATATCCCAAAAGTTTGTGAGATGCCACCCAGCGCTCGTGTTCCACGACAGCCAAATTTTGCAGAAGTCGCTCCTCCTCTTTATTGCATTTGTCGTATTTGATCGTCTTTTTTTTGGAGTGTCCCTTCACGCGCTCGTAAAAGTGCTGCAAACGCGCCCTATTCAGTTCCCCATCTTCGAGAATCCCCATCAAAATCAGTTTCGTGCGACAATGCTGCACATTTGAGATATTCTGCTCGATGCGGCGATTGATATCATAGATAGCGTGATAGCGCGATATACCCTTTTCCTTAATTAGCTCGTCTATATTTTCCTCTCCAAAGTTTATCTTCCACTGCTCCTCGGCAGATTTTTCTGAATTCTCATAAACGCGGTTGAACTCTTTTGCCTTTTTCAGAATAGTGTCCAAGGTGATATTTTCGTAGCTGTATATATCCTTGCTCATTCCGAACGGAACCAACTCTACATTGAGTCCCTCGGCCGATCTATTGAGATTTTCTGCCACCTCTTTAATTCTACGTTCATTACTCTTTTCGTAGCATCTTACTAGGATTTTGAGTTTGCGGGTTTTATCGCTGCGATGTTGAAGCGCATACTTAAAGAGATTTACACCCAACGAAAGACCAATGCTGTCATCGTTGAGCGTTATAACGGCATAGCTCAACTCATCGATAATCTCGGCGGTTTTATCCCAGAACTGTTCAGAATCGACCGAAGTCTTGATGAGCGAGAGTTCGTGCTTGGTTATTGCGGTCATTCGCTTGCGGATAAGTCCTGCGATGCGATCCATCTTCTCATCTACGGCGTAGCACTTGAACGGAATTTTGCGCATATCGTTGCCCATAAGTGCCGAAAACTCATACAGGAATTTGAACGCCTCCTGACCGGTTTCGCCGAAGCCGACAATCAATGCATTGAAAGATGGCGATGAGACCAATCCCGTCTGCTTGTCAAATTCGACACAATTAATCGGCAGAACGCTATCGTTCTGTTTGAGTTCAGCGACAGACAGATAGGCAGAATCCACAATCTTGATCTTCATCCTCTGCTCCTCGCCCTCGTACTGCGAATAGTGGTCAAAGATCTCGTTATTGGCACTTCTGCGCGCGTGAACAAATATTTCGGGCCTTTTTCCGCCTGCTGAACGAATCTGTTCGTCGAATTGCATATTCAAGGCTCCGGAGATATTCTGTCGCTCGTCATCCGACAAGAAGTAGAAGCGTACTTCGTTGCTCTTTTTAACAATATCTCCAATATTCTTCAAATGTAGCGAGCTGAAAACGTCTTTGCTCTCATCCTTACTCAATCCCGCAGGGCCATTGTAGCAGTGGTCAATAAGAGCATTGATCTTGTCAAGTCGCGCGATGTCGCTATTTTTGATAGTGATTGCATTGGTGATATAGCTTAATGAGGCCTTCTTTTGGGTATTATCGTCGTTATCTTGATCGACATCGATAAAGATAATCGTATGGTCCGAATGTTTTTTGTTAATGTCCTCGGCTAACAAGCACGAAGCCTCATCTACTCCCCAAAACAGATGTACGGAGCGATCCTGCTGATGTCGCCATTTATGGAGTATAATATTAAATGAGGACTTGATCTTGAAGCCTATTAATTTGAAAATGAATAGGAAAGCGATAAGTGCGGCGATGAAGTGTATCAGCGAGAAGAGTGCCATATAGATTGCATCCTCCTGCATCAGCTTATCAACTCTCGCCAAATCGTTCGATACGACAAACATCTTGAAAGACGATACAATCGCACGCGGCACAACGCCAAGACCTGTCAGCGACTCTTTATAGAAGCCGACCATATAGACAATCACACCGATAAACCAAAGTATGAGTGCCAATATCGAAAGGTGGCGATTGATCCAGTCGAGAAACTTCTTGAATCTACCTTTAATAGCGAGATAGAGTCCGCCGAGAAATAAAAGCACAAAGAGCACGACAAACCAACCTCCCAACGATAGCGTTTGAGAGTTTAAGTAGGAGTCAGTCCAATTGTTCCAAGATGTAATGAAGTTGTTAAATATATTCCCCCAAAGTATGGGCGTTAAGATTCTTGCAAACATTTCAGAATGGGTTAAGTAGCGTAAAAAGGTCTTCTGGTAACGGAATTTTCAAACAAAACCGATCTCAATGACAAATATATGACAAATTCCCGACACTGCGTACCCGCTCGCTCTGTTTTTTCAATATCGCCCAGTTTTTCGGCTGATATCTACTGTACAACGATCGCGAATTTTGAAACAAGTCCAACATCAGATAGAGTGTCATTCATCACAACATAGCTTTGGTGTTGCTGTCGGAAGGGGATATGGATCACAATATTGCCATTTGCATCGGATGTTGCACTACAACCAGCAATTGTCAGCGAATAGTTTGGCACCACACGTCCGTTAGGCGAAATAAGGCACGCTCGGATAACTCCATACTTTACCGTATCGCGGCAAACGCCCAAGCGCATTTGTTCAGCCAACTCCATCTCTTGCTCCGTAGGAAAGTAATTCATTGCCTCTGGAGAGTCAGGAAAATCGATAAAACCGACCTTGACATTGCTGCCGAGAAGGTTCCTCGGAACATTGCTAAATATAGCCTGATCATCAATAGAAGATATGCGCGCACGGCGAGTATCACCTTCTAGGTAAAGCACAACCTCGGCATCTGAAAGTTGCGGAATATTCTCATTCTTGGCTGTCAGATCTTCTAATCCGATAGCAATATCTATCGGTCGGCGCGCATTCCACGCCATAAATATCGCAATGCATACCGCTACAAAAAGTGCTCCTATGGTGATGCTTCGCTCGATCAATTGGCGTTTATGTCGCTGCCATACCTGATCGAATTCGACCCCAAGTAGCGATGTAATCAGCTGGATATAAGCACGCTCACGATTAAGATATGCCCAGCGAAAATTTTGTTCGTTAATATTCGCTCCGAGTCTGCCTGCTAGCCTCAACTCTTTGATCTTCGGGTTATAGCATTCCGTTTCAGGGTCGTTGCTATTGGGCACCCCATCAATAATAAAGAAGAAGATATTATTCTTGCGCCCCAACGAATAGAAATACTCAATCTCTTTGCCAACCCATTCGGATTTTGCCGAATTTGGCGAACAAATAACTATCAAATTACGTGAAGCTCGCAGACGGCTTTTGAGCTCTTCAGTGAGTTCGTTCAGTTGTATCTCTGTCGGCGCAAAAAATACACGCTTTATAGGCTTTCGCTCCAAACCCGTTTGGCGAGAGAGTTTGGTTGACATCTTATATCGCTCCAACCTACGTTGTAATTGCTTACCCCAACGAACATCATTCTTGTTGTAGCTTATAAATGCGAAATAGTCAAATTTCTGTTCCTGCATAAGGCTTATTGTTTAGCTTGAGGATTGACAGTTTGTATTATTTCATTTACCTTCTCAATAAACGAATTATCAGAACCGAAATATTTCTCATAGATACTCTTCGCCTTAATCAGAGACTCTATGCCACTTGCCTCGTCGCCTGATCTGCCATAAGTCATCCCAATGTTAACATATACTCGAGCTACATCTGCATACTCTTCATTTGATTCAAAAATATCTTTGGCTTTTATAAAATACTCCAAGGCGTTGTTGTAATCTTCAAGTCCTCCATAAGCGATTCCAATATTCCCGTATATTTCGGCCATATCGGCATGATTCTCGTCATATATTTTGCGTCCTATCTCTAATTCTTTCAAAAATACATTCAAAGCATTACTGTAATCTTCTTGATCAACATATTTTATGCCCATTAAATTATAGATTTGTAGCATTATATAATAGCAGCCGGCAATGTGCTGATTAGGTTGCTCTTCGCCAAATATCTTCTTAAAGATATCTAAAGCCTTTTGGGTATATAACAATCCCTTTTCAAAATCTTCCTGCATAGTATATGATAATCCGAAAACATAATAGCAGCCGGCAATGTGCTGATTAGGTTGCTCTTCGCCAAATATCTTCTTAAAGATATCTAAAGCCTTTTGGGTATACAGCAATCCTTTTTCATAATCTCCTTGCATAGTATATGATAATCCGGAACCATAATAGCCGATGGCAATTTGCAGATTAGGTTGCTCTTCGCCAAATATCTTCTTAAAGATATCTAAAGACTTTTGGCTATATAACAATCCCTTTTCAAAATCTCCTTGCATAGTATATGATAATCCGAAAACATAATAGCAGTCGGCAATTTGCTGATTAGGTTGCTCTTCGCCAAATATCTTCTTAAAGATATCTAAAGCCTTTTGGCTATATAACAATCCCTTTTCAAAATCTCCTTGCATAGTATATGATAATCCGGAAACATAATAGCCGATGGCAATTTGCTGATTAGGTTGCTCTTCGCCAAATATCTTCTTAAAGATATCTAAAGCCTTTTGGCTATATAACAATCCTTTTTCATAATCTCCCTGCATAGTATATGATAGGCCCAAATAAAGGTAGCAAACGGCAAACAATGTCGTAGGTTGATCGGGGCCATATAGAATTTTAGATATATCTAAAGCCCTTTGAATATATTGCAAACCATTGCCATAATCACCCAGCATAGTATGAACATATCCAATATTCACGTAGCATGCTGCCAATTTATCATTAACTCTATATTCGCCCAATATCTCTTTCAATATATCTAATGATTTATTGAAATATTGTAACCCCTTTTCATAATCTCCGAAATAGAAATAAACAGAACCTATTTGAGAATAGTGATTTGTTACAGTAATGTTTTTCTCCCCAATAACTCTCTTGCTTATACTTAACGCTTTCTCTGAATACCATAAACACTCATTATGTTTATTTTGAGCATAATATACCTGGCCGATATTATGGTAAGCATAGGCTGCAAGATAATGCTCTTCGTCAAAAAGTCTTTGGCTTATATTAAGAACTCTTTTATGACAATCTAATGCAGCATCATATTTGCTTTGGAGGCAATATATTAAGCCAATTTGATTATATAAGTCGGCTGTTTTCTCATGAATTTCACCATAGTGTTTGCGAGCAAATTCAAGAGCAGGTTCATATATAGATAATGCTCGATCGTAGTCCGAGAGGTATGCGTAGATATAGCCTCCCGCCTCCATCTGCCAATCAATATTTTTGGGGTCAAGTTGTGCCTTTTGTTCCAACCAATAGGCAGCCGAGTCGCGTTGCATACGTTGTCTGCAAATTTGAGCCCTATAATCATAATCCTTTGCGATATCCAACATCTCTTTTTCGCTGACACGACGCACCTGCTTATTTCGCTTGGCGCGCTTTGTTAAATCACCCTTCGCACGCAACATTGAGTCCGCTTTATCGAGCTGGCCGTTAAGAATATATGTACTGATTTCTCGATCAAAAGCCTCCTCATGGTCAAAGTCTATTTTCAGATATCTCTCGGTCATATCTTCGATCGCCTTCTCGGCCAATTTCCACGATTTGTCAATCTCGGCATACAGACTATCCAACACCTGACGACTCACACTGCCTGATGCTTCAAGGCTATCCACCTTTGCGGTTAGCAGGTTGATTTGGTGTTGATAGTTTCGACGTACTTTACTCTCAATTTTGCGACGATAACTACGCAACTCTTCCTCATCTTCAAGCAGAATATCGAGTACCTTCGATGTGTATTGCTGTTCACTCGAAATGATATCGTAGTCCGAAAGCGTATAGCCCTCTTTCGCAACACGTTGCACATAGAAACTTTTACTTGCAGGAACACCAAATGTTAGCTCTCCTATGCTATCACTAAAAACCTTTGCCCCATTTTTAATCTGCACCTCTGCATCCGCTACGCGTTTGCCGGCAGTAACACTGCCATCATCTTGCAGACGACCGCGTGTTTTAACAAGTGCTTCTTGTCGTAAATTCTGCGCTTCGGCTGTCAAGAGTCCTACGCCAATCAATGCCAATAATGTTAATAATATACGTCGCATAAGTTTGGGTAAATCAATTTTCCAATACAAAGATATAAAAGTTTTTCGTATATTTGTATGGAGAATTACGCAGAAAGAATATGTTCTCTTGCTATAATTGAGGAATAATTATAACCTTGATAAATATGAAAAAACTTGTTGCTCTTTTGGTGTTTTGTATCGGTTTTGGGAGTATGGTTGCTGCTGACGGATTGGAGGGGAATGGCACTCTGACAGAGCACTCTATCAAGCACAAAGGTATCGAATACTCTTACTATCTTTACACCCCAAAGAATCTGCCGCAGGGGGCTCCGCTGGTTATATTTTTCCACGGATACGGCGCAAACAATGTCCCGGCTACGGGTTTCGGATTTAATCCGATTGCCGACAAGAACGGCTTTGCCATCTGCTATCCGCGCGGTCCGAAGGATTTCCGCGATATGCCTTGTTGGGCTGTCGGTTACTCGTTCCATACCGAGAAGGGATGGGAGCGCGACGATGTCGGTTTTACGATAAAGTTGGTGCGTCATCTGCAAAAGCAGCACGGCTTTTCGAAGCATAACATCTTCGCTACGGGCCACTCGAACGGTGGCGAGATGAGCTATCTGTTGGCCTACAAAGCCTCGCACGTCTTTGCGGCCGTAGCTCCGATTTCGGGTCTTACTATGGAGTGGATGTACCGCGATCTGACGGCCAAACGCCCCATTCCGTTGTTGGAGATACACGGCACAAACGACGTAGTTTCGAAATGGGAGGGCGATCCCGACAACAAAGATGGTTGGGGTGAATATATCGCCGTGCCGCGCGCGGTGAGTTATTGGGCGGCGGTAAACCGTTGCACGCACGAGATTTGCGAGGAGTTGCCACTGATCAACAACAAGGTCATTGCGCACCGCTACGTCGATGGCATCAACGGCAATCAGGTTTGGCTCTATGAGGTTGTCGGAGGTACGCACTCGTGGGCCGATAAGGATATGAATCCCGCCGCCGAAATCTGGAATTTTTTCAGTCTTTTTCTCAAATAGAAGAGAAACGGTTGAACACAAAAAAGCCTAACCTCAATCGGTTAGGCTTTTTTTCATTATTAGGTTACACAACGCAAAATCGCTCAATCATCCCACCTCGCTACTCGTGCGAGGTGATATCGGCCAGTTCGTCGGTAATAGCCTGCTGGCGACGCTTGTTATAGGTCAGTCGCAGTTCATCGAGCAGGTCGTTGGCATTGTCCGATGCGGTCTGCATTGCAACCGTACGAGCCGCGTGTTCCGAGGTCGTATTATCGAGCAAAATCTCATACAGACGAGTCTTAACGGCATAAGGGACAAGGCTCGCCAACAACTCCTCGACCGACGGTTCAAAGATATACTCGACATCGCTCTCCGCTGCCGCAACCAAACTATCATCCGTCATCGGCAGTAGCTGATCCGACGCAGGGGTCTGGCGGCCCATCGAATGGAAATGGTGATAGACCACCTCCACGCGATCGATACGCTCGGCGGCATACTCCTCCATCAGCCAATCAGCCAATCGAGCCACGTCGGCATATGTATAGTCGCCGATTGATGTCGGGAACTCTCGACACATATCGCACCCCGCCTTTGTCGCTGCTGCCACCATCTTTTCGCCGATAGCGATTACGGTCTGCTCCTTGTAGTCTTCGGCGGCAAGTCGTTTTTCAGTCTCATTCAAGGCCTTTATTGCCGAGGCGTTAAATCCTCCACAGAGCGACGAATCCGAAGCCAAAGCGACGATAATCGCCTTTTTCTTCGATGTGTGCGACAGAGTAAAGGGCGACGATACCTTTGCAACAGAGCGCAACGTAGCCACCATTGCCGAAAGACGAGATTCGTACTCGGCAAACGAGGCGGCCGTACCCTGCACCTTATGCAGTTTAGCCGACGAGATCATCTTCATTGCCGAGGTGATCTTCAACGTGCTCTGCACCGAGGCTATGCGTCCCTTTATCTCTTTAAGCGATGCCATACACTACGACTTTAACGATGCTACGACAACAGCCGCAGCCTTCTCAATACGCGCTACAACCTCATCATCCAATTGGCCGTCGCGCAACTTCTCATAGACATTGGTCGATTCCAACTCGCGCAACAGCTCGTGCTCAAAATCGGGCACCTGATCAATCGAAATATCGCGCATCAAACCTCGCGTACCACAATAGAGCACAGCGATCTGATGCTCGACTGCCATCGGTGCATATTGCGGCTGCACAAGCAGTCGGGTATTCTTTCGACCCTTATCGAGCGTTGCTGCCGTAACAGCATCCATATCGCTCGAAAATTTCGAAAAGGCCTCCAACTCACGATATTGAGCCTGATCGATTTTGAGCGTACCGGCCACCTTCTTCATTGTCTTGATCTGCGCGTTACCACCCACACGCGACACCGAGATACCTACATCGACCGCAGGGCGGTTACCCTGGTTGAAGAGGTTGGTATCGAGGAAGATCTGGCCATCGGTAATCGAAATTACATTGGTCGGAATATATGCCGACACGTCGCCTGCCTGCGTCTCGATAATCGGCAGAGCCGTAAGCGAACCGCCACCGCGCACCTTGCCTCGCAACGATTCGGGCAGGTCATTCATCTGCTCGGCAACCTCCTGCTGGTTGATAATCTTCGCCGCACGCTCCAACAGACGCGAGTGCAGATAGAAGATATCACCCGGATAGGCCTCACGACCCGACGGACGGCGCAACACAAGCGACACCTCACGATAGGCCACCGCCTGCTTCGACAGGTCGTCATAGACCACCAGCGCGTGGCGACCCGTATCGCGGAAATATTCACCAATCGCCGCACCTGCAAAGGGTGCCAGATATTGCAGCGCAGCGGTATCTGCCGCCGTTGCCGCAACGATGATCGAATAGTCCATTGCGCCATTCTTGCGCAGAGTCTCAACCAACGAAGCTACGGTCGAAGCCTTCTGACCCACAGCAACATAGATGCAATAGATCGGTTCGCCCGCCTCGTAGTTCTTACGCTGATTTATAATCGTATCGACAGCGATGGCAGTCTTACCCGTCTGACGGTCGCCAATAATCAGCTCGCGCTGACCGCGACCGATGGGAATCATCGCGTCAATAGCCTTCAAACCTGTTTGCAGGGGTTGATTCACCGGCTGACGGAAGATCACACCCGGAGCCTTACGCTCCAAAGGCATCTCTATCTTCTCGCCACCGATCGGGCCACGACCATCCAGAGGTTCGCCCAGCGGGTCGATCACACGACCCAACATCGCCTCGCTAACCATAATCGAAGCTGTTCGACCCGTACGCTTTACCGTTGCGCCCTCCTCGACCAGATCGGTCGGGCCGAGCAATACGGCTCCGACATTATCCTCTTCGAGGTTCATCACAACGGCACGCTCGCCATTATCGAACTCCAACAGCTCGCCCGCCTCGGCATTGCCCAGGCCATAGATGCGTACCACGCCGTCGCTAACCTGCAACACCGTGCCCACCTCGGCATACTGCGCACCGAGATCGATACCCTGTAATTCGGCCAGCAGTGCCTGCGAAACCTCTGCCGGCTTGATATTCTCTTTATCCATAGTGTGTTATAGAATACGTTTATTGCTGCCCGCAAGCTCACGACGCAATCGATCGAGCTGCGAACGGATCGACGAATCGATCATATGATCATCGACTCTCAATGTAAAGCCTCCGATCAGTTGCTTATCCACCTTCGTATGCAGAATGGTCTCGCGGCAATGCGTCTGCTCCTTAACCAGCTCTGCGATACGCTCTTCGGTCGCGGCATCCAACTCTGCGGCCGAAACCAATTCGACATCGACAATCGAGTGTCGCTGCTTATAGATCTTTACAAACGAGTGAAGTATAAATTCGAGATAGCGTTCGCGACGATGCCCCAAAACAAGATGCACGAATCGCTCCATCGAGCCACTCATCGTTTCCTCGCAACACTTTCCGATGAGAGCAACCTTCTGCTCATCGGCAAGCGTCGGAGCGAACAGAGCCTCGCGCAACTGCTCAACTTCGGCCAGGCACACGGCGACCCTTCGCACCTGGTCATAGACGGTGCGCTCCTCACCGCGCGCTACCGAGAATTCGTAGAGCGCTGTGGCATATCGCTTGGCTATCGTACCCGTGTACATCAGGCTTCGTTGTTTTGGGGTTTTGCTTGACTTGCTTTGTTAATCTCATCGAGCAATCGGTCGGCTAACACGATCTGCGACTCCTTCTGTTGCAGTTCACCACGCAGCAGTCGCTCGCTGATGGTAACTGCCAGAGCAACCACCTGCTGACGACCATCGCGAATAATCTGCTCACGCTCCTCGTTGGCCTGCGCACGCGCCTCGGCAACGATACGCTGGGCCTCTTCCGAAGCCTTCGTACGCGCATCGCCGACAATACGGTCGCGCTCCTCACTCGCCGAGCGAAGAATTTGCTGACGCTCCGCCTCGGCCTTTTCGACAATAGCCGCGCTATCGAGCGTAACACGTTCCAGACGCTCCTCGGCCTCGTGAGCTGCCTCGATCGATGAGTCGATAAAGTTTCGACGCTCCTCGACCGAGCGCAGAATCACCGGAAAGCCAAATTTACAGAGCAGGAACAGCACCACGCCGAATGCCAGAGAGGTCCAGAAGATCAATCCGAGTTCGGGTTGTAAAAGTCCCATATCCGACTCCTTTTCGATTGATTAGAGAGCCATAAAGCAGACTGCGACTGCGAACAGAGCCACACCCTCGATCAGCGCAGCTGCGATAATCATCGTCGTACGCAACTTGTCCGAAATTTCAGGCTGGCGAGCCGAGGCCTCCATCGTAGCCTTACCGATCTTCGAGATACCGAAAGCGGCACCTACTACTGCGATTGCTGCGGCGAATGTTGCGCCCAAAATACCTAATGTTTCCATAGTGTTGTTGTTTAGTTGTTTGTATTATTTTTCGATTTGTTTTGTTTCGTGTTTAGGTTCGTGCTCGGTCGCGTGCTCTGCCGAATGTGCCACAGAGTGGTCTGTTGCGTGCTCTTCGGCGTGCTCCTCCGAGTGCTGGGCCGCACCGATAAATACTGCCGAGAGCATCGTAAATACAAATGCCTGCAAGAATGCCACAAGCAACTCCAAGCAGTTCATAAATATCGACAGAATGACCGACACCGCGCTCATTGCGCCATTGACCGCTGCGCCCATCTTTGCCGTTGCAAAGACAATACAGGTCAGAATCAATATAATCGCGTGGCCTGCCAAAATATTGGCAAACAGTCGGATCATCAGCGAGAATGGCTTTGTGAAAAGACCGATAAACTCGATTGCCGGCATAATCGGGATAGGCACTTTAAGCCACGTCGGCACTTCGGGCCAGAAGATCTCCTTCCAATAATCCTTCGTGCCAAAGAGATTGACCGCGAGGAACGTAGCCATCGCCAACACAAACGTAACAGCGATATTTCCCGTTACATTCGCACCCGCAGGGAAGATCGGAATCAGACCCATCAGGTTATTGATGAAGATAAAGAAGAATGCCGTCAGCAGATATGGCGCAAATTTACGATAGTTCGGGCCGACGCACGGGATAATTATTCCATCCATCACCGACTCAATCACCATTTCGAGCACACCTGCCAAACCGCCCTTTGCCTTCGTATCGGGGCTATCGTTGCGATAGCGACGCGCAACGCCCAACACAATGAGCAGCAACACCGCACAATTCACAAACAGGCCCGCAACGGTCTTTGTTATTGAGAGGTCTATCGGGCGAATCTGCTCGCCATCAGCCGTTTGCTCAACTATTTTACCTTCATACTCGCCCTCTTCGGCAATCGAGAAACCCTCGTACGATGCGTGGCCGTGATGCAGTTTTGACGACGAGAAGCAGTGCCACTTGCCATCCTCACCGCGCACGATAACGGGCAAGGGCACCGTAATATGCTTATCGCCCACTGTGCAAATATGCCACTCGTAGCTATCGCCGATATGGCCCAATACGACCGACTTGACATCGAGTTCTTCACCCTGCTCCGATGCCTCGATCGCCTGCTCCACCGCCACAGCCTCAGCCACAAGATCATCCGACTGCGCCCACGCGGGACAGCCTACCGACAATGCCAATAGCAGAAGTATGTTTGCTACAAATCTCATTATTACCTTTTTACGCTCGGCACATCGACCTCGGCACACACCTCGATCTCGTTGTTATGCACATTGACTACCCCACTGCGAACAGCCACACGATGCTCCTCGCCTTGCTCCATATAGACCACATCGCCACGCTCCAACAACGACATCAGCGGCGCGTGATTTTTCAACACAACGAAGCGACCAAGCGCACCTGGGAGCGTAACGCTCTCGACTTCGGCCTGGCACACAACGCCTTCGGGTGCAACGATAGTAAGTTTCATAGATGCACCTATATATTATTTAGCTGTTTCCGACAACAGACGCTCGCCCTTTGCGATTGCATCGTCGATCGTTCCGACATTGAGGAATGCCTGCTCCGGCAGATGATCAACCTCGCCATCGAGAATCATCTTAAAGCCGCGTATCGTCTCGTCAATCGGAGTCATCACACCCTTCACGCCCGTAAACTGCTCGGCCACCGAGAAGGGCTGCGACAAGAATCGCTGCACTCGACGTGCGCGATTGACAACCGTACGATCCTCATCCGAGAGCTCGTCCATACCCAAAATTGCGATAATATCCTGCAACTCCTTATTGCGCTGCAAGATCTGCTTCACACGCTGTGCCGTCGTATAGTGCTCCTCGCCCACAATGTTCGGATCAAGAATACGCGATGTCGATTCCAGCGGATCAACCGCAGGATAGATACCCAACTCGGCGATCTTACGACTCAATACGGTCGTTGCATCGAGGTGCGAGAATGTCGTTGCAGGCGCAGGGTCTGTCAAGTCGTCAGCGGGGACATATACAGCCTGCACCGAGGTAATCGAGCCATATTTGGTCGATGTGATTCGCTCCTGCATCTGACCCATTTCGGTCGCCAACGTCGGCTGATAACCCACCGCCGAGGGCATACGACCGAGCAGTGCCGACACCTCCGATCCGGCCTGTGTAAAACGGAAAATATTATCGATAAAGAAGAGAATATCGCGTTTTTCGCCCTCCTTACCTCCATCACGGAACGACTCGGCAACGGTCAAGCCAGACAGCGCAACCGAACGACGCGCACCCGGCGGCTCATTCATCTGACCGAATACGAGTGTTGCTTGCGACTTTGCCAGCTCCTCGTAGTCGATCTTCGAGAGGTCCCAATGACCCTCCTCCATACTCTTGCGGAACTCCTCGCCATAGCGGATTACACCCGACTCAATCATCTCGCGCAACAGGTCATTACCCTCACGCGTACGCTCGCCGACACCCGCAAATACCGAGTAGCCGTTATGTCCTTTGGCGATATTGTTGATCAACTCCATAATGAGCACCGTCTTACCTACGCCGGCACCACCAAACAGACCGATCTTACCACCCTTCACGTATGGTTCCAGAAGGTCGATCACCTTGATACCCGTATAGAGCACCTCCTGCGACGTAGCCAGATCCTCAAACTTGGGCGGCTCGCGGTGAATCGAAGTTGCACCTGCACGATCAAGCGAGCGCATACCATCAATCTCCTCGCCAACGACATTCATCAGTCGCCCCTTAATCTGGTCGCCAATGGGCATCGAGATCGGCGAACCGAGAGCCTCGACCTCCATTCCTCGACGCAGACCATCGGTCGAATCCATCGCCACTGCACGCACCGTATGCTCGCCGATATGCTGCTGCACCTCGACAATCAGATCGGTTGCACCTTTGCGCTTAATTGACAGTGCTTCGTGAATTGCGGGAAGTTGAACAGCCTGCTCTTCGTCGGTAAAATGTACATCGACTACGGGGCCGATAACCTGGGATACGTAACCCTTCTTCATATCTATTTTAGTTGCGTTTTTCTTGCTTTTTCACACAAAATCGCGCCCTGACATATCTCCACCCCACATTTGGTGTAAATAAAGCCAGATTTACGGCTACGACCAACAACAAAAATAATAATTTTTTCTGAAATACAAAACTTTCGCGCCACAAATACCGTTCTAAAAGTTTCCATTCAACCGCGCCAGACGCACACAAAAAAAGCGATCCCCGCCCGAAGGCGAGGATCGCAAAGACCTGTATGGTTAATCACCTACTACCAGCCGGGGTTCTGACCCAAGTTGGGGTTGATGATAGTAACACCGCTAGGCAGGGGATCCAGATAGTTCTGGTTCTCGTTGAATACGCGGTTGCGCTCAGGAGCAAATGCCGAGATATACTTCTTACCATCTACCTCTACCCAGAAATCGAGCTCGATGTCAGCCCAAGTCTTACCAGCGTGCAGACCGTTCCAGTCGTAAACATTCTGAGTGTAGTCATAGTAAGCCTGAACAGCTGCCTCGCTAACACCAACGTGGCCGCTGGGGTTCTTCGAGAAGTCGAGCTGTGCACCCATCTTCCAACGACGCAAGTCATCAGTACGGAAACCGTCGCAGATGAGCTCGCAACGACGCTCACGACGGATCTCCCAGATAAGCTCGTTTACACCGTAAACGTTCTTGGGATCCTTGGTGATCGTAGTGCCGTTAACCGATACGGTAGTACCGTTAACAGTCAGAGCGGGGATGTTACCGTGCTTAGTACGCAACTCGTTGATCGACTTGTCAGCGTCAGCCTGGGTCATATTACCCAACTCAGCGCAAGCCTCAGCATAGTTCAACAGAACCTCAGCGTACATAAATACGGGGCCGTCAGTGTCATTGTAAGGAGCCAACTCGTTAGCACCGCCGTTGAGAACATAGTCAGCAACAACGAACTTGGTCAGCCAGTAACCGGTAGTCGAGTTGATACCCTTCAACCACGAGTAGGTGTTCAACATCATAACCGAGTCGCAAACGTTGTGTGCCAAACGAGCATCACGACCAGCGATAGCCGACTTGATGGTCGAATCGTCGAAGCCAGCCTCACTTACGTGGATAGGCAGACCGTCAGCGTTGCAGTACGACTCAACAGCGTCCTTAGTCATACCCCAAGTAGGAGTCGACGAGCTCGAGTAACCGTGCAGACCGTGGCCCAACTTAACGTCAGAGTCATAACGGAACTCCTTGTACATAATCATCTCCGAGTTACCAGACAACTCCTTCGAAATATAGTTCGAAGCGTAGTCGTTGTGAATCGACCACTTGCCGCTGTTCATTACCTCCAAAGCAGCGTCCTTAGCGATCTGGAAGAACTCGTTAGCAACCTGAGTATTCTGCTTGTGGTACTTCTGCCAAGTAGCCTCGAACAGAGCTACACGCGACAACATAGTCCAAGCAACATACTTGTGGAACGAACGGCCATCGCTATAATCGCGGCAGTTCTCACCGGCAAACTTCAAATCCTCGCAAACCTTGCGCATAATCTCTGCGCGATCGGTACGCGACTGAGCCTGCCACTCAGGATCGTTCATATCAACCTCCTTGTCCTGCCATACGCAGTCGCCATAAGCGTTAACTACGTCGAAGTGCTGGATAGCACGGTAGTAGCGGCAGAAACCCTCATAGTGCTTACGAACCTCATCCGACAGCTCCATCGAAGCCATACGGTTCATAATCAAGTTAGCACGGCGAGCCTCCTGATAAGACGAAGCCCAAACGCCGGTACCCGAAGGAATAGTTACAGAGTATTCAGGATTGTTATTGTCCTGGCCGTAGTCATCACTCTTCGAAGCTGCGTAGAAACGGCCGCTGTGAGCTGCACCGTAGCTCGAAAATGCGCTATAAAAATAGTTGGTCTCCATCTTAAGAGCTGTCTCACCCTTCCAGAAGGTAGGACCATCAGCAAACGACGACTGGGGGTCCTCCTGGAGGAACTTCTCACAACCAACGAGAGCCGCAGTTGCGAAGACCAAAGCTGCAATTAATATCTTTTTCATATTCTTTTTCACTTTTTAGATTAGAACGAAATCTGAACACCACACGACCAAGTACGGCAGAACGGGTTACCACGACCACCAGTATCAGCAGTACCACTTACGTTGTACTCGGGGTCGATTGCACCATTCAACTTGTCGAAAGTCAAGAGGTTCTGAACGCTGAAGTATACGCGAGCCTTCTCGATAGTAGCCTTCATAGTCCAATCCTTCGGCAGAGTGTAACCCAAGGTTACGTTCTTCAGACGCAAGTACGACATATCGCACAAGTACTTAGTCTGCGAGTAGTAGTTGTTAGCACCATTCGACAGACCGTTGATCGAACCGGTGTGGCCGATGTACGGACGCGGGAACTTAGCGTCGGGATTCTCCGGAGTATAGTAGTCGAGCTGATCGGTGAAGATGTTAGTCGAACGACCCTGAGTCAAGGGCAGTACACGCGACGACTGCGACCACATTTCACGCTTACCTACGCCCTGGAACAAGAACTCGAAATCGAGGCCCTTCCACTGCAAGCCAGCGCGCAACGAATACTCGTAGCGAGGAGTAGTGTTACCGATGCGGATCAAGTCGCCGTGGTCATCGATAGTACCCTTACCCGAATCAACCTTACCGTCCTGGTTCAGATCCTCGTACTTAACGTCGCCCTCGCCATAACGGAAACCGCTCTTATACAGAGCCTTCTGGTAAACCTCATTGATACCTACACGCGAACCGTCGTAGATAACAACACCGTTAGCAACCTCATCAGCGGTGAAGTAAGCGTCAGCGGTCTGGAAGCCCCAGATTTCGCCCCACTCCTTACCCTCGTAGTAACCGGTGATAGCGCCAGTGTTGGTACCCCACTTGGTGATCTTTGCCTTGCTGTCAGCCAAAGTAGCGGTAGCGTAGATGCGGAAGTCCTTGTTGAAAGCGTGGTTGTAGTCAACCTGTACCTCCCAACCGCGAGTACGCATATTACCACCGTTTACGTTAGGCATCGACGACAGACCGATCTCGTAAGCCACCTGGTCAGCCTTTACAAGCATACCGGTAGTCTGACGCTGGTACCAGTCAAATACAACGTTCAACTCGTTGTTCAAGAAGCCCAGATCAACACCAACGTCGATAGTCTCGATCGACTCCCAAGTCAGTGCGGGGTTGCTTACGCCCGGCATACCGAAGTACGACAGCGAACCGTTTGCGCTATCGGGACCGATCCAGCTCAACGAACCACGACCGATAGTGGTCATGAAGGGATAGTACGAACCTGCCGATACGTCCTCGTTACCGATCATACCGTACGAAGCACGAACCTTCAAGTTGCTAATTACGTTCTGGTTCTTCATAAAGTTCTCCTCCGAGAGGCGATAGCCAATCGAGCCCGAGGGGAAGAAGCCCCACTTCTGGCCAGCAGCGAACTTCGACGAACCGTCGAAACGACCGTTCAACTCAACGAGCAGCTTGTCCTTCCAGTTGTAGTTGATACGACCGAAGAAACCGGCAGCTGCACGCTTCGACTTCGACTCGCTAACGGTAGCCTTACCATTAGCCTCCTCAGTCAGCGACAGAACGGGGTAGTTATCGTTAATCATATTCTTAGCCGATGCACCGATAGTCTGGGTGAAGTAATCATCCGAGTTGAAACCGAGCTTAACAGCCAAGTTGTGATCCTTTGCAAGATCAACTACGTAGTCGAAGTATGCGTTGAATGCGTTAGCGCGATTCTTAACGATAGTCTTCGATACCGAGTTGGTGCTGGTCAAAGCATACTTAGGCGAGTAGCTCGACCACCAGTTAGCTACATAAACGGGAGTCGAAACGCCGTTCGAGATGTAGTTCAGGATGCTACGAGTGTAGTCAGCGTGGAAAGTCAGACCCTTAGCGATGTTGATGTCAACATTTGCACCTACGCGCATATAGTCGTCCTGACCCTTCTGAGTAGGATAGCCTACTACGAAACCGTTACCGTGGCGGAAGTACAGACCCTTACCACCTGCTGCGGTAGCGTTGATCGACTCACCGGTGTTGGGGTCGATACCACCATCCGAAATACCGAAGGGGAAGAAGGTCGGGAAACGCATAGTGTAAGTAAACAAGTTCGAGCCCGAACCCTGGTTGCTGTTAGGATACTTGAACACCTTCTCGGTGTACATCATCTTGGTACCTACGCGCAACCACTTCTTAACCTGCGACGAAGTCGAAACGTTAGCAGTTACACGCTGCATCGACTGCTCATCAGCCATCTTCAACAGACCATCCTGCTTGTAGTAGTTCATCGAAACGTTGTACGAAGTCTTACCTGCGCTACCTGCAACAGTCAGGTTGTGGCTGTGCTGGAATGCGGTGTTCTTCAAGATTTCCTTGTTAGGATCTACAACACGGTAGAAGTGAGCAGTACCCGAAGCGTTGTACTCATAGTCGCGACCGTAAACGTAGGTCTGACCCAGCTTGCCAGCATTGTAATCATCGAGGTAGTTGTCCAACCAGTTCTTGATGGGATCCATCAACTTCGAGTAGTACATACCGAATGCCTCCGAGTCATACTCACCGCTGGTGTTCTGGTTAGCCAACATAGTGAACTCCATTGCGGGGATCACGTCGTAGCCGGTAGCGTACTTGGGAAGGTCGATAGGCTGCTGCCAAGCGAAGTTAGCCGAGTAGGTAACCTTTGCACGATCCTTAACCTCCGAACCATCCTTCGAGGTGATCAATACAACACCGTAAGCACCACGAGTACCGTAGATCGAAGCCGAAGCAGCGTCCTTCAGAACCGAGATGTTAGCGATGTTGTCGGGGTTAACGAACGACAGGTCGCTGATCTCAACACCATCCAAAAGGATCAGAGGCTTGTTGTTACCGTAAACCGAGGTAGTACCACGAACCTTAATCGAAGCCGACTCACCAAGGTCAGCAGTCGAGAAGGTAATGGTCAGACCGGGAACGGTACCCTGAAGACCCTTAGTTACATCAACGATAGGCTTGCTATCGAATGCCTTCGCTACGTCAACCGAAGTAACTGCACCGGTAAGGTTAGCCTTCTTCTGAGTACCGAAACCAACGACAACAACATCGTCGATAGTCTGCGAATCGTCTGCCAGGGTTACGATCATACCGTCGTAAGCCTTAACAGTCTGCGAAACATAACCGATGTACGAAACGGCTACCGATGCACCTTCGGGAACGGTAAGAGTAAAGTTACCGTTAACGTCAGTGGTCATACCGTTCGACGGTTTGTCCGCCTGAATTACCGTAGCACCGAGGATCGGTTCACCGGCCGAATCCTTAACGGTACCCGAAACCTTGACTGACTTCTGAATCTCGGTGCTCTCGCTCCAAGCCTCAGCTGCCATCAAATTCGTTGTGCACACTGCCAATGCCAGCGCGAACAACAAACCAATAGTCAATTTTCTTTTCATAGAGTAAAAAATTTAGTTAGATAAAGATTTAAATAACAGTGGTGTATCTGTTTTTTCTTATTTATAATTAGTTTGTCTCTCTCTTGTTTTTAATTTGGCCTCTCTCGTTTTTTCAAGTTAGACCCCTTTCATTTTTTAGTTGGATCCCTTTCGTTTTTTATTTATCTTCCTCTCGTTCTTAACAATTTAGGTTCATTGTATTCAGCACGCGAACCACATTCCCGACCCCTCATTTCGGTCGTTCAAACCACGACACATATCTACCCGACAAGGCACAATGCACCGCAGAGCAGTCCACATACTTAATACAAAGTTAAGTAAAACTTTCTTAACAGCAAAAAAATTACATCTTTTTTTCGAAAATATTTCACTCTCTGACGCACTCCAAAGGCCATTTCGGATAATATCTCGAATTTTTGCAACACCTTATATTTATATAGGTGAGCGCATCGCCCTTGCAATGCTTTGAATACCTGCACCATACCCCCAACAAAAGCTCGGCGACAGCCAAAATTTGCTTTTTCGCATCAAGATTGCGATATTTGCATTTGCAAACCGAAAATTACGATGGATTGGCTGATTGATTTGGGATATGCAGGGCTATTTATAGGAACATTCGTCGCAGGAACGGTCCTGCCGTTAAGTTCCGACGTTCTGCTGATCGGACTGCTCGCCGCAGGCGGCAATCCGACGATCTGCCTTTTGGTCGCCACGCTCGGCAATTGGCTCGGCGCAATGACCTCCTACTATCTGGGCTGGTACGCAAAGTGGGAGTGGCTCGAAAAATATTTCAAAATCAACCCCGACACCATCGCTCGCCAGCAGCAACGCATCGACCGCTACGGCATTTGGCTCGCTGCGATCTATTGGGCTCCGATTGTGGGCATAGTGATTATGGTCGCACTCGGACTCTACAAAGTTCGTCCGCGTGCAACCGCCCTGATCGCCCTCGCAGGGGCGTTTGTTCGCTTCTTGTTTTGGATTTTGATGAACTCGGCACTCTTGCAGCCCGCCCTATCTTCTACTATCTAACTCATTGAGAGCAAAGGCATAAGCACCCAATGACACCGCGCGACTCGCGCCCAACTTCGAAAAGACTATACCAATACGTTTTTCGGGGTCGTAGCTGACCGTTCGGTCGCTACCATAGACCTTCAACTCGCGCTGCTCGCCACGCGCAAAACGTTCGAATTGAGCCTCATCATCAAGCTCATAGACCGCAACGGGCATACGTGCAGTACGCTCCCCTTCGGTCAATTGCGACAACGTCGAACGCATCTCGGCCAGCACCGAGGGCATTATATATTTACGCGCACCCGTCAATCCGCCACCTACAACGATCAGACCATCCAACAGCGATGCTACCGATGCAAAAGCGTCGCCCGTAGCACGACCGAACTCGGCAAACGAACCGATAGCCGCCGCACGATCACCCTCGCGCACGCCCTCGGCAATTTCAAATATCTCTTTTGGGGTAAATCCGTGATTCTCAATGCCCGACAACTCTCCATAGACACGTTGCACGGCGCGAATCGACACACTATCCTCAACAATCGCATCGGGATAAAGACGATTGCGCAGGCAATATATCTCCACGCACGAATTGTCGCCCACGTGCATTCGATTATCGACCGAGAGACCGAATCCGAAACCCGTTCCCCACGTAAAACCGAGCAGGTTATGGAACTCTTTGACACTTCCTGCCGCCTTCAATCGCTCATTTACTTCGGGCAGCGCACCCGCCAACGCCTCGCCGTATGCAAACAGATCGGCATCGTTGTTGATCCATACGGGCAGTCCGAATCGTTCCGAGAGATAATCGCCCAGAGCCACACCCTCGCTCAGGCAGGGGAATGTAGGCAAGAAACCGCCTCCGATGATTCCGCGCGGATAATCGGCCGGACCGGGGAAGGCGAAGCTGATAGCAACGGGTTTCTGGTCGAGTTGTGCAATCACACGCTCGAAACCCTCAACGATGGTCTGCATACAGAGGTCCAGATCGTGAGCATTCGAGGGCAGCGTTACCGGCTCTGCGACAAATTGATTTGCGCGGATCGCGCCAAAGACGAAGTTGGTACCGCCCGCATCGAGCGTTACAACGGTACGAGGATCGTTGCTATACATAGTTTCAGCTGTTTTTTTGTTGGTCTGTCGAGCAAATTTCGCACCCATAGTACGCGCTCGATAGTTCAAAGTTACTGATTTTCGGTGAAACGCCAATACCCTACCGCAAAAAAAGACTGCTCGAATTGCTCCGAGCAGCCATTTTATACATAAAAGCGGATTTTACTTACTCTCTATCGAACTCAATACCCAGACGCTTACCCGTACGGAATTTCGAATTCTCCATCTTGGTATTGAACTGATCAACCGTTGCGCGACTTACGCTGTTATAAGGCGGTACCAGAAGGTCGAAATCGAATGCGAACTCGATCGCCGACTCCAAAATCGAGATAATCGACTCGCGGTCGATACGCTCATTGCCGAATTTGCGATAGTCGTACGAGGTGTTCATATGGCCCTCCACGAAGAATGCACTCTCCGAATTAATAAACAGACGACCAATCAGATAGCCCTCATCCTCATTGCGATTATAACGGAACGAGTCGGCCAAAAAATTGTAGATGTTGATCACACCACAGTAGCTGCGATCGAGATCCTCACTAACATACTCCTCGCCCAAAACGGCGTGCGACGATTCGAAATCGAAGACGTTAGTATGCATCGTAAAGATCAGCATCTCGCCCGCGATTTGGATTTGCGCCTCGAACTTACCACGGTCGCGGTAGTCGATTCGTACTCGTTTGTCGAGCTTGCCTTCAAGCTCATCGTCGAACTCGGCATTCATCTCGTGAAGGCACTCCTTCAACAGATTGAATGCGGTAAAGGTGTTATCGAACACCCTCTGTTTAAGATTTGATTTTTTGATCAGGGTCGCAAGAATCTCCGATCTATGACCCAACGTATCGTTATCCATATATAAATTAAAAATGTTGTCTTATCGCAATCTAATATGCTCACCCTCCTGCAACGCAGCATCGTTCGAGAGGCGGTTGAGCTGCGCCAACTTTGTTAGACGAACGCCGTACTGCTGCGCCACCGCTCGCAACGACTCGCCCTCCGATGCAGTATGGTAGAGGTCGGCACCCGCATAGCGAGGTTGCTTACGCTCCACAAAGACGCGCTCACCCTCAACGAATGTCGCACCTGCGGCCACATCGTTGAATTTCAAGATCTTCTTGGTCGAGAGGTTGAACGCGCGCGCAATAGCCTCATAGCTGTCGCCCGCCTTCGCCTCGACATAGCCAATGCCATTCACCGTTTGCAGAGCATAGCCGTTATGGTGGTTCAAAGCGACCGTATAGTTATCGATATCGACCACCGCATCAGTCTGTGTCGCAGGCGTTTCAACCGTTACGGGCTGCTCCTCGCGGATCTGCTTTTCGACCTCGGCAATCTGCTCGACACGCTCCTCCAACGGATTCTCACCACGATCAAAGAGGTAGAGTCTGTTCTCCTCGATGATGCGGATCAGTTTCTCGGCATAGAGCGGGTCGGTAGCATACCCTGCCGCCTTCAAACCACGTGCCCACGCCGCATAGTCGGTCTCCGAGTGGCGGAACAGCGAATCGTAGCGCGGCTGCGTATCGAGATACAAGGCGTGATCCTCATACGACTCCTCGGCCGTATTATACTTGCGGAAGCACTCGCCTTTGGCATCGTCATCGTGGCTGATGGTCATACCGGTCCAATTCTTCTTGCATTTAATGCCGAAGTGGTTATTTGCCTCAACCGCCAGACGACCATTGCCGTTGTTCGATTCGAGAATACCCTGTGCCAGCGTAATGCTTGCCGGAATACCATATTTCTCCTGATGTTCAACAGCAATCGCGCTGTAACGGGCAATGTACTCGTTGGTGGTATATGTAATGCGACTCTGCGAAACGGCCGTCGCACAGACAAACAGCGCGACGAAGGTCAAAAGCAGCGTACCAAGAATCTTTCTCATTGATCGAAATCGGTGATTATTAAAGTGCAAAGTTAATGAAAGTTTGCACATTTATTGCACGAGAGGGGCAGAAAGAGTAACAATTTTAATTTTTTGCATTTTTTCTTGCTTTTGATGCAACATTATTGACTACTTTTGCGTTTTATTAGATAGAGTATCACCTTTTGGGCATTGATCGGTCGGTTAATCGGCTCCGATTTGATGAGCCGAGAGGCGTAGAAAGCGTCGCCTTGCACTTATGCATAAGGCCATTGACAAGCATTGCAAACAGTTGATTATTAATTATAACAAACCATACAGATTTATGTTTACCGAACACGCTAACGAAATTTTCTTCCGTGCTATTGACGATTATCATCGCTACGACAATGTAGATACCCCGATCGAAAACCCCTTCGAGGAGGGCACACTCGACCATCTTCTCTATTTGAAGAATTGGATCGACACCGTTCAGTGGCATTTCGAAGATATTATCCGCGATCCGCATATCGACCCTGTTGATGCACTCAATCTGAAACGTCGCATCGACCGCTCGAATCAGGTACGTTGCGATATGGTAGAGTATATCGACTCATATCTGCTCAACAAATACAAGGAGATCACCCCCGCAGCCGATGCTCGCATCAACACCGAGACTCCCGCGTGGGCAATCGATCGTCTGTCGATTCTTGCGTTGAAGATCTACCATATGCGCGCAGAGGTTGAGCGCGACGATGTCGATGAGGAGCACCGCGCAGCGTGTCAGGCAAAGCTCGATGTACTGATGCAGCAGCAGCAGGACCTCTCGACCGCAATCGAGGAGTTGATCGAGGATATCGAGGCAGGCCGCAAATATATGAAGGTATATCGGCAGATGAAGATGTACAACGACCCCGCCCTCAACCCTATTCTCTATGCAAAAAAGCAGTAGGATTCTCGTCGTTCGACTCTCGGCGATGGGAGATGTGGCTATGTCGGTTCACGCCATAGCTGCACTGCGTCGCACCTATCCCGACCTTGCAATTACGATCTTCACGCGAAAGAGGTTCGTACCCTTCTTCCGCGATGTCGAGCGTCTGGATTTTATCACTCTCGAAGACGAGGATGGTCAGACGGGCGTGAAGCGCATCTTTCAGGTGGCCGGTCAGGCGACAGCGAGCGGCGTAGATATGGTTGCCGATCTGCACGATGTTCTGCGTAGTAAATTGTTGCGAGCGTTAATGCGCCTGCGAGGTTGTCGCATTGCGAAGATCAACAAGGAGAAGGAGCTCCGACAGCGAGCTATCCGCCCCACAAACAAAGACTTAACCCCATTGCGACACAGCGTTGAGCGTTATGCCGAGGTCTTTGCCGAGTTGGGTTATCCCATCGAACTGACCACCGTCGAGCGTCATCCGCGCACCCTTCCCACACCATTTGCACCCCGTAGCGAGGGGCGTTGGATCGGCATTGCGCCATTCTCGAAGCAGGAGGGTAAGACCTACCCCTCGCCTCTGCGCGAAAAGTTGGTCGAGATGGCCGCCGAAGAGTTCGATCGCGTATTTATCTTTTCGGGCGGTGGTGCAGAGCTCGAATTTGCAAAAGCAATGGAGAGCCGCTTCGACAATGTTACAGCCGTTTTCGGCCGCATCCGTCTTGACGAGGAGATCGATCTTATGGCCAATCTCGATGCCGTTGTATCGATGGACTCGTCGGCTATGCATATGGCCTCGCTCGTCGGCACGCCGATCGTCTCAGTTTGGGGTGCGACACATCCCGCAACGGGTTTTTACGGCTGGGGCAGCGACCCTGAAAGCCAGATTCAGATCGATCTGCCGTGTCGTCCCTGCTCGGTCTATGGCGAACGCGAGTGTCAATTTGGCGATCATCGCTGTATGCACGGCATCGATCCACGATTGATTTTCGAGCGACTGAAAGCGGTTGCTCAATAAAAGGCAGAGAGGGATTACTCAATAAGACTAAAAATAAGAGAAGCGCGGCTCACACCGCGCTTTCTTTATTTATTGCGAAGAGGTTACGCGCCGATAATCCGCGACGGACAAATGCAGATTCAGAGCCGCCTGCAACGCATTCTCATAGACCTGCAACCAGGATAACTGCGCCGAAAGCACATCGAGAATAGTCAGTTCGCCCTCGTTATAGGAGTAGGTGCTCAATGCGAGATTTTCGCGTGCAATCGCAAGATTGCGAAACGACGACTGCCACTGCGAAAGGCTGTTTGTAATCGCCGACCAAGCGTCGGTCTCATCGCGAATGATCCGATCGCGCAGCTGCTCACTCTCCCAATGGCGCACATCCAAATTTTTACGAGCGATGCTCTCGGCTCGCCGATGTGCGCCCCAATGAAATATCGGGACATCGACCGACAGGTAGATCGAGCCATCGATCGTGGTATGCCAATCGTGGTTTGGCGAGCGCGTTTGCCACACACCGCCTACACCTGCCGCCACTTGCGGAAGATATGGTGCGCGAGCCGAGCGTACAGCGATAGAGGCCTGATCTATGCGCAGTTGCGAGGCGATATAATCACTTCGACGGTCAAAAATCTCGGACAAAGCCATTCGTTCGGGCATCGCCGCCGCCGACATAACGCTATCTTTCGGCACGTTACCCGCTGCCTGCTCGACACCCATCAGGATATTGAAATTGTGCAGTGTTGTCTGATAGAGCTGTTCGGCCGCCACCAATCCATACTCCGCCTCGCTCAATCGCGTATCGGTCATAAGCACATCGCTACGCGAGATATATCCATTCTCGAAACGGGCATCCACCACTCGTTTCAGCGAACGGATAATATCGACATATTGCCGAGTCAGGCGCAATCGATCGCGCGCCGCCGCCAGATTCCAATAGGCATACTCCGCCGCATAGGCCACCTCGACATAGGAGAAAAATTCCTCACACAGAGCCACATCGGCACCCACACGCGCACTCTCGTAGGCTGCGCGTCGCGCCCCACCGGCATATATCGTCTGAACGACAAGCGGTTGCAGCGAAAACGAGAATGGCTCTACCCCATCCTGATGGCGCATATCGAAATTAAATCGTCCCGCCGCATCGAGGTGCGGGAGCAGTCCCGTTCGGCTCAAACGCACCTGTTCCTCGGCCGAGAGTGTCGTCGCACGCGCAATGCGCAATTCGTGGCTATACGCCAAAACTGCATCCCGATACTCTTCGGTCGAGAGTTGCGTTTGAGTACTATTCGACGGTTCTTGCGCCAACGCCTGCGCACCAAGCGCGAAAGTGCAAACAAGCGAAATTATAGTGGTCCAATATTTCATCGTTCGATCGGTTTACGGATATTGAAAAATAGCGAATAGCAGACAGGTAAGAAGAAGATTGTCAGTAATGTAGCCATCAGCAGACCACCCATAATCGTCGCCGCCATACCGCCAAACATCGCATCGAACAGCAGTGGCAACATTCCCAAAACGGTCGTTATCGATGCCACCGCGACGGGCACAACTCTCTGTCGCGTTGCCTGCACAAGAGCCTCATACGGAACCTCGCCCGAACGGCTCTGACGATCGATCTGATCGACTAACACAACGGCATTTTTGATATTCATACCCACCAATCCGAGCAGTCCGAGCAGCGCGAAGAAATCGAACATTCGCCCCGCAACGAGCAGACCCGCCACCACACCGACAAAGATCAGTGGCAACATCAACATAATTACGATCGGTCGGCGGAAATCGCCGAACAGTAACAGCAACACAAAGAAAATCAATATCATAGTTAGTGGCACATTTGTCGCCAAAGCTCTATTCGACTCACTCTGCGACTCCTGCTCGCCGAAGATTCGCATCGAATAGCCCTCCGGCAACGACACCTCGCGCTCCACTCGCGCAAGAAGTCGATCAAAGAGTTCCTTCGAGTTTTGCCCTCGCACAGGATCGCACTGTGCCTTCATCACTCGCTCTCGATTGAATCGCTTAATAACCCCCAGACGATAGTCGAAATCGAACCTCGAAACGGCCTGCTCCAAAGGATAGACACGCCCATTGGGATTGAAGACGGGGAGCACCTGCATATTCGTAAGATTATAATTATCAACGTTTTCGTCTTTCAACACAATCGGCACACGACGATCGTCCTCTCGAAAAACACCGAGCTGATAGCCCGACGTTGCAAGAGTTATGCTTCGCGCCATCTGCTCGCGCGAAATGCGAATTCGCTGCCCCGTCATCTGCGAATAGACGGGAAGCCACGTCGGCACGCGATTACCCCAACTATTGCGAATATTTGTCGCTCCGACATCCTCGCGCATAATCGCCATTGCGCGATTCGTTAGCGCGGCGAGTGTGTCGATATTAGCACCGATAAATCCAAATTCGATTGCGCTTTCGGTCGCAGGCGAGAGTTTGAACAGTGCCGAACGCGCCCATACATCAGGCTGATTTTCAATCGCGTATTCACTAAAACGCCGTTCTACCGCCGCCGTCGAGTCGGCCGTAGTCAATTCAACGAGGATATTTGCAAAATTATCGCGCGGACCAAACGACGAGCTGGCCAAATAGTAGCGAGGAGGTGTTGAGCCAACCGTAGCCGAAACCCTGCGCACCGAGGGCTGACGCTCCAACCAACTGCACATCTGCTCGACACGCTCCGCCGTAGCCTCGATATTGAAGCCGTCGGGCAGGAAACAATCGACCTTGAAATAGGGTTTATCGAGCGAGGGGAAGAAGTTCTGCGGCATCTTACGCATCGCCAACAGCGAGCCTGCGAATAGCAACAAAACCACGCAGACGGTCAGCACACGATGGCCCAATAACCATTCGAGCACACGCGTAAATCGCTGATAAAAAGGCGTTTCAAACGGATCTTTATCAGTCGTGGCAACAGGGTGCATTAGAGCAATGCCGAAGAGTGGCGTTTGGGTGAGGGCAAGCACCCAACTCAAAACGAGCGACACGGCCAGCACTACAAAAAGAGGTTTGACCATCTCGGCAACAGCCGACGCCGCCAACTGCAACGGAAGGAATGAGCATATCGCTATCAGCGTGGCACCCAGCAAGTTCCATTTCGGGCGCGACGCTCCTTCGACGAGTGCTACGGCAGGTTTCACACCGCGATCGATCATTCGGCGGGCGTTATCAACCACCACAATCGCATTATCGACCAACATTCCCATTGCAATAATAAACCCTGCCAGCGAGGTGCGATTCAACCCCTCGCCCACGACAAGCATTACCAACATCGTACCCCCAATCGCCAGCACAAGCGACGAACCAATCACCACGCCCTGACGTAACCCCATTACGAGCATTATCACCGCCACAACAATCGCTACCGACTCAAACAGATTGATAATAAAGCGATTATTGGCTTCGCGCGCGATTTGGTCTTCGGGATACAGCTCCACTATCTCCATTCCGAGCGGCATCTGCTCGCCCAATCGCGCGAGCTCGGCCGACACCTTGCGACCACTGCGCACCACATCGCGTTCGGGGTCGGTTGCGATGCCGATTCCGATCGCGTGTTCGCCATCAATACGCATAATCGACGTAGGCGGTACGATCTCTTCACGCTCGATTCGCGCCACATCGCCCAGCCGAAACTGCTTACCTTCGGTCGATGTAAGCAACTGATCGGCAATATCTTCAAGCGAACGATATGTGCCCGCTTCGAGAATTCGAATCTGCATCTCGCCCGCCAACTTTTCGCCGCTATCGACCACGCGGTTCTGTCCGCCCATCGCCGCAATAATCGCTTCGGGGCGTATCGAAAAATTGTTCAATCGCGCCATCGAGACATAGACATTGACCACAGGCTGCGGCTCGCCATAGAGCGTAACTTTTTGCACACCGTCGAGCGTTACGATGCGTGTTTTGATCAACTGCGCCCATCGTCGCAACTCCTCGTCATCGATACCTGCATCGCCTTTCAAACCGTAATAGATGCCATACAAATCGCCAAAATCATCTCCAACGGCGATCTCCGACGCACCGTCAGGTAGCTGATTTTGAATATTTTGCACCTTCCGTCGCAGTTCATCCAACATCTGCGGCATACGCTCGGCAGGGGTCGAAGGCAACAGCTCGACCACGATACGCGAAAGTCCGTACGAGGACTCCGACGTTATCTTATAGACCGACCGCATTGATTGAATTTCACGTTCGATCGGCTCGGTGATAAGTCTTTCGACCTCTTCGGGCGACGCTCCGTCGTAATGGGTCATCAGCACTGCACTCTTAATAACAAATGGAGCATCCTCCTTCTTTCCGAGTCGGGTGAAGGCATACACACCGCCCAGAAGCATTATCGCCAACAGAAACCAGATCACATTGGGTCGGCGAAGTGAATAGTCTGTCAAGTTCATTGCATCGATCGCTTTTATTGTATAACTACCACTCGCTCACCCTCTTGCAGGCGATAAACACCCGCCGTAACGACCTTCTCGCCTCCATTCAGACCACTACGCACAACCACTCGATTGCGACCAAAAATTTCGCCCAACTCGACACGTTGCAGATGTACCTTATCGCCACTCACAACCCAGACGTATGCTCCACCCTCGATCGGGGCATATATCGCGCTCAACGGCACCGAGACCTCATCGCTCACCTTCGTCTGTGGAACCTGCATCGTTACGGTGCAGGACATACCGGGTGTAATATCAAATTGACCTGCCGGCAACGGCTCGCGCAGACCGAGCGACACGGGAAATCCCGACGCATCCGACGAGGTCTGTACATACTCTTTCAGGTATGCGGGGAAACTCACACCGCGATAATTATCGAACTCGACAGAGAAACGTATCGACGTATCGCTCAATAGATTAAGACCACTTTCGGGCATTGTGAATTTGACACTTCGAGAGCGCGGATCGACCAGACGCACAATGCTCTGCCCGGCCGACACACGCTGATAGGTATCGACAAATTGACGCTCGATAATTCCCTCGAACGGTGCGCGAAGTTTTGTCTCGGCGAGGATATCTGTCGCATTTTCATAGTCGGCGCGTGCCTGCACAAACTGCGTCTGTGCAATCTCATATTCGGCACGCGAAATCGCCTGACGATCAAGCAGTCGCGCAGCACGTTCATACTTTGCTCGCGCCGTTTCGAAGGCCGAACGCGCAGCATCGCGTTGCAGTTGAAACTCCTTCGGATCGAGTTGCGCGATGATATATCCCGCAGGGATCAGGCGACCCTCACTGATGTCGATACGCTCGATGAGTCCGCCCACCTTGAATGCCAGATTTGTCGAGTTGTCGGCAGTGGACATCCCTGCAAAATCTTTATCGATAAAATTCAGACGTTCAACGGTTTGCACCTTCACTCGGCGTTCCGTTTGATGTTTTGGAGTGCGGTCGCGACATCCGCACAACAGCAGTAGCGACACACTCAAAAAGAGACGAAAACCATTCATAAGCTTACAAAAGAAAAAGTTATCGAGTCGGTCCGAAAAAGACCATCTCGATAACTTCGCTCTTCAATTTTCGTGCCCGCATTCGGGCTGTCGCTATGCCGTCAGCTCGGCCACCGTAGCATCGACAAATGCGATCAGATCGTGCGGCGAGATCGCAATCTGCAAACCTCGCACGCCCGCACTGATATAGATACGTTCGTGGTCAAGGCAACTGCGATCGATAAAGATCGGGTATGGCTTTTTCATCCCGATTGGCGAGCATCCGCCACGAATATATCCCGTCGTAGCGAGCAGTTCGCGCACGTGAATCATCTCCGCACTCTTGTTGCCCGACACACGCGCCGCAGCCTTCAAATCGACCTCTCGATTGCCTGCAATGACACACACAAAGATTCCCGCACGGTCGCCACGCAAGACTAACGTCTTGAAAACCTGTTCGATATCTTCGCCCAACTGCTCGGCTACGTGGCAAGCGTCGAGATGTTCCTCATCGACTG
Source organism: Alistipes sp. (assembly GCA_045605245.1). Lineage (GTDB taxonomy): Bacteria > Bacteroidota > Bacteroidia > Bacteroidales > Rikenellaceae > Alistipes. The sequence continues at coordinate 831 of JAZUPN010000027.1, read as the reverse complement.
CATAGGGAACAAGTTCATATGCTATTCGCGCACGATCGAGCAGACGTGCGGCATTTGTCTTATTGATTTTTGCCATTGTTTTCTCGCTTTTGCTGCACAAATATACGAACTTTGCGCTAACTTTGTACCTCGAAAAATCAAACTCAAACAAATGGAACGAAGACAGAAAGTATTCGACTACCTCGACTCACACTCGATACGTTACGAGTGGTACGAGCACCCCGAAGCCCCCACGATCGAGATCGCACGCGAACATTGGCGTAATGACGGCTCGACACATTGCAAGAATCTCTTTTTCCGTAACCATAAGGGCAATCGCCACTATCTCGTCTGTTTCGACAGCGCACAGAATATGGCTATCCACGATTTGGAGCACCGCCTGCATCAGGGCAAGCTCTCGTTCGCATCGCAACAGCGAATGGAGCGTTATTTGGGTTTGTTACCAGGGTCGGTTTCGCCCTTCGGCCTGATCAATGACGAGGAGAGCCACGTGCATCTGTTCCTCGATCGCAATCTGCTCGACCGCCCGTCGTTCAGTTTCCACCCCAACGACAACCGCGCTACGGTCGTAATCTCGCGCGAGGAGTTCGAACGCTACCTCTCGATCGTCGGAAATACCTACGAGTATATTGAGTTGTATTAAATTGGCATTTTTCTAAAAATGCCACACCTTCGGGGCTCGCCTTCGGCGACCGCCCCAGCCCCCGAAGGTGCATACACCAAAAAACATAGCCACAAATAAACAGCCGCGCCCCAAACGAGAGCGCGGCTATCATTTTGAATATTGAATCTTGAATTTTGAATTGCGAGGTTAAGCCTTCGACTGCACAT
>JAZUPN010000026.1:0-31242 GCA_045605245.1 Alistipes sp. | reverse complement strand
GCGGCAAAGAGCCATACCGCCACCAGAACGACAACGTCGAGCAGGCGATGACCCCTCTCGAAGAGCACCACCCAGCGCAGTAGCAGATTTGCCAACATCAGTATAATCGCCACGTGCAGACCCGACACTGCGAGCAGGTGCGCCGCGCCACTTCGAGCATAACTTTCGCGCAACGTGGCCGACATCTCGCTACGTCTTCCGGTGGTCATTGCCGCGCAGAGGGCGAGCTGATCGCCTTCGAGCGCTGTTGAGCAAAGTTTTTGAAAGACAATCTGTTGCAGACGTAGAGAGGCGTTGCGCAGCGATGACGTTCTGCCCAGCGCGACAATCGGAGTCGCACTGCCGATCGATATTCGGCCGATATATCCGCGTGCCTCCATCAGCCGCGAATAGGAGTTCACCGTGTCGCTAATCGGGCGAATGGTTGCCGAAAGGCAAACTCGCTCATCCATAGTGATTTGCGTATTGTTATCCGCCCAAATCAGCACCCTCTGATTGCACGTGTGCCACTCTCCGTCGCTTGTGCGAAAGCGGTCGATGCGTGCCGACGAACTTTGATAGCGTCCGCGATCGGTCGGTGGCTCGTCGATCGAAAGTTCGAGCATCAGAGGGGTCGCGAGCGTTGGCAAATTGGTCGGTCTGTCGAGCCGCGCGAAGAGAATTCCCGTAAATAGAAATGCCAAAAGCAGAGCGATTTGCTTTGCGCGTTTGCTCGCAATGGCGAAAACGTAACAGGCTAATCCACACGCGATTGCGACCGCCATCGGCACCTCGAACAACCACTCCGCAATAAGCCCTGCCACGAAGGCGGCAAGCAGAGGGAGCATCGGCAGTTGCAACGTGGAGCCCTTCATCGTGCGCTGAATTTTGGGTTAAATATTGAGGTGCTCCTCGACCGTGCGGCGAAGGTGTTCGTAGTCGAGGTGGGTGTAGATTTCGGTCGTTGTGATGTCGCTATGACCAAGCAGTACCTGCACCTGTCGGATGTCGGCACCACCCATAAGTAGGTGAGTAGCAAAGCTATGGCGGAACGAGTGGGGGCTGATTGCCTTTGTGATTCCGGCCTCGGCGGCGGCGTTGCGGATCAGTGTGAAGATCATTACGCGTGTCAGTTTGCGACCGCGACGATTCAGGAAGATGACATTCATACTTTCGCGGTCGGCGGGCGTGATCTCGGTACGATAGCTCATATAGTCTTCAAGTCGTGCGCGTGCCATATCTCCCAGAGGGACAAAGCGTTGCTTGTCGCCTTTGCCCACGATGCGCACCAGATTCTCCTCGAAATCGACATCCTCGAAACGCAACTCGACAAGCTCCGAAACACGCAATCCGCAGCTGTACAACATCTCGATAATTGCTCGGTTACGGGTGCCGAGCATCGTTGTCGGCTCGATAGCCTCGATAATCGAATCGACCTCACCGATGGTGAGTACATCGGGCAGGTGCTGTCCGATTTTGGGCGATTCGATGCTGTCGAGGGGCGAGGATTCGATGCGGTCGGTCAGCATCATATATCCGAACAGACTGCGCAGACTGCTTAACACACGTGCCTGCGAGCGTGGCTCCAAGCCGCAGTCGAAGAGTGCGGAGAGGTGCTGCTCGATATGTTCGGAGGTTACGCGCGTGGGGCCTACGGGGCGTTCGAGCGCAGAGCAGAACGAGGCCAGACGCTCGGCATCGTGCATATATGCCTCGACGCTATTTGCCGCAAGTCGCTTCTCGACGGCGATATAGGTGCGGTAGCGACGTAAAATTTCCTCCCAACTCTTGCTGTAATATGCCATAAAACTTGTAACTTTGAGGTCGGAATGGGCCATTTAGTTGGCCGACCAAGTGCGAAGATACTAAAAATTTATCGAATATGGACTACGTTGAACTCAATATTCCCTGCTCGTCGGCCGAGCAGTCGGAGATTTTGGTTGCCGAATTGGCCGAATGGCCCTTCGAGAGTTTCGAGAATGAGGGCTTGTCGCTCAAAGCATATATCCAACGCGACCGCTTGGTCGATTGTATGTCGCAGGTCGATGCCCTGCTGGCCGAGTACGGCATCGAGGGTGCGCGATATATCGAGATCGAGACGCAGAATTGGAACGCGCTGTGGGAGAGTAACTTCACCCCCGTCGATGTCGAGGGTAAGATTATGATTCGCGCTCCGTTCCACCCTGCTCAACCCGACTATATGCTCGAAGTTGTCATTATGCCGAAGATGTCGTTCGGCACGGGCCACCACGCTACGACCTACCTGATGAGCCGCGAGATGATTGGCCGCGACTATACGGGCAAGGTTGGTCTTGATATGGGTAGCGGAACGGGTGTGCTGGCGATTATCGCCGCCAAGTTCGGTGCCGAGCGTGTCGATGCGGTCGATATCGACGATTGGGCTTACGAAAACTGCATCGAGAACATCGCTCAGAATGGCGTTGCCGACCGCATTGTGCCGATTTTGGGCGATGCATCGGCTATCGAGGGCAAGAGCTACGACTTCATTTTGGCAAATATCAACCGCAATATTCTCATTGCCGATATGCCCCGCTATGCGGCTACGTTGCGCAAGGGCGGCGAGTTATATATGAGCGGAATTTTGGAGCGCGACGTGGAGGATGTGCGCCTGCGTGCTGCCGAATTCGGTATCGAAATGGATGGTGCTCGTTTCCGAGATGGCTGGGCTGTAATGCGTTGCATTAAGAAGTAGAGTCGTTTGGCCACTGAAATTCCCATTGCATATTTCGCCCCGATGAAGAGCTATAAGACGCGCGGCATTGTGCTGCATACGGTGCGCTACGGCGAGAAATCGGTCGTGGCCTACTTGCTGACCGACACGCTCGGCCGTCAGACATATATGGTTGGCGGCGTGGGTGGCGGCAAGGGGCGTAGCAACAAGATGGCTCTGTTGCAACCGATGTTCCTGCTCTCGATCGAGGGGCTCTGCTCGCCGCGCGGCGAGATGCACCGCTTCCGCGAGGCGGTGCTGGCTCAACCGTTGCAGTCGATGCCCTTCGATGTGCGTAAATCGACGATTGCGATGTTTATGTCGGAGGTGATCTATCGCCTGATCAAGGAGTCGGAGCCCAACTCGCCATTGTTCGATTTTGTGTGGCACTCGGTCGAGGCACTCGACACGATCGAGGAGGGCGTGGCCAATTTCCACCTCTGGTTTATGGTTGGGTTGAGTCGCTTTCTGGGCTTCTTCCCAGGCAATGAGTACCGCGAGGGTGATTGGTTCGATATACGTGAGGGTCAGTTTGTTGCGCTGCCGCCACTGCACGGAATAGCGATGACGCAGGCCAACGCCGAGCTCTTCAACCGCTTTATCGAGTGCGACGTGAGCGAACTCGGCTCGATAGCTCTTAATCGCGAACGAAGGGTCGAATTCCTCAACTCGATGTTGGTCTATTTCGGTTACCACCTCGACGCAATACACAAGGTGCGCTCGGTCGAAATTCTGCGCGAGGTCTTTTAATGAGTGGCCAAATAGCAGAGATCGAGTTTGTCGAATGAAAAACAATAGCCACGCTTTTGGGCGTGGCTTTTTCTTTGTCAATATTATCTCTAATGTTGAATTTTGCTTTTGAACTCTAAACTCTAAATTCCGAATTTTGAATCTTGAATTTTGAATCTTGAATTCTGAATTCTCCTAACTCCTTACGGCACAGGGTCGTAGCCGCTGCCGCCCCAAGGGTGGCAACGCAGTAGGCGTTTGATGGTGAGCCAGCTACCCTTTATCGGACCATATTTTCGCAACGCCTCGATGGCATATTGCGAGCAGGTGGGTGTATATCGGCACGAGGGGGGCGTGAGTGGCGAGATGCACCTCTGATAGAACCGCACCAAAAAGAGCAACGGAGCCGCGCCGATGCGCTTACAGGTTGCTCGAAATTTCGGCCAGAATTCGCTCGACGGCATTGTTGATTGTCTTATATTCGTGAATCTTTTTGGTGCTATAAACCAGCGCGATAGAGAGATGTCGATCGCCCACTTTGGCCACCATCGTCGCCTTACCCAGACGGTAGGCCTCCTTTGCACGACGGCGCACAAGATTGCGCTTATTGGCACGCTTCAAAAATCGCTTCGGAACAGAAAAGAGCACCTCCGTACCCGCCTTGAACGCGATATTGCTATCCTCCTCCGCAGTCAGCTCATCCAAAAGCCACATATAGCGGAATGGGTATATGAATCCGCTGCGCCCATCTTCAAACAGGCGGCGAACCATTTTGAGCGAGCGAAGTCGCTCGGCGCGTGTAAGGGTCAGTTCGGACATCTCTCTTTACAAAAAAGTCGGGGTGGATTGTGCCACCACCGACATAAGTTGATTTTCGCTATATATAATATATATATGTGTGTGCGTATGCGTGCGCTACGTCGAAGAGCTATTCAGCCTTCTTCGTTGCGGTTGCCTTCTTCGCAGTCGCGGTTTTGGTCGTTGCGGCCTTCTTGGTTGCGGGGGCAGCCGCCTTCTTGGTCGCGGTAGCCTTTGTTGCAGTTGCCTTCTTGGTGGTCGAAGCCTTCGCGGTGCTCTTTGTTGCACCCTTTGCAGCGGCAGTAGCGGTGCCCTTGCGTGCGCGAGTCTTCTTTGCCAACTTGGTCTGCTGTGTGCGGATGAAATCCTCGTGGGTATCCTCCTCACCCAACTCTACGGGCGCAATCTCCTCACCTGCGGCCAACTTGCCCAGATAGATGTCGATAGCCTTGGTCATCGACGGAGCTGCGGGAGTGGGTGCCATCACGCTGATCGTAAGACCCGAAGCGACTGCGGCACGTGCGGTTGCATCGCCGAAAGTTGCTACGCGGGGATAGCTCTTGCCCTCGTAAGCCTCCTTGAATGCCGCTACATCCGAAGGGGTGTAGAGTGCCACCATATCGAACTTCTCCAAGGGGAGCTGCGACACGTCGGTATGTACGGTCTTTGCCAGAATCACCTTCTCGACATTGAGGTTGAGGCGATCGAGTGCCTCAGGCAGTTCGGGCTTATGGGGCTCGCTCAATGTGAGCAGATACTTCTCGTCCTTGTGCTTGATGATGAGCTCCAAGAAGTTGGTAAATGAGCCGTCGGCGAAGAAGATCTTACGCTTGCGGTAGATGATATACTTTTGCAGATAGAGAGCAACGGCCTCGGTCTGGCAGATATATTTCATCGTTTCGGGAACGGTGATGCGGGCCTCCTCGCAGATGCGGAAGAAACTATCGACCGTTGTACGGCTGGTGAAGATAATTGCTGTATGAGTGAGGATCTCTACGCGCTGACCCCTGAACTCTTTGAGGCTCACGCCTTGAACGCGGTTGAAGGGGTTGTAGCTGATTTCTACCTTATGCTTGCGTACGATTTCGAAGAAGGGTGATTTTTCGATAATAGCCGGTTGCGGCTGGGAAACCAAAATTTTCTTAATGCTCATTTCTATTAAAATTCTCGTATTGCAGTCAGAACTATCAGACTGACAGGGAATAATTCGACGGTGCAAAGGTACAAAATCCAATGCAAAACAGAAATTTTTTTGACCGCAAACAAGACGTAAGTTTCGTATAAAAAGACCGCAAAAAGCGTAATTACCTCAAAACCAATAATATACAAAAGTAATTTTGCATCGCCAATTTCGCTCAAAGAGTAGAGTAAAACGGCTGGAGCGCACGAAATTGTGAAAATTGAGAAGCAAATTTTGCGTAATCGGAGCAATTGAGAGGTGATATATTCGCACATTGCCACGCGCCCAATTATCCATAACAGAGCCACTTGCACCACTCCGACAATCGTCGCGGCGATGATCACCGTCGGCACTGCAAGCGAGGCAATCCAGGGGCGAATGTCGAGTGCCGCCATCTGTTGATTGAGGTCTGCGCCCTTGACAATCATAATCGCAAGGAGCAGGATGCCGACACCTACGGTCGTCGTGAAGAAGCGGGCATAGACACTGCTCTGTCCGGAGTGTTCAAGCTCCTCGGCGAGTGATTTGCGGTTGGTAAAGACCTCGATAATATCGCTGCGGAAACGATAGAGCAACATCACATAGAGCAGCAACAGAACAACCACCGCCAACTGAAAGCCCACTGATGCGGTCAGGGGCGAATTGGCCGCCGTGCGGTCGTGCTCGCGCGGGGCAACGCTCTCGGTCAGCGGGCCGTAGATCGCCTGCGCCTCGGCCGTAAGCACCTCGTCGCTCGGCACCTCGCGGTACATCACGCTGTCGGTGCGCACCAACATCTCGCCCAGAGCCTCGAAATCGAACTCCGCAGGGCGGGCGAAATCGGCCACCGCCGGCAGATTCTCTGCCGCTACATTATTATATATAGTATCGTGTTGAATCACTGTCTATTCAAAAATTCGTTTGAGAGTTATGCGGATCGTGGTGCCCTTGCCAATCTCCGACTCGACAACTGCGATGCGACCCTTGTGGTACTCCTCGATAATGCGGCGGCTGAGTGAAAGTCCCAGACCCCAGCCGCGCGTCTTTGTGGTGAAACCGGGCTCGAAGATGCGTTTCCAATTGCTACGTGCGATGCCCTTGCCTGTATCGCGCACATCGACAAAGACCTGCTCGGCCGATGAGGAGATCGTAACCGAGATGCGACCCTGACCTTGCAGCGCGTCGAGCGAATTTTTCATCAGATTCTCGACCACCCACTCAAAGAGCGCGGTGTTGATCATCGCCTGCACGGGGGCCGTTGCCAAGCCGTTATAGTCGAGCGATACGTTTCGCGGAATACGTGTGCGGAAATACATCACACAACTACCCACAACCTCGTTGATGTTCGCCGCCGCAAGAACGGTCTCGGAGCCGATCTTCGAGAAGCGATCGACGATCTTCATCAGGTGTGTAAGGTCTTTATTCATCTCATCGACAGCCGTTTGATCGACATCCTGCGAACGCAGATACTCGATCCAGCCGAGCAGCGACGAGGTGGGTGTGCCGAGCTGGTGTGCGGTCTCCTTTGCCAGACCGATCCAGACGCGGTTCTGCTCATCCTGCTTCGAGGAGCTGAAAGCGATATATCCGAACAGAATGAAGATCACGATGACGGTCAGCTGCACCAGCGGGAAGTAGTAGAGCGTGCGCAGCAGGCGCGATTCGCCATAGAAGATATAGATGTTATCTTGGGCATTCCAACGATTACGAATCACGATGGGTGAATTCTTATCCGACAGGTGGTCAATCTTCTCACGCAATAGATCGGGGTGGTTGATCACATTGTTGGGTATCAGATGCGACTCCAACACGCGAAGATTGTGGTCGGTGATGATCAGCGGGATATTGTTGCGGCCCGAAATGATCTGCTCCATCAGCGGGTCGCCACTGACAAATATGCTCGAATTGCCACTGCGTTCCATTGCCATAGCCCATATTTGCACATCGTGCTGCTCCTTTTCGCGCAGCGTCTGCGCCATCTTCGAGGTGAAGAAGAGCGATCCGCACGCAAGGATCAGGCCCAGAATGATCACGATCATTCGGTGGCGGAAGGTAAATATCTTCGAGAGGCGTTTCATCTCGTGGGTTGTCGTTTTTTTTGTGTTAGGTTAATCTCGTTTATGCTGACGCTCGGTATCCTGCTCGGTGAGTATTCGGTGATACTCCGCAGGCTGGCCCAACAATTCGACTGCCGCCGCCGCATCGCGGTCTTTGCGCAGATTGTAGAGCTTAACACCCTCCGAGTAGCGGTAACGAAGAATGATCTGCGTGTTGATCGCATCAATAATCTCCGCGCGATTGCGACGCAGGTGGCCCTCCATATCGCCTTCGAGAGTCTTCTCCAAGCGGCGAATCTCGGCCAGCAGGGTCGAATCCTGACGCTCCTGCTCGGCAGCACGACGAACAACATCGGCATACTGACTGCTCTGGGTGCGATACGATGTCTCGCGCCCCTTCATCATCTCGACAAACTCCTCGAAGTCGCGATCGCTGATCGAGAATGTCTTCGGATCGAGCTGTTGCAGACGCTTGTCGTTGCGCTTCGCATAGTCGTCGGCAAAGTCCTCGATATGGCCTTCGGCATAGATCGTCATCACAAATCGGGTTGCATACTCCGCCTCGCGCACTACGTCGGGCATTACGCCGCCACCGTCATAGACCTTGCGACCGCCACGTGTAGTGAATTCGCGGATAAGCGAGTCGGGGACATAATCGACCGAACCGTCTTCGTTGCGGTGAGCGTAGTCGATCGCCTGAATACAGCGACCACTCGGCATATAATATTTCGCCGTTGTAACCTTCAAATATGCACCGTAGCCGACATCGCGGGTCGATTGCACAAGACCCTTGCCGAATGTGCGACGACCCATCAATACGGCGCGATCCATATCCTGCAACGCTCCCGCCACGATCTCGGCAGCCGAGGCCGAGCCGCTGTTTGTCAGCACCACGATCGGCAGTTGGGTGTCGATAGGCTCCTTATCGGTGTGGTAGGTTGCATTCGTATAGTCGTAGCGACCCTTCATTTTGAGCACCTCGCTGCCTTTGGGCAGGAACATCGAGAGAATATCGACCGCCTCCTGCACAATACCGCCGCCATTACTGCGATAGTCGAGCACCAATCCGCGCAGGCGGCCCGTCTCGCGCAGGCGCATCAATTCGCGGCGCATATCGGCCGCACAACCCTCGCTGAAATCGTTATGCTCGATATATGCGATTGTGTCGTTCAGCCAGCCGGCATAGGGAACGCCCGAAATCGAGATGCGTTCGCGGCGCAGAGTCAGATCCATCACGCTGTCATCGACCAGTCGGCCCACTTTGAGTCGCACCTCCGTACCGGGGTCGCCCTTCAAGCGGCGGCTGATCTGATCGACCGACATACCCTTTGCCGACTCACCGTCGATTTCGAGGATGCGGTCGCCGATCTTGATACCTGCACGATCGGCCGGAAAGCCGCGATAAGGCTCTGCAAAACGCACATACTCGCCCTTCTGGCGGATGAGCGAACCTACACCGCCATATTTACCGCGTGTCAGCATCTCGAACTCCTCGACCTCCTCTTCGGGCATATAGGCCGTATAGGGGTCGAGCGTCGAGGTCATTCCCGCCGCGCCATTTTTGAGCAACTCTTCGGGTTTGACCTCATCGACATAGAGCACGCTCAACTCGCGCATCATATTGATCAGAATCTCGATATTGCGCCCCAGACCAAAGTCGTTTGTTACGGATGCGGTGAGGATCACAGCCCCTGCCACACCCGCCGAAGCGATGGCCACACGACGCGCTATTTTGCTAATTTTCATCGAATTAAATCTCTTCGCCATTCTCTTTACGCATATAAATTTCCGAGCGATAGATCACCTGCACCACCGCCGCACGATGGCCGCGAATAATGGTGCGATCGCCCTCCTGCCAAACCTCCAACTCATCCTCCCAAAGGGTGCGCATACGACGGCCGGCCGATGTTGCACGATAGAGCAATACCCCCTCGCGCTCGCCCGACAGCGCATAGTCGCACGCCGCCATTGCCGCATCGACACCCGCGCGGTTCTTCTCCAACGAGATGGGCAACGAGCGTGTCATATAGCCAAATGCGGGGTAGGCCAGAGCCAGCACCGCAAAGACGGGCAGCATCCATTTCGAACGTGAATCGTTGCGCAACATCGCGATATACTCCTCGACACTCATCGGTGTCTGCTCGAAGTAGTAGGAGATGGCATAGAGTGCCACAACTGCAACGATCAAAAGCAGGAAATATTTCACTGCACGAATCAAATATCTGTCCGTTCTCATATTTTTTATTATTCAAAATTCAAAAAGCAAAATTGGTTTTCCTTTGCGACAAACTATAATTGTGAATTCTCAATATAGTCCGCCACCTGCTGCATAAGCCATTTCGGCGTTGAGGTCGCACCGCAAATACCGACGCTCTCGGCACCTGCAAGCCATTCGGGCTGCAACTCCGAGGCCTCCTCGATATTGAAACTCTGAGGATTAGCCTTTCGACACACCTCGAAGAGCACCTTGCCGTTCGAACTCTTGCGACCGCACACAAAGACAACGCGATCGACCGAACGGGCAAATTCCGAGAGTCGCTCCTCGCGCCCTGCCACCTGTCCGCAAATGGTATCCATCGCCTCGATCTGCGAGGGGTCGGCGGCACGTTGGCGCATAATCTCCAAAATATGTTCAAACAACGCGCGGCTCTGTGTGGTCTGCGAGAGGAAGTATATCGGTCGCGCGAAATCGACCTGCTCCAAGTCGCTCTCCTTCTCGACAACGATCACTCGATCCTCAACCTGACCGGTCAGTCCGACAACCTCGGCGTGGCCGTGCTTACCTAACAGAACTACCTGACCGCCAATCGCCTGCATCTTTTCGTGCGCACGCTTAACCTTGCCTTGCAGGGCGGCTACGACGGGGCAGGTTGCATCGATAACCTCGATGCCCAGACGCTTCGCCTCGGCGTATGTCGTCGGCGGCTCGCCGTGTGCGCGGATAAAGAGGCGACGACCGCCCAAATGCTCCATATCGGCGTGGGTAACAGTCTGTAAGCCAAGCCTTTCGAGTCGCTGCACCTCAACGCGGTTATGAACGATGTCGCCCAACGAATAGACCGTACCGCCCTCGGCGAGAGCCTCCTCGGCCCGCGAAATGGCACGCACCACGCCAAAACAGAAACCCGAATTATCGTCGATCAGAACTTTCATTCCTCAAAATTCAAAAAGCAAAATTCAAAATTGGTTTTCCTTTGCTACGGTTGGCAAAATCTTTGATTTTGACACACCTTCGGGGGCTCGCCTTCGGCGACCGCCCCAGCCCCCGAAGGTGCGTATCGCCATTGGTTATCAGTTGTGTCGAACTATAATTGTGAATTCTCAAATAGTTCGCCAAATTTCTCGTCGAACCAAACCATTTGGTCGTCGATCGACATATAGCTGTTGTCGAGCACCACCGCATCGTCGGCCTTGCGCAGGGGGCTGATGGCGCGATTCTGATCGGCGATGTCGCGCGAACGAACATTCTCCTCGATCTCCGAGAGCGACACCTGCTCGCCCTTTGCCGTCAGCTCGTCGTAGCGACGCTGGGCACGCACCGCAGGGTCGGCCGTCATAAAGATCTTAATCTCGGCATTGGGGAATACCACCGTGCCGATATCGCGGCCATCCATCACGATACCCTTGTTGCGACCCATCTGCTGCTGCATCGCCACCAGCTTCTCGCGCACCTCGCCAATCGAACTGACGCGGCTGACGCAGTTGCTCACCTCGATCGTGCGGATCTTGCCCTCGACCAAATCGCCATTGACATAGATGTCGCTCGCTCCGCGCTTGGGGTTGAAGCGGAAGGCAATATCGATCTTCGGCAGCAGCGCAATCAGAGCCTCCTCATCGACAATACCCGAACGGATTGCTCCATTTTCGAGTGCGAAGAGGGTTACTGCGCGATACATTGCGCCCGTATCGACGAAGATATATCCGAAACGTGCAGCCAATGCCTTTGCGAAGGTACTTTTGCCACACGACGAGAAACCATCGACGGCGATAGTCAGACGGCGACGACTATTTTTTGTTGCTTGTGTAGTCATAGTTTGATGATCTTCTGTTAGTTAGGAAGAATTTGAATGAATGTAGAGATGATGGTATAGATACCTAACGTCGTGATCAGGCAGCCTGCGATGCGGTTTATCCAGAGCATATGTCGCGGGCGGAAGCGATCGCGGAAGATGCTGATAAGGCTCGTCAGGCAGAACCACCACGACACAGCACCTCCGAAGAATCCTGCCAGAGTCAAAGCTCCGAGCAGCAGTGAGCTCATCGATACGGTGTCGGTGGTCTCGACGCTGAACATTCCGAAGAAGACGAAGATGTAGGGTATGATCATCAGCAGGTTAGCCAGCGTAAATCCGAACATTGAGCCGAAATCCTGCCAGAGGTCGCTCTTGCCTGCGCGGTTGCGGCGTATCTGCGTTACGGGATTTTGGAGGTAGATATATACACCCACCACCACGACCATAATTCCGCAGGCCACACGCATCACAACGGCATATTGGTCGAGCCACGATTGCAGCATCGAGTAGCAGAAGTATGCCACCGTTGCCAGCAACGTGTCGGCGCAGGCCACACCTACGCCTGAGGCCAATCCCGATTTACGCGATTTGCTCAATGTGCGTTGCATACAGAGAACAGCCACCGGCCCGACCGTAATCGACGAGGCCAATCCGACCAGCAATCCTCTGAAAATCATATCATACCACATAATATCTCTATCTTCGGTAATTTCGTTGTTACTCTTCGCGGAGTGGGCATTTCTGCACCATCTGATTCGGACTTCGATCTTCGAAATATGGTTGTCGGTTTCCCAAATATGGAACTCTCGACCACCAATACAAGACCCTTGCCCTTCAAAACAAAGCCCTCTCCCTACGAAATAGGACTCTCTCCCTCTGGAATAAGCCCTTCGCCTTCGAAATCTGGCCCTCGGTTTCGAGCTTAAATGCGCCAACTCCACCCCTCGCTTTTAATACTTGTATTAAAAACAGAGGTTATAAAGTGCAAAAATAGTAAATATCTTCTATCTTTGCAGATAAAATGTCGGATAAATTATCGAATAAATCTTCGAAACAATGCAAAAGATTCTTCAAAATAAGATAATCCTCGCTCTGGCGGCTGTTCTGCTGCTCTTGGCAGGGTGGCTGCAAGCGACGGGCGTAGGCCTTTTGGTGGCCCTTGTGCCGCTGCTCCTGATTTCGGAACGCTACTCCGCTTCGGGCCGCGACTTTTGGCGTATGGCGGGCTGGACCCTCCTTGTGATGCTCCTCTGGACCATCATAACCTGCTGGTGGATATGGAATGCAACCCCCGCAGGCGCAGTTGCGGCAATCATCGTTACGGCTTTACTGCCTTCACTCGCGCTGCTCTTTTACCACTTCGTCAGTAAACGTGCTCCGCGATCGTTGGCATACTGCTCGCTCGTGGGCGCGTGGATCGCGTTGGAGTACCTCTACCTTACGACCGAGGCATCGTTCCCCTGGTTGGCGTTGGGTAACGGCTTCGCAAACGACATCTGGGCGGTGCAGTGGTACGAATTTACGGGCGTGTTCGGCGGCTCGCTCTGGGTGCTCATCTGTAACATCCTCTTTTTCGAGGCGTTACGAACGCGCTCGGTGCGTCGCGCAGTGGCAGGCGTAGCGGCTGCGGTGGTGCCCGTTGCGGTGTCGGTAGCGATGTTGCTCGGCGCAAAGGAGTGCGACGAGAGTGTCAAAATCAGCGTCGTGCAACCCAATTTTGCCTGCTTCCCGATCGACGAGAAGTTCGATCTGCCCGATGAAATTCAGGATTCGATCTTCCGCGCGCTGATCAAGCAGTGCCCCTCGGATAGCCGTTTTGTGCTGCTGCCCGAAACCGCTTTGGGTGCTAATAGTGCGATTTGGGAGAACGATTGGTCGGCGGCGGCAATCCATAATATGCGCTCGACGCAGTCATCGCATCTGCCTGATGGATCGGTGATTACGGGTGCAAGTACATTGCGATTCTATCCGATGGGTGTGCCCGCTTCGGCGACGGCACGTGTAAGTGGAATGAAGCGTTACGATGTCTATAATACGGCTCTCGAATTTGCTCCGCAAGGCGAGTTCGATGTGCGTCATAAGATAAAATTGGTGGTCGGGGCTGAGAAGGTGCCCTATCCGAAGTTGATGTCGTTGATTTCGGGATTTATTGTCGAGTTGGGCGGCTCGTCGGGACAGCTCGGTGTCGATCCCGCGCCCAAAAATTTCGGCTCGGAGGAGCTCCCGATTGGCGTTGCAATCTGCTACGAGTCGGTCTATGGCGAGTTCTACTCGGAGTTTGTGCGTCGCGGAGCGAAGGTGATGTCGGTCATTACCAACGACGGCTGGTGGGGTAAGACAAGCGGCCATCGCCAGCACTTCTCCTACTCGCGCCTGCGAGCTATCGAGACCCGCCGCAGTGTGGCGCGAAGTGCCAATACGGGCATCTCCGGTTTCATCGATCCGCAGGGTCGAGTGATCTCGACGCTCGGTTGGGATGAGCGCGGCGTACTTACGGCCGAGGTGCCCGTCTGCACACGCCTGACGCTCTACACGCGCTATGGCGATTATGTGGCTCGTCTGTGTTGTTATCTGCTGTTGCTCTGCGTGTTATACTATATCGCCTACCGTGTTCGCCGCCGCAGCCACCTTGTCGATTAAAGCCCCCAATAGAAGATGAACTACGCTCAAACACTCGAATATCTCTACTCGTCGTTGCGCTCGTTTCAGGATGCGGGCGGCGATGCCTATAAGCCCGGCTTGGAACGCATCGAGGAGTTTATGACCTACCTCGGTCGCCCGCACCGCCACTACGCCACAATCCACGTAGCGGGGACCAATGGCAAGGGCTCGACTTCGCATCTGATTGCCTCGGTGTTACAGTCGGCCGGTTTTAGAACGGGACTCTTCACCTCGCCACATCTGCACGATTTCCGCGAGCGAATTCGTGTCGAGGGGGAGCAGATTTCGGAGCGCGAGGTAGTGGAATTTGTCGCTACGCATCGCTCGGCAATGGAGCGTATTGGGCTGTCGTTCTTCGAGATGACGGCGGCGATGGCATTCGACCATTTCAGCCGCGAGGGGGTCGAGGTGGCGGTCATCGAAACGGGTCTTGGCGGTCGTCTTGATGCAACGAACATAATTACTCCTCTGGTGTCGGTCATTACCAATATCGGACTGGATCACACCGACTTACTCGGCTCGACACTTGCCGAAATCGCCGTCGAGAAGGCGGGTATCATCAAGCCCGAAGTGCCTGTCGTAATTGGCGAGAGCGACCCCGCGACTGACGAGGTTTTTGCGCGTGTCGCTCGCGAAAATCGCGCGGAGCTTTACAAGGCCGAGCATCTTTTTACGCTGCTTTCGGGCGAGTGCAACGAGTGTGGCAGTCGCTTCTCGGTGCGCCGCGAGGCGGATGGCCGCGAGTTCTGCCTTGACATCGACCTCGGAGGCGAGTATCAGCGTCGAAATATCATCACTGCGCTCGGCGCGTTGGAGGTTATGCACCGCCGTACGCCCATCTCGATTTCGACCCGCGCACTGATCGAGGGCTGTCGCTCGGCAGCGGCCGCGACGGGGTTGCAGGGGCGTTGGCAAAAGCTCGGCGAGCGACCTTTGGTGATGTGCGATACGGGCCACAATGCGCACGGTCTGCGATATGTGGCCGAGCAGTTGGAGCGTCTGACTTGCAATAAGTTATATTTCGTTTTAGGCGTTGTGCGCGAGAAGGATCTGGCGGCTGTTCTGCCGCTGTTGCCGCGCAAGGCTCACTACATTTTTACGCAGGCGGCGATTGCTCGCGCATTGGATGCCGAGGAGTTGGCTCGTGAGGCTATGGCGGTCGGTTTGCAGGGCGAGGTGGTGCGCGGAGTGCGTGAGGCTCTTGCTCGTGCGAAGGAGTTGGCCACCGAGGAGGATGCAATTTTTGTCGGCGGCAGCACATTCACCGTCGCCGAAGTTTTGTAAATTTACAATTTACGATTCACGATTCACAATTCACAATTTTTTGATTAAATATAATTAAAATATATAAAAAACTATCAGTGATGAAACGACTGCTCTTTTGGGTGCTTTTATGTGCGCTGTTTGTCGGTTGCGAGGATCCGGAACCCGTTAATCCGGAACCCGTTAATCCGGAACCTGTCTATACATCCTCTTCGATCACCGCTTCGCCTACTCGCGTAGTGGGGCGTACGGCCGCTGCCAGCGATGGCTCGATCTCGTTTGATTGGTGCGGAGTCTATGTCGATATCCGTTTTCGCGGTAGTTATTTGATGCTCGAAATGAGCGATACGGGTAGTAACTACCTGAATTTGTGGATTGACGGCAGGGAACAACCCAAAATTGCTACGAAAAAGAGTCGTTCCAGATATGTGCTTTACGATGTTCCCAATACCGATGGTGAGCACGTGATTCGAATTCAGAAGGCTACCGAGGGCGATTTGGGTCGCATCACGTTGCACGCGCTTACAACCGACGGCACTCTGCTCCCGACCGATGATTTGAAGCCCGCGCGCCATATCGAATTCTATGGCGACTCCTATACCTGCGGCTACGGCACCGAGGGCACCAATCCCAACGACCCCTTCACCGCCGAAACCGAGAATTGCCGTTATACTTACGCGGCAATGACCGCCGAGCACTTTGGCGCGGACTACACGCTCATCGCACACTCTGGTTGCGGTCTGGTGCGCAACTATGGCGACAAGGAGCAGTTGTCCGATCCCAAACTTACGATGAGCTCGCGTGCGTTCTATCTCTATGACAACGACCTGAACTCCAAGTGGAATTTCCGCAAGAGTTCGTATCGCCCCGATGCACTCGTTATCGCATTGAGCACCAACGACTTTACCAAGCCTGCACCTCCCACTGCGGAGCAATTTGCCGAGGGCTATCGAGCATTTATCGAGCGTCTGCGCACGGAGTGGGGCAACGATCAATTGCCCATTTTGTGCGTCATCCATTCCTCCTCGGCTGTGGAGTGCGTGAAGGAGTTGGTTGCGACAATGCCCAATACGGCAATGGTCCAAATTCCGAGTGGTATCTATGACTACAAAACCGACTATGGCGCATCATACCACCCCAACCGCTCCGGTCAGACGAAGATGTCGAAGTATGTCATCGATGGCCTTGCCAAGCTGACAGGCTGGAAGTAGGTGGTTGCAATTTGCAATATAAAGAAAAAGCCGCATCCCGAAGGTGCGGCTTTAATTTTTCGATGGCGTAAAATCCTACTTCTCTTTGTTGTAAAGTTCGCGGAAGCAGTGGCGGCAGATAGGCTCGTAGGTGTCCTTTTCGCCAAGCATAACCAACTTATCATCAGCGGTCAGGCGGTGCGAATGGTGCGCCAAATTGCCACAACGAACGCAGATCGCGTGTACCTTCGTTACGTACTCCGCCGTCGCCATCAACGCAGGCATCGGACCAAACGGCACACCGCGATAGTCCATATCCAGACCCGCTACGATCACACGCACACCGTTATCGGCCAGCTGGCGGCACACCTCGACCAGATTCTGATCGAAGAACTGCGCCTCGTCGATACCCACAACATCGACATCGGCCGACATCAGCAGGATGTTACCCGACGAATCGACGGGCGTTGAACGAATGGCGTTGCTGTCGTGCGAAACGACATCCTCCTTCGAGTAGCGCACATCGAGTTTGGGTTTGAAGATTTCGACGCGCTGATTTGCGAATTTTGCGCGTTTGAGGCGACGAATCAACTCCTCGGTCTTGCCCGAAAACATCGATCCGCAGATCACCTCGATATAGCCTTTGCGGCTGGCATTTTCCAAAAACATAGGTGGTTATATACTTTTTTGATTATTATCATCGGTTGAACTCCTCGCAAAATTACCACAAAAAATCGGCTCGTGCAATAGTGCTCGGAGTTTGATTTATGGAAAATATGTGATACATTTGTAGAAGTTGGAAAAACAAAAAACTCAAACTATGAACCGACGCGAAATGTTGAAGGCGACCGGTACGCTGCTTGCCGGTGCGACCCTGTTTGGCGTGGAGGCACTTGCCGCCGAACCGACCGAAAACGAAAAGGCAACCACAACCCCGAAAACGACCTCAAAACGTAAGGCCCTTGTGATTGGCGCGCACCCCGACGACCCTGAAAATGTGGGCGGTACGATGCTCTTGCTGCGCGAAGCGGGCTGGGACGTTGCGGCGGTCTATATGACTCGCGGCGAGGGTGGCATCACGGGTAAATCGGGCGACGAAACGGCTGCGATCCGCACCGAGGAGGCGATCACAGCGTGCCGGATTCTCGATGTGCGACCGATATTTATGACCCAAATCGACGGCAATACCGAGATCAACAAGGAGCGTTACGCCGAGATGCGCGAGGTGATTGCGGCCGAGAAACCCGATCTGGTGATTACCCATTGGCCTATCGACGGCCACCCCGACCATCGCGTCTGCTCGTTGCTGGTCTATGACGCTTGGCGCAGACTCGGATACAGCTTCGAGTTGTACTATTTCGAGACGATGACGGGCACACAGACCCAATATTTCCAGCCGACCGACTACGTCGATGTCTCGCGCGTGGCGGAGCGTAAGCACGAGGCCTATTTTGCGCACGTGAGCCAGAATACGACCAAGTCGTTTGCACGTTACCACGACCGCGTCGAGAAGTTTCGCGGTATCGAATTCCGTTGCGAACGCGCCGAGGCATTTATCCACCTGCGCCGCAGCAATAGCGACATTTTCTAAACGCAAAATGCAAAATTAGGCCACGCCCCATTGGAGCGTGGCTTTTTTATTTGCGCTTATTCATTAAATAAGAAAATAGGGGAAAATCGAAATTCTCGGAATTTCGTTATTATCTGCGGTTTGCGCGGAGTGTCGCTCGGACCTCGTCGAGGGCTATTCGTAATAACTGATCTCGCGGAGAATAATGAACGTGGGACGGAACTCGCCTTTGTACTCAAAGAATTTGGTGCGCTTGATCCAATTACCCTGCGTATCGTACTCATAGCGAGTCTGAACGAGAAATTTGCGGAGCAGGCTATCGTCCCGTTCCTGACGAAAACGCTCCTCAATGCAATTATCCATCTGGTCGAATTTGTAGGTGGTTGTGGCGCGAATGTCTTCGACGGGGAAGTATGAAATCTGCTCGATACAGTTGCCGCGCTCGTCGTAGCGGTAGGAATTGCGTTGGTGGGGTGTATAATCGAAAATCACAGCCTTTGTGCGACGCAGGTGGCGCAACTTCATATCCTTGCGGTGCGAATTTCGGCGTTCATCAACCAGACGGTTCTGTTTGTCGTAGCGCATCTTTGTCTTTTCATCAACCTTACCCTTTCCGTCGTAAACGATCTTTTTCACGCAGTTACCCGCCGCGTCATATTTATATCGAATTTGGGGATAGGACTCCACTGCCGCTCTATCTTCGAGATTGAACGTGCCGCCGTACTCTCTGATTTTCTGACCTTTACGATTGTGTTTGTATGCGACGTAGTTATGCACACTACTGTCGCTATACACCTCGTAACCCTCTGCGGGTAGCCCGCGCTCGTCATACTTGCAGACCGTTCGCACGGGAACAACGAATCGGGTTTTGCCCGTAGGGTGATACCTCTCGATGCAGTTGCCACGCTGGTCGTAGGTGTAGTAGATCACGCCATTTTGGTTCGACGAGGGATCGCTCGAATAGAGATACTGCTCGCGAACCACATCGCCTGCGCGGTTGAAATCAAACACGATCTCGCTACTCGCCGACGTTTTGCTTGCATAGAAGTTCTCTTCTGCGATGCGCTTGACCTTGCCACGCAACGCCCACCCCTCGATGTCGCGGTATCCGTGTCGCTTGGTTGCTGGCTCTTGGGCTGCGGCGGAGGCAAATGCCAAAATCGCCAAAATCGAAAGTGTCAGTCGTTTCATAGGTTTGAAAACTTTTTGATACTAACGCAAATATACGAAAAAATCGCGAATCGCACGCCATTGGAGGCGGATTATTTTTCATAGGTTTTATTTAATTCAAGTTCATCCAAGTTCGGCAGTTGGGGGCAAAATCTCTGATTTTGACATACCTTCGGGAGCTCGCCTTCGGCGACCACCCCAGCCCCGAAGGTGCGTATCGCCATCTCAAAGTGATATTTTTGTCTTTCTCGGTTGCGACAAACTATAATTTTGAATTCTGCTTTTTGAATCTTGAATTTTGAAATTCAAAGCCCGATATTTTGCAAGAACGAGAATTATTGGTATCTTTGTCCAAACGGAGAAATTCAAAACTATGAAATTGCCACAAAAAGTCAATGTCTTGCTGCTCGGATCGGGTGGCCGCGAACACGCATTTGCTCACAGCATTGCACGTAGTCCCCGCACAGCAAATCTTTATATCGCACCAGGTAATGCCGGTACTGCGCTCGAAGGTACGAATGTCGAGATCTCGCCGACCGATTTCGGTACGGTGAAACAGTTCGTGCTGCGCAACAATATCAACCTCGTCGTGGTGGGGCCCGAAGATCCGCTGGTGCGCGGCGTGGTCGATTTCTTCCATAGCGATAGCGAGATTTACCATATCCCCGTAATCGGTCCTTCGGGCGAGGGTGCCCGCTTGGAGGGTAGCAAGGAGTATGCAAAGGCATTTATGATGCGCCACAATGTCCCCACGGCCGCTTACCGTTCATTCGGCAAGGGCGAAGTTGAGGAGGCTGTCGAGTTCCTGCGCACGCTGCGTCCCCCCTATGTGTTGAAGGCCGATGGCCTGGCAGCAGGTAAGGGTGTGGTTATTCTCGATGAGTTGGAGGAGGCTCGCCGCGAGTTGGAGCAGATGTTCGACGGCAAGTTCGGCAAGGCGGGTGCTCGCGTGGTGATTGAGGAATATTTGAGTGGCATAGAGTGCTCGGTGTTTGTTGCCACCGATGGCAAAAACTATAAGATCCTGCCCGTTGCGAAGGATTACAAGCGTATTGGCGAGGGTGATACGGGTCTGAATACGGGCGGTATGGGTGCCGTTTCGCCCGTTCCGTTTGCTGACGAGGAGTTTATGCGCAAGGTCGAGGAGCGCATCGTGCGTCCGACCGTTGCCGGCTTGGAGGCAGACAAGATCGACTATCACGGCTTTATCTTCATCGGTTTGATGAACTGCGGTGGCGACCCCTATGTTATTGAGTATAACGTACGTATGGGCGACCCCGAAACCGAGGTTGTGCTGCCCCGTATCGAGAGCGATATTATGGAGCTCTTCGAGGGTATCGCCTACGGTCAGCTCGACGAGTGCAATCTGCGCATCGATCCTCGCACAGCGATTACGGTTGTCTGCGTATCGGGCGGCTACCCTGAGGCATACGAGAAGGGCAAGGAGATCAGCGGTCTGGACCTCGCAACGCCCGAAGGTACGAAGATCTACCACGCAGGTACGGCTGCCAAGGCGGGCAAGACGCTCACATCGGGCGGTCGCGTGTTGGCTGTAACCTCGCTGGCGGAGGATATTCCCTCGGCATTGGCGAAGAGCTACGGCGCGATCGAGCAGATCAACTACGAGGGCAAGTATTGCCGTCGTGATATTGGTCAGGATGTGATGCGCTACGGCAAGGAGTAACCCCGTGCGGCGTGAAGAGTTTAGCGGTTCGTTAGTTGCTATCGAGGTAACGGGCGGGCCGCTTTTTTAATTCAGAATTCAAGTTTCAAGATTCAAGATTCAAAATTATAGTTTGTCGCAACAGATAAAGACAAACTATTACTTTGAGATGGCGACGCGCACCTTCGGGGGCTGGGGCGGCCGCCGAAGGCGAGCCCCCGAAGGTGTGTCGAAATCAAAGATTTCGCCGACAATCGCCGAACTTGGATTGAGTGATAGCAAAGAAAATAATCGAAAATTGTCATCGAAGATAAACATAACGGGCCAGCCACTGCTGCTGACATTGGCAACGTCGCTTGCGCTGACGGTGTTGGGACTTATGTTTCGTCTGCCGTACTCGGTCGAGCTGCCTGCGCTGTCGATCGAAACGCCTCTGGGAGAGCTACTTGCGACGTTCCAGAGGGCGCATCGCGGTTGGTCGATCGTGGCGGTGTTTATGACGGCAATCTCATCGGCATATCTTGTTACGCGCTCATCGGTGCGATACGAACTCTATGGCGTACGTACGTTTATCGCAATGGTGATGTTCTCGCTCTGCTCGTGCTGTCTGTTTGGCTGCGAGGAGTGGCTGCGTAGTTGGGCAACGATGCTCGCCCTGCTGCTTGCGTGTCGCAATTTCGAGGCGGGATTCAAACGCAGTTACGCCTTCGGTGCAACCTTCCGAGGAGCCTTCTTCCTCGGCCTTGTACCACTGCTCTATGCCCCTGCCGCAACGGTTATGCTGGCTCTGCCCGCAGTGATATTCCTCTTCCGCCGCCCTGTGCGTGAGGTCACGGTGGCAATTGTCGGTATCTGCCTGCCGGTGCTGATGATCTCCTATATCTGGTGGGGTATGGGCTACGACTTCGGCTACGTGGTTGAGCGAATGGTCGCCGCCGCAACAACCGCATCGGGATATACACTCTTCGGCGGTGCAAATCTGTTGGACCTGCTGGCAATGGGCGCGGTGCTGTTTGTGGTGCTGATGTCGCTCGGAGTCTATCTGATCGAGCTGGGCGCACTGAAATTCAAGTCGCGCCGCATACATATATTCTATGTTCTGCTGGCCCTGCTGATCCTCGCCTCGTCGTTGGCCCAAGGGTCGGACTGCTGCACGTGGCTGCTGCTGTCATTGCCCCTTTCGGTGTCGATGCCACTGCTCTTTGTGCGTGCCGAGGGCCGATTCTCGATGGTTGTCTATCTCGCGCTGGTGGGCCTTACGGTGATGTCGCTTGTTGGATAAATCGCCCGCAGTTTGAAGATTCAAAAAATAATTTATACCTTTGCACACGCAACCAAGCGGATATGGTGTAATTGGTAGCCACGTCAGACTTAGGATCTGATGCCGAGAGGCGTGGGGGTTCGAGTCCCTTTATCCGCACGAGCGACTGTCGTTTGGCAGTCGCTTTTTTTTGTGCGCATAAAGGGACTCGCACTGCTTGTTGCGCCTCGGCAGACTTGTCTGCGGTCGGTTGTTGTTTGCTATGCAAATTTCGTGTTTGCTGTGCGATTGTGTCTGAAAAGAGATTTTCGCCACATCGCCCATCAATCCCGACAATCTTCGATTGCGACAACCTCCCTTTGGTCTGCTCTCGGCTTCTGCCGCAGTTCGAGCTCGCGGAGCATTTAATAAATTATTTGTTTGCTGTCGCAAATCCTCGTGCTTGATAGGCGACTGTGCTCGATCACTACTCCTCAATCCTCTCCTGCCGTAGGGGAGTGTGAAAATCCAATAATTTTTGCTAACTTTGAGGTATGAAAAGGGTACTTTTATTAATTCTTATCTTGTTTCCGATGTGGGCAGCTGCGCAATCATATCTCTACAAGGGGCGTTCGACGTTCAGTGGCAACACCCTCTACACCTTTGATGGTGAGTATCTTTACAAGGGTCGTTCGACCTTTTCGGGCAATGTGCTCTACACCTTCGACGGGACATATCTCTATAAAGGTCGTTCGACATTCAGCGGAAATATTCTCCTGACATTCGACGGTGAGCATATCTATCGCGGCCGCTCGACCTTTTCGGGTGATATACTCTACACCTTTGACGGAAAGTATCTCTACAAGGGTCGTTCGACCTTTTCGGGCAACACCCTCTACACCTTCGACGGTCGCTATATATATAAAGGTCGCACGACATTCAGTTCCTCGACCCTTTACACCTACGACGGCGCGATACCCATAGCCGTTCTGGTTATGTTGCTATAATATTGACCACATCACAAGCGATGACTTTTATACGATAAGAGCATCGCTTTTTTATTTCTCTGCGTCGGGCATACGGTTTGAGTGTGAAAATATGCGTTAGAGGTGGATAGCGAGAGGATTTTGTTTGTAACTTTGCCGCCCGAAACAAACAAAAACGGAAGAGATGAATTATAGTTTTTTGAGCAAATTCAAACGACACGCATCGTCGAGCGTCGTCTTGATATTTTTCACCGTACTTGCACTTGTCTGTGCCAATATCCCGAATGTCAAAGAGTGGTACTTCGCGTTGTGGCAGAATCCAATCAGTCTGTCGGTAGGCGAGTTCAACTTTTTCAGCCATAACGGCCACGCCATCTCGCTGGGTCAGATGATCAACGACTTCCTGATGGCGATCTTCTTCCTCTCGGTCGGTCTTGAAATCAAACGAGAGATCAAGGTGGGCGAGCTTTCGTCGATGGATAAAGCCCTGTTGCCGATTATCGGAGCTTGTGGCGGTATGTTGATTCCCGTCTTGATCTTTTGGCTTGTATGCCCCGACAATGCCGCGATGCAGCGCGGTATGGCAATTCCGATGGCGACCGATATCGCCTTCTCGTTGGGTATCCTTGCGGTGTTCAAATCGCGTGTGCCGATCGGTTTGAAGATGTTTCTTGCGGCTCTGGCCGTTGCCGATGACCTCGGCGGCATTATCGTAATAGCACTCTTCTATTCGTCGGATATCAACCTGATGTTCTTGGCTTTGGCGGCGTTGTGTGTGGGTGTTTTGATTGTCGGAAATGTGGCAAAAATCCGTCGAAAGACCTTCTATCTTGCCATCGGTCTGGTGTTGTGGTATATGATGCTCAATTCGGGTATTCACTCGACGATTGCGGGTGTGATTGTGGCGTTCTGCATCCCTGCGACGCTCAAAATGGGTACGGGACACTACCTCGAACGTATTCGAAACAATGTCAATAAATTCCCCGTTATCGAGATCGACAAGCTGCACAATACCATCGTGCTGACCAACGAGCAGATCCACACACTCAAAAGTATCGAGTCGGCTGCCGATAAGATGATCAGCCCGCTTCAAGACCTTGAAGATACGCTCCACTCTCCGATCAATTATATCGTGATTCCCCTCTTCGCCTTTGCCAATGCGGGTGTAGATCTTTCGCAGATGAGTCTCGGAGGCCTCTTCTCCGGTGTAGGTCTGGCGGTGATGCTTGGCTTGGTTGTCGGCAAGTTTGTGGGCGTATTCTCGTTCTCGTGGCTGGCGGTACGTCTGGGTATCGTGTCGTTGCCGGCGGGTACAACGTGGAGAGCCTTTGCAAGCGTCTGCGTGGTCTGCGGCATCGGTTTTACGGTGTCGATGTTTATTGCCGACCTCTCGTATGCGGGCCTTGATACCGAGGGGGCAGTGCTGCTCGGTCAGGCAAAATTGGGTGTGTTGTTGGGCTCTGTGATCTCGGCACTTCTCGGCTGTGCACTCCTCAATAAGACACTGCCGAAAGAGGCGTAATATTTGGCCGCTGCCCGATCGTCGGTCGGGTTGAGGCATTGCAATTTTAAGACGGGCGACCCGCAGTGGGGTTGTCCGTTTTTTTGTGCGGTCGCAGAATGGGGCGATACAATGTAATATTGTAAGTATTCTGTAAGGGCGTTATTTTGTAAAAATAGAATTTATTTCGCCGTTTTTTACAGCTGATTTTGTAAAATTTAACTCGTTATTTTTAGGAAATTTAAGCGTTTTTAGCGCAAAAATAATTCTTTATAAATTGTTAATAAACTATCGCACAGCATTTTAATGCCGAAAGTATCGGCGTTGGAAGTGTTGCAGAGCAGAAATTGTGCGATTTTGTCTATACAATAAAATATTGTAATTTTGGTATCGTCATTTATAATCAAACCTTCCGCACGAACGGCAAAAATTTTCACAACGATTTGTCGTCGTGTGGCAATAAAAAATCAATGCTTATGGTCAATAACTATCCTTCTGCGGTGCAGCAGCCCGTAATCGCCAAGTACGTACAACCTTATCGTAACGGCATCCAATCTCAAAATCTATCTCGAAACGGTATCGGTATGGTGCTGCGTGGCAAAAAGTTCATCTATTCGGGCGATGTGCGCGAGGAGGTTTCGCGTGGGGATATCTTCTTCCTTGCCACAGGAAATCACTACATCGAGGATCTGCCCGAAGAGAATCGCCCCTTTGAACAGATTGTATTCTATTACACGCCCGCGCAGTTGGCGACCATACTTTCGCAATTGAGCATCACCTACCATATGAATATCTCGAACAGCCATTCGTGCGAGCGTTGTCGCGAACATTCGTTTGTGGTGAGTGCGGCAACGACCAGCCTGCGCAACTTCTTCATCACTACAAACCAGTATATCAAAGATGAATTGTTCAACCACGACGAGACGGCCGAGAATCTGAAAATGACCGAGTTGATCTATCTGATTGTTTCGCAAGAGGATAGTTGCATCAAGAGCAAGGTGATGGAGAATGCCGATACGGGCAAGGAGAGTTTCGAGCAGATTATCTACACGCACATCTTCGAGGATATTCCGATCGAGGAGCTGGCGCGTTTGTGTAACCGTTCGCTCACCTCGTTCAAAAAGGAGTTCAAGCGACACTTCTTCGAGCCGCCACATCGTTGGTTTATCAAGCAGCGACTGATGCACGCGCGATTGTTGCTCATCTCGTCGAATAAATCGATCTCGGAGATCGGTTTGGAGTGCGGATTTCCCAATACGTCGCACTTTATTAAGCTCTTCAAGAAGGCCTACGAATATACGCCTGCGGGTTATCGCCACCATCAGCAGGCGAGTGTAAGATATGAGCGTGCCGAGCCCCGCGCGGTCGGGTGTGAGGAGCTCTCGAATGTGGCGGGTTACGATGAGAATGAGTCGGGTCAAACGCTCGAAGGAGTGCTTGCGGCGGGGATTTAAGAGGGGTTTTTGAAGGTGAAAAAAGTACAAATGTTTGTTTTTATTTGCCTTAAAGATGTTATAAAAAGCTAAAATTTGTTTTTCAATTTTGCATAATTGTAGTATTCGTGAGGATAAAAAGTAACAATCTATAAGAAAAAATATTACGAAAAATTTGGATTTACGTTTTTCATCCATTATATTTGTAACAGAAAATACCGTGGAAGCACCCAATTTTTGGAGTTGCCGACACGACTCATTAACCTAACTAACCTAATCCCCAGTCCCCTTCGATGTGAATCGCAGGGGACTTTTTCGTTGGTCAAAATAGCCGTTTTGTTGTGCTAAAACGGCTATTCGTTGAAGTTTCAATTTTTAACCAATTTCATAAAAAATCTCCCCGACTGCAATGCAAATAGAGCAATCGGGGAGTAATTGGCAAGCAATTTCCGTCGGATCGTCGTCGCCGCTCGGCGAGAGTTTTCGCCCTTTTTTTTGACGAATTTTTTAATCGACCTCGAAAAAAACGCAGGGCCCTCTCGAAAAAATTTTCAAAGATTTTTCAAGAAAATTTCACGATAATTTCGGGGTGGATTGAGATCCTCTTTGTGCGCGACCGATTTCGAAGATTGAGGGCGTTTTTGGTTACGAATCGTCAAAAAATCAATAATCTCTCAAAAAAAGTTGCCAACCGCGATCGAGTGCGGCGAGTTGCTCCGGCGAGGGCTCGTGTCCGCGTTCGAAACGGCTCATCGCCTCGGCTACGGCTCGCAGTCGCACGTCGCGTGGAAGGAGTTGCGCATCAGGCTCGATCGCCGCGCGTTCGCTGACGAAACGGATGTAGCTGTCGGTGTCGTTCTCGGTCGGGGGAGCCCAGCGCGAAACGATGCCGCGCAGCGTGTCGATCGCGTAGCGACGGCGGTAGGACTCCATCACCACGAACATCGCGCGGTAGCCCCACTCGTCGCTCTCGAACTCCTTGAACGAGGGGTCGATCGAGGGTTGTCGTTCGCCGCGATAGCGCACGCCCGAACGGCGGATGTTGCCGGGGTTGCGGTTGCGTTCGGCACGCGACAGGGGGCGCGAATTTTTGATGTGAAAGGTTTTAGGTTGCGAGCATTTCGGTTGCGCGGAGGTGCTACGCTGTGGTTTTTGAATCTTCATAGTGGTCCGAGATCTCTTCGCCGAGAGTTGTGGCGAGCTGTTTTGACATAAATTGTTTGAGCCAGCGGAAGGGTGGGTAGTTGCATACCTCTGCGCCATTTTCGAGGAAGCTCCACAGCTCAACGCCGCAGACAAAGCCTGTAAAGAGATTTGCCAGGCGGAGGTGTGCGAAGTCGAGAATCATCGAGTCGATGAGCCACGAGAGGGCGATGCCGACGATGATGACGGTCAGTTTGCGAATGGTGTCCCACGCGCGGCGGCTTTCGAAGCTCCACGCTTCGCCGAGGCGTGCGGCGCGGTGGCGTGAGGCGATAACTCCCGTCAGGAAATCGACCGCAACGAAGGTTATGGCGCAACAGACGAGCCCGATGATCGGCGAGAAGATGCCGATGATGGCCGAAAAGAGGCCGAAAATGAGTTTGACAAGGGTGTTTTCCATAGAGTTGTTAGAGTTCGCAGTTATGGTTTTACTTTCAATAAATGCTCCTTATTACAGCACCACGCCGCCATCGGTGCGGCAGCTGTTCCAGATGTTCTCCGCAGGGTTGTATTCGGGGTAGTTGTCGGCGTTCTCCTCGATCGTCTTTACCGCTTTGCGCAGTAGTGTCGCGGCACGAGCCAGCGTCTGGCGGCGTGCGGCACGCAGTTCGATCTCGGTGGCGGCATCGAGATATTGATTTCCCGCCTTGACAACGCCAGCAGCACCCGCGCGCATTGCGAGCATCGGCATCATCAATACGCGCGTGTAGAGTGCCAGCGCAGGCGCAACCCACTCATCAACTATCTCCGAATAGCTCCCCTCGGACATCGCTGCGACCATCTTCTCGCCTAATACGGGCACGATAAATCGCTCCTGTGCAACGGCAATGGTCAGCGGACTGATCTGTTCGGGGGTGATGTGGTCGAGGGGCGCGAAGGCCGAGGCGACGACCACGTCGGGTGAAATGAGATTTTGCATAGTTTTTTTGTGTGTTAGTCGATGTTTCGAAGGTTGTATTTTGTGATCTGTGCCAAGAAGGGCTGTTCGTCTTCGGCATCAGGGTCATAGTCCAGACCATCAGCCTTACGAGCCTCCCAAACGCGCATATATAGCGGCTTGGCTTTGGTCGGCGGACGATTGACAATCTGCAACGACGAGGTGTCGAGTCCCAAAATCGAGTGCATCAACTCCTCGATAGGCTCCATCAGTTCGGCCTGCTCGGCGAGGATGACGGTGTTGAGAGCCACCTCGTATTCGTGCAGAATACGGTCGGCATTGAATCCCGACGAGTAGTCCAGACCACTCAACGCGCGGAACCACGAATGGGCAACCACGATGTCGCTCGTCGCCTGCGAGTGGAGCTCGGTCCAATCGCCGTCGTTGGCCGATCCGATGGGGATAAAGCGCGAATTGTCGTCGCCTGCGCCATCGCGGATCACGAACATCACCTGACCGGGCGAGCCGGCAAAACGTCGCTCGGCGCGGCGCACCAAATCGTATGCCGTCTGCTCGTCGTCGATACCTGCATCGAGCATCATCACGCCCGAAAGCTGGAACGAATTGTCCAGACGCGAAATGTTCCAACGGTCTGTTTTGTAGGCGATTGCCGATACGTTCATACCTGCGATGTAGGGTGGCACGCCATAGTGCGAGAACATCGGCTCGTAATCCTTGTAGTGAATCATCGAGCGCATCAGACCGCTCTCATCGGCCTCAAACGAGGGGTATAGCGGCAACGTGCGAGCCTCCTTTGCGTTGAAGTGTGCCCAATCGTGGTGCAGGAGCACGTGGCCGTTGTCGCGGGCAAGGCGACAGCGCGATGCGTCGTGATGGTAGAGCGAGAGGAACGAGTGCTCGGCATCGGTTACGACCTCCACGAAGGCATTCCCGAAGAGCGACTTATCGAAGGCCACGCGGTTGAGCAGCTGTCGGAGCGAGTCGCCTGCGCCATTTACGCGCTCGACAAAGGCTCCGAGCAGGCGATCCGAGTGGTCGTAATTGAACCCCTTGCCGGAGATGTAGTCGGCCTTGTCGTTGATAATGCGACGATGTGTGGTCGAACGGCGCGACATCAGAGCCAACGCCGCGGGCAGCAGATTATCGTCGCCCCAACGCCAAAATTTATCGCTCGAAATGCGCTTGCCGATTGCGAAATAGGGGTCGGGACGCTCGGCGGCGGCAAGTATTTTCGGTTTCTGATTAGTCATATTGAAATGCGTTGATTTTTAGATGTTAATAGTTGCAGCGCAGCACTCCGTACAGCACTCCATCCGCACCTCGATCGTGCGACGATCCTCGCGTTTGGCATTGGTCGAGATCGTCGTTTCGATCAATCGTAAAGGCTGCTCTGTGCCCAACGCGGGCGAGAGTCCGACGAGTAATTGACGCTGATTTTGGAGCGTTACGATGGCGACGAGGCCTGTGTTGCGCGAGCTCTCTTCGAGCTCTACAACAAATCGGTGCGAAGGCTCATTGTCGGGGAGCGTAAAGCGAAGCGTATGTTTCACTTCGGGCAATCGACTGCGATAGCTCACCTTTTGGGTGTAGGAGCAGCTGCCATCGACGAAAGCCACCGTAGCCCACTCTCCGCCATCGCTCACCTCCGGCATCGAACTCGTCGTACCATTCTCCTCGAACGAGGGCAGGGCGAGCCGTTCGGCATCGATCAGTTCAAGTACGGCGACTCCCCCGACAAGGGAGCCGCACGTAGGGTAGAGAGATTCGATCGCCATAATTACTCAATATGAGCATACGACACCAATTCGGGCAGCAGGTAGTCGCAACCCGCCATAAAGACCGCACGCTGGCGATTCTCCATCAGGTCGGGGTTGTACCACATACGGATCTCGGTACCGGGGAAGTCCGAGGTATTGACTGCCAGAGCCAAGTTACGGCGATCGGTCAGGATTGCGAACGAGCGGGGCAGGTCGCTCGTCTCCGAGAGATACTTGCCCAACTGCAAGTCGATCACCGGCACACCGCGCATCGACAGACCTACGCGACCATTCTGCTTGGCCTCGTAAGCGGCATCGAGAACCACGTTGTCGAGCGAATTCTCGTAGGCAGCATAGATATCCGACGAGCAGAAGAATGCCAACTGACCCTCCGACTTCAACGCACGCAACTCGTCGGGCGCATCGGCCAACATCTGGCGCAGCATACTCTCAACGAAACCATCGTCAGAGATGTTCGTAGCCGAGAAGGTTGTGGTGGTCATCTCATCTTTGTCGGCGTGGATCGCTTTGAGCAGGCCGTTGAAGGTTGCCAGCGAGCCGTTCGAGCGGTCGGTGTTACCGAGCCACATCGTTGCGCGGATACTCTCGGCGATGGCCTGACGGAACAGTTCGGTCTCGGCCGTCTCCAACTCGGTACCCGAAAGGTCGTCGAGATTTACATCGGCGCGATTGGTGATCAGCTCGAATACCATCGAGAAGTAGTCTGCCGCCGAGTAGCCGATCTCGGCCTTGACCTTGCTCATCTCGATCGACTTCTGGTAGCGATCTGCGGCGGTCGAGCCCGTCCAGCCGGTGCCATAGGGCTGCAAGATGTCGCCACTGCGTCGCCAGAAGTTGAGGGTGGTGGGTACGGGCATATTGTACATCACCTTGATACCCAAATCGAGCGCGTCGGGACCCGTCAGCATAGGACGGAAGAAGATGTTTTCAAGCTCACGACCTGCATAGGTCTTGGGGTTTTCGATCAATTTACTCATAGTTTTTGTCTGTTTTTGGTTGGTTTTGGAAAAATTTGGATTGGTTAATAGATGGAAAAGAAGGCCTTCTTTGCTGTTTTCACTTTGGTCGGTTGCTAAAATTTCGCTTCGCGCAGGGCATCCGCATCGCGCGAGTATGAGGCGGCATTTGCACTCTCTTCGGCCTCACGATCCGAGGGGTCCTCGATCGCCTCGATGGTTGTAGGCTCGGCCGCAGCCTGACCGCTACGCAGACGCTCGACG
>JAZUPN010000025.1:0-82347 GCA_045605245.1 Alistipes sp. | reverse complement strand
CTGCGCGATGTGTTTCGGTGGTGTGATGGCCGGCAGCGGTATGTTGGCAAATATTACAGCCTTCTTCCTTCGTTTCGTACGACGAACGGGGTCAATTGTAGCCTCGACCGTCGGAGCGGGTCTGTTCTGCAATATGTGTACAGGCGACCAATACCTGTCGATTATCCTTTCGTCGAATCTCTTCAAAGAGCTATACAAAAAGCAGGGGCTTGAACCGCGACTACTCAGCCGTTCGGTCGAGGACTCGGCTACGGTTTGCTCGGTACTGATTCCTTGGAACTCGTGCGGTATGACCCAATCGACCGTATTGGGTGTTTCGACGTTTGTCTATTTCCCATATTGCATTTTCAATCTCATCAGCCCGATAATGTCGATCTTTATCGCCGCTATTGGATATAAAATCTTCAAACAAACCGGCAACGCGAAGGAGTAATGCGCCTGCTCTGGACTATACTTGCGACAGCGTTCATTGTCGTTACGGCAACTGCCAAACGACCTGCGATTGTGATGTTCTACAATGTCGAATCGTTGTACGACACCATACCGTCGCTATTTTATGACGATCGCGAATACACGCCCGACGGAGCATTACGCTGGAATACCACGCGTTATCAGAATAAACTAAACGCTATTGCATCGGTAATTGATTCCGTCTCTGCCGAGATCGTCGCATTGGCCGAAGTGGAAAACGAAGCGGTAGTTCGTGATTTGGTTATGACTCTCAGTACAGATTATAACTATATTCACCGAACCTCGAATGACTCGCGCGGTATGGATTTGGCACTGCTATATAAAGGCGATAAATTCTTCCCTCACAAAGTACAAGAGGTCAAATCGGGCTACCGACGCGACTTTCTATATGTTCAGGGCGCATTGGAGGGTTCTCGTGTTGATCTTGTGGTCTGCCATCTCCCGTCGCAATTAAGCAGTCGCGAGCGACGATTAAAAGCCCAACGCCATTTGGCAACATTCGCAGACTCACTTCATCGCGCGGATAGCGCTGCTCGAATCATTTTGATTGGAGATTTCAATGACTCTCCGCAACAATTGGTTCGCCGCCGTGTAATGCCCGAATGGAGCGAGCCGCTATTGCTCGAAGCAGAGCGTCGTGGCGAAGGGACAATCGTCTATAATGGTCAATGGCAGATGTTTGACCATATTTGGGTCGATCGCGCGGCATTTCCCGATGCGAGGGCGCAGGTCTATATTCGTCGCGATCTGCTCTCTAACGATGGCGGAGTACGCCCTCTGCGCACATTCACATCGCGAGCATATACCGCAGGGCCGAGCGACCATCTGCCCGTAATTCTACACCTATATAAATAAAAAACAATCCGCCGACTCGAAAGCCTGCGGATTGTCATCAGTTTGTCGGTCGCTTATCGCACCTTGCGGATAATCTCTGCACCGTGGCGGATAGCCTCTTCATTCTGCGGAAGCATCTTCCACGCACGTTCAGGCAACGAACGCTTCAAGCCCTCAAAGGCATTTTCAAGCGTAACAACGGGGCATACCTTCAAATAACCGCCCAACACCAATGTATTGAACAATTTGGGATTACCCAACTTAACACACTCAACCGTAGCATCGATCGTATAGACCGAAATGTCCTCACGAACGGGATGACGTGTAATACCGTTGGTATCATAAATCAACGTACCGCCCGGGCGAATCATCTGCTCGAACTTATCCATCGACTGCTGGTTAAGAATAATTGCTGTATCGTACTGGTGAGCAATGGGCGACGAAATCTTGCGATCCGAGATTACAACCGTAACATTGGCCGTACCACCGCGCATCTCTGGACCATACGAAGGCATCCAAGTAACTTCATAGTCCTGCATTACGCCAGAGTAGGCCAAAATCTTACCCATCGAGAGGACTCCCTGTCCTCCGAAACCTGCTATAATAAGAGTCTCTTTCATCGTTCTGTCCTCCTTATTCTTTAACATTTTTCAGGTCGCCCAGCTGATAGAACGGCAACATATTCTCCTCCATCCACTTATTTGCTGCAACGGGCGAGAGTTTCCATCCGCTGTTACAAGTCGAAACGACCTCAACCAGAGAGAAACCCTTACCTGCCATTGCATTCTCGAATGCCTTGCGGATAGCAGCCTTGCACTTGCGTACGTTTGCAGGTTTGTGAACGCTCTGGCGCGTTACATAGCATACACCGTCCAAGTGGCACAACATATCCGAAATCTTGTAGGGATAGCCATTCAGACGAGGATCACGGCCGTAAGGGGTCGTCGCGGTCTTCATACCCAGCAGGGTAGTAGGAGCCATCTGACCACCTGTCATACCGTAAATGGCGTTATTAATGTAGATTACTGCGATATTCTCACCGCGAGCCGCAGCGTGGATCGTTTCGCACGTTCCGATTGCCGACAAGTCGCCATCACCCTGATAAGTGAAGACCATCTTTTCAGGATGTACGCGTTTAATACCCGTTGCTACTGCGCAAGCACGACCGTGAGCCGCCTCGACCCAGTCAATTTCGATATAGTTATATGCAAATACACCGCAACCAACGGGCGAAATGCCGATACAATCGCCGTCAAGACCCATCTCCTCGACAACCTCGGCAATCAAGTTATGAATCGTACCGTGGCTACAACCTGGGCAATAGTGCATCAGATTATCACGCAACAACTTGGGACGTGCGTGAACCAGATTCTCCTGTTTAATTTCAACCTCTGCCATAGCCTTTACTTATTAATGATTTTATCTTTCAATGCTTCGAGGACCTCACCCGGTGAGTACATCATACCGCCCTGACGGCCATAATGCTCAACCTTTGTGCGGCCATTAACTGCCAGACGAACATCCTCAACCATCTGGCCGGCGTTCAACTCAACGCTCAAAAAGCCCTTAACGCCACGCTCTGCCAACTCCTCGATAGCCTTCTTGGGGAAGGGATAGAGAGTAATGGGGCGCAACAGACCGACCTTGATACCCTCGGCGCGAGCCAACTCAACCGTAGCCGAGCAGATACGTGCCGACGAGCCGAACGCAACGATCACATAATCAGCATCGTCGCAATCGATCATCTCGTAGCGTACCTCGTTCTCCTCCAAAGCCTTATACTTTGCCTGCAAACGCTTGTTGATCACCTCCATAGCCTCCGACTGCAATTCGAGCGACGTAACTACGTTGCGCGGACGACGCTCCTCGCCACGACCACACGCAGCCCAATCTTTGCACTCCTCGGCAATATACTCGTTAGTTTTGCGATCGCGCTGCGGAGCAAGAACAACCTTCTCCATCATCTGACCGATAGCACCATCAGCCAAAATCATTGCGGGATTGCGATACTTGAATGCCAGATCGAAAGCATCTGCCACAAAATCGTTCATCTCCTGCACCGAACTGGGAGCCAAAACGATCAGGTGGAAGTCGCCGTGGCCACCACCCTTACACGCCTGGAAATAGTCGCCCTGCGAAGGCTGGATTGTACCCAAACCCGGACCACCACGCTGGCAATTCACGATCAGGCAGGGGAGCTCTGCACCGGCCAGATAGCTCAAACCCTCGCTCATAAGGCTGATACCGGGGCTCGACGATGATGTCATCACACGCTTACCCGTTGCAGCAGCACCATATACCATATTAATAGATGCGACCTCCGATTCAGCCTGCAAAACAACCATACCGGTCGATTCCCAGGGTTTGAGTTCCATCAAGGTCTCCATCACCTCCGACTGCGGGGTGATAGGGTAGCCGAAGTAGGCATCACAGCCATAGCGAATCGCTGCGTGTGCGATAACCTCGTTACCCTTCATCAATTTAACTTCGTCCTTCTTCATAGCTATTCGAATTTTTGACGATAAACCGTGATACAGCTGTCAGGACAGATGATCGAGCAGCTTGCACAACCCGTACATTTGTCGGGCTCTGCCATCTCGGCATAATTATAACCGCGACTGTTCACCTCGGTAGCCAGACGCAGCACATCGAACGGACACGACGCTACACAGACCTCACAGCCCTTGCAACGCTCGCGATCGACGATGATTGTTCCTTTAATTTTTGCCATAATACTTATTTATTATATAAGTTAGCTCTCCTTTTTAGAAGGTGTGGATCACAACACCCGAACGCAATTTAGGCTCAAACCAAGTGGTCTTGGGAGGCATAATATTGCCCGTATCGGCGATGTCGATCAACTGCTTCATCGAAACGGGATAGAGCGCGAAGGCAACCTTCATCTCACCACTATCAACTCGACGCTTCAACTCGCCCAGACCACGAATACCGCCTACAAAGTCGATACGTTTCGAGGTACGCAGGTCGTCGATACCCAAAATCTTGTCGAGAACCAAATCCGACAGAACAGTAACGTCAAGCACACCGATCGGGTCGTTATCGTCGTATGTACCCTCCTTTGCAGTCAGGCTATACCATTTACCCTCCAAGTACATCGAGAAGTTGTGTAGAGCATCGGGCTTATAAATCTCCTCACCCTTGCACTCAACCACGAACGACTCATTGAGTTTCTCCAACAACTCTGCGGGAGTCAAACCGTTCAAATCGCGTACTACACGGTTGTAGTCGATAATTGCCAGCTGGTTATCGGGGAACGTTACTGCCAAGAAATAGCAATACTCCTCCTCGCCCGTATGGTTCGGATTAGCCTTCATACGCTCCTGACCAACGCGAGCAGCAGCAGCCGTACGGTGATGACCGTCAGCAACATAGAGCGCAGGAATCGACGCAAAGATCTCGGTAATGCGATCATTTACAGCCTTATCCTTAACGGGCCACATATGATGACCAAAGCCATCAGCAGCAACGAAATCATATTCAGGCTCCTCGTTCTCAACAATCGACTTAACGATTGCATCGATCTCCTCATTTGCGGGATAAGCGAAGAATACAGGTTCGATATTCGCGCTCTGGTTATTGACGTGAATCATACGATCCTCCTCCTTATCGGGGCGAGTCAGCTCGTGCTTTTTGATTGCACCCGACAGATAGTCCTCGAAGTGGCAGCACATAGCCAAACCATACTGCGTACGGCCATC
Source organism: Alistipes sp. (assembly GCA_045605245.1). Taxonomy (GTDB): domain Bacteria; phylum Bacteroidota; class Bacteroidia; order Bacteroidales; family Rikenellaceae; genus Alistipes. The sequence goes on along the minus strand of JAZUPN010000025.1, from coordinate 77,323 downwards.
CATAGTCTGGGCATAGATGTAATAACGCTCTTCGTCGTCCTGCACCAACCAGCCCTCATCACGCCAACGACGGAAGTTTTCGACAGCCTTCTCATATACGGGCTGCGAGTGCTCGTCAGCGATGGGATCAAAATCGATCTCTGGCTTAATAATGTGCAACAACGAACGCTCGGTTGCCTCGGCCTTTGCCTCAACCGAATTCAGAACGTCGTAAGGGCGCGATGCTACCTCGGCAGCATATTCGCGTGGCGGGCGAACCGCCTTGAACGGTTTAATCTTAACCATTGTTTTATCTGTTTTAAGGTTACGAGCAGATTGAGACGAAACTCAACCTGCTACGTTTAATTATTTGTTTACTTGGAACTGAACGTCGCCCTTCTCGAAGAAACCGACAATCTGCGTTGCTGCGGCAACTGCGGCATTGATATTTGCCTCGGCAGTTTCGGCTCCCATCTTCTTGGGGGTTGCAAATACGCGATTGCCAAATTTCTCCTTCATCTCCTCGATGCGAACGGGCGCAATATCGGTTACATACTTCAAATCCGAACGCTCCTCGAAGGCGCGAATCAGACCCTCCTCATCAACCAGCTCTTTGCGAGCAGTATTCACCAGAACACCGCCAGCAGGCATTAATTTAATAAGGTCGTAGCCAATCATACCCTTTGTTTCGGGCGTTGCAGGCATATGCAACGACACGAAATTGCTCTCCGAAAACATCTGTTCGAGTGAATCGTCGCGACGCAAATGCTTCGCATACAGACGCACCTTATTGGGATTCGGGCGCGAATAGACGTGAACATACATACCGAAGCCATCAGCTACATCAGCCACGATGCGACCAATTGCGCCATAAGCCACGATACCCAGACGCTTACCACGCAACTCCATACCCGTACCGGGATTGAAGCCGTTGCGAGCCATAAATACCATCATTGCAATCGTCAATTCAGCCACGGCATTTGCATTCTGACCGGGGGTATTCATAACCACCACGCCACGCTCGGTTGCTGCCTCCAAATCGACATTGTCGTAGCCTGCACCTGCACGCACAACAATTTTCAGATTTTTAGCCGCAACAAGCACCTCGGCCGTAACCTTATCGCTGCGGATAATCAGCGCATCGACATCAGCAACAGCTTCGAGCAGTTGAGCCTTATCGGTATATTTTTCGAGCATTTTCAGTTCGTAGCCGGCCTTCTCGACAACCTCGCGAATACCATCTACAGCCTTTTTGGCGAACGGCTTTTCGGTCGCCACCAATACTTTCTTTGCCATATTCAATGAATAATAATGGGTAACAGGAAGCACCTCACCTTGCGGCTGCGGCTTCACAATATTGACATACCAATCGTGGCTCATAAGCACTTCCTCCTTTTAATTTATTTTACGTGCAGTTTCTCAAACTCCTGCATAGTAGCAACCAGAGCCTCAACACTCTCCTTCGGCAGAGCATTGTAGCACGATGCGCGGAAACCGCCAACCAAGCGATGACCCTTGATGCCGACCATACCACGTTCCTTGGCAAACTCCATAAATTCGGGAGCCAATGCCTCATATTCAGGATTCATAACGAAGCAGATGTTCATCAACGAACGATCCTCCTTCTCGGCTGTACCTCGGAACAACGGGTTACGATCGATCTCGGCGTAGAGCAGCTCGGCCTTCTCCTTATTGCGACGATAGATCTCCTCAACACCACCGATACTCTTGATCCACTTCAAAGTCTCGCGGATTACATATACGGGGAATACGGGAGGAGTGTTATACATCGAATTATTGTTTATATGGCTGCGATAATCAACCATTGAAGGCAATGCGCGCGACACCTTACCTACGATATCTTCGCGAATGATTGCGAAGGTTGCACCTGCGGGGCCGAGGTTCTTCTGTGCGCCACCATAGATCATAGCATACTTGGTAACATCAACGGGGCGGCTCAAAATATCCGAGCTCATATCGGCAATAAGATTGACGGGGCAGTCGATATCGGTATGATACTCCGTACCGTAGATCGTATTGTTAGTTGTAATATGTACGTAGTCCAGATCGGCAGGAATCTCTACATTCTTGGGGATATAGGTAAAATTGCGATCCTCCGACGATGCCAGAACGGCAACCTCGCCAAAATTCTTCGCCTCTTTGATAGCCTTCTTCGACCAAACACCCGTATTGATATAACCAGCCTTTGTTTCAAGCAGGTTGTAGGGGATATGGAAGAACTGCGTCGAAGCACCGCCACCGACGAAGATTACCTTATAGTTTTCAGGGATATTCATCAACTCACGGAACAATGCCACTGCATCATCCATAACAGCATCAAACTCTTTGCTTCGGTGTGAGATTTCAAGAATCGATAGTCCCATACCGTCAAAATCGAGAACAGCCGCTGCTGCCTTTTCGATTACCTCGCGTGGCAGGATCGAGGGTCCCGCGTTAAAATTGTGCTTTTTCATAATGCTTTTATTAGTTTTAGTTTGTTTCGTTTAGTATTTTTAGGTTATTTCTTTGTTACACTTTCAATCCGTAAGCAAACGTCATTTCACTCGTGCGGCTTACAAATATAGAAATTTATTTCGTTACATCCAACGATATTATCAACTTTTTTATGGTAAATACGGTCTTTTATGAGAATTTTAATGTACCTTTGCCAACAAGAAAAAAAAGAAACACCAACTATGATAAAATCGATGACCGGATACGGCAAGGCCGAATCCGCTACTCAAAACAAGAAAATCACGGTCGAAATTCGATCACTCAACAGCAAACAGCTCGATTTGAGCATTAAGCTCCCTGCGATCTATCGCCCCTACGAATACGAGATTCGCAACCAGATTTCACAATCTGTTAAACGAGGTAAGGTTGATGTATATATCAACGTCGAAACGACCATCGACGAAGGCTCGGTAAAGATCAACGGCGATCTGTTCAAAATACACTATAACGCACTGAATCAAATCTGCAAGGAGAACGGTATCGAGCTCTCGCCCGAAACCAATGCTTCGTTGATTCAGTCGGTTATGCGCCTGCCCGAAGTTGTATCGAACGACACCGCAGATATTACCGAAGATGAGCAGAAGGCTCTGATGGAGGCCGTTGGCGGTGCTATCGCACAGCTCGATTCGTTCCGTACGCAGGAGGGTGCAATTTTGATTACCGACCTGCTGCATCGTGTCGATAAGATCGAGTCGCTCAAAGAGGCTGTTACCCCCTTCGAAAAGGCCCGCACGGAGGCTATCCGCACAAAGATTCTCGAATCGATCGAGCAGTTGAAGGTCGAGGTTGATAAGAATCGCTTGGAGCAGGAGATGATCTTCTATATCGAGAAGTTAGACGTTACTGAGGAGAAGGTACGTCTGACAAACCACTGCAAATATTTCCGCGAAGTGGCAGCAGGCGAGGAGGCTCCCGGCCGTAAGCTCGGTTTCATCGCGCAGGAGATGGGTCGTGAGATCAACACACTCGGCTCGAAGTCGAACGACAGCCAGATGCAGCGTCTTGTCGTACAGATGAAAGATGAATTGGAGAAGATTAAGGAACAAGTGTTAAACCTGCTCTAAACATTCAGCAACAATGGGGAAACTTTTGATATTTTCGGCACCGAGCGGATCGGGCAAAACAACTATCGTACGCCGTCTGCTTGAACAATTCACAAATCTCGAATTCTCAATCTCGGCTACAAGTCGCGCACCTCGCGGTATGGAGCAGAATGGGGTAGATTACTACTTCCTTTCGGCCGAAGAGTTTGCAGAGGCCGTTGCCGCTGATAAATTTGTAGAGTGGGAAGAGGTCTATAAAGGCACCTGCTACGGCACACTGCGCAGTGAAATGGAGCGCATTTGGAGCAAGGGCAACATCATTCTGTTCGATGTCGATGTTATGGGCGGTATTCGCCTAAAAGAGATTTTCGGCAATGACGCAATGTCAATATTCGTTATGCCGCCCTCGATCGAGGAGTTGCGCCGCCGTTTGGAGGGTCGCGGGACAGACGCTCCTGAGGTGATCGAAAAGCGAATTGCAAAGGCCTCATTCGAGTTGACCAAAGCTCCGCAATTCGACAAGCAGGTGGTAAATGACGATCTCGAAGTTGCCGTTGCCGAAGTTGCCGAAATCGTCAAGAACTTTATCGCATAGTGCTCGAAATGAAGAAGGTAATGCTCTATTTCGGATCGTTCAACCCGATCCATAAAGGACATATTGCCATAGCCGAGTATGCCGTCGAGCGCAAGTTGTGCGACGAGGTTATCCTTATCGTCTCACCCCAGAATCCGCACAAATCGGCACCCGAATTGGCCGCCGAATTTCAGCGTTTCGAAATGGCCGAAATTGCGTGCGCGGCATCGCGTTTCCCCGAACATATAAAGGCATCAGCAATAGAGTTCGTACTCGAACGTCCCTCATATACGGTCAATACTCTGCGTTATCTGCACGATAATTTCAGCAACGAGATGCAGTTCTCGATCCTTATGGGAGGTGATTTGATTCGCACGCTCGACACGTGGCGCGAGCCCGAATATATCCTCGAAAACTATCCTATATATGTATATCCGCGCAAAGGCGAGCCTATCGACAAATTTGTAGATCGAGTAACCATCCTCGAAGATGCGCCACAGCACAACTACTCATCGACTATGGTTCGCAAGACACTCCAAACGGGCGGCGATGCACAATCGATGCTTTGCGAGGGTGTTTTGAGCTATATTCGTAAAAATAATTTATGGTCGGCAGCCGAATATCGCCAACATCTTGATCAGGCGATCGAAGCAGACCCCGACAACGCAAAATTATATATCGAGCGTGGCGAATGGCACTATCGCCACAATGAGTGGGGTGCTGCCTTGAACGATTTCCAGCGCGCCACGAAGATTGATCCCGAATGCGAAGCGAAGAATTATATCGACCTGATTCAGGAGATTCTCGCATTTAGATATAAGGATATTTATAACCCATAATCACAAACAACGATTTAAAGATGAAAAAACTCAATATAGCCCTTTTATCGGGTGGCGACTCATCGGAGCGCGAAATTGCATTGGCAAGCGCAGCGCAGATCGAGCAGGCAATGGACCACTCGAAATATGATATTACGGTGGTCGATGTGCAGGGTCGCAATTGGAACCACACAACTGCCGCAGGCGAGGTCATTGCAGTAGATAAGAATGATTTTTCGATTACGATCGATGGCATTCACAAGCCCTTTGATTATGCATTGATTATCATTCACGGCACTCCGGGTGAAGATGGCAAGTTGCAGGGCTACCTCGACATTATGGGCGTACCTTACTCTTCGTGCGGAATGGCATCGTCGGTGATCACATTCGACAAGATTTCGACTAAACGCGCTGTTGCAGGTCGCGTTCCCGTTGCTCGCGAGATCTTCCTTACACGCAACGAAAACGTGTCGGCAGACGAAGTGGTTGAGCAGTTGGGCCTGCCCGTATTTATCAAGCCTAACGCAAGCGGTAGCAGTTGCGGTGTAACAAAAGTATCTAAAAAAGAGGATATTGCAGCCGCTATTGAGTACGCACGTAGCGAGAGCGACGACATCTTGATCGAAGAGATGATCGCGGGTCGTGAGATTGGCTGCGGTTTGATGATCCTCGGCGAGAAGGAGTGTGTATTCCCGCTGACCGAGATCGTTTCGAAAAAGGATTTCTTCGACTACGAGGCTAAATATACAAGCGGTATGTCTGACGAGATCACTCCCGCACCCATTGACGAAGAGTCGGCCGAGAAGATTCGCCAAATGGCCGTCGAGGCATATCGTCTGTGCCGTTGCAGTGGAGTAGTGCGCGCCGACTTTATCCTCACTCCCGAAGGCGTACCCTATATGGTCGAGATCAACACGATCCCCGGTATGAGTGCCGCAAGTATAGTTCCCAAACAGGCTGCAACAATGGGAATGTCGCTGGGCGAAATGTTCGATTTAGTAATTGCTGATTCTTTGAAATAATGATTGAAATTGATGACAAAATTGTGAGCCTCGATCTGCTGCGCGAGTGTTTCGTGTGCGATTTAGGCAAGTGTCGCGGAATCTGTTGCGTCGAGGGCAATGCAGGTGCGCCGCTTGATATCGACGAGGTTGATATTCTCGAAGAGGAGTATGAAAATTACAAACCCTATATGAAGTCCGAAGGCATTGAGGCCATTGAGCAACAAGGCTTTATGGTCGTCGATAGCGACGGAGATTATTGCACACCGCTGATTAACGATGCCGAGTGCGCCTATTCGTTCGAAGAGGATGGCGTTACTTTCTGCGCTATCGAGCGTGCCTACCGCGAGGGCAAATGCTCGTTCTACAAGCCTATTTCGTGCCATCTTTACCCCATTCGATTGGTCAATTTCTCGAACGGCAGCGTCGGTCTGAATTATCATCGCTGGTCAGTTTGTCGTGATGCGGTGGAGTGTGGTCGCAAATTGGGCGTACCCGTTTATAAGGCACTGAAAGAGCCTATCACTCGTCGTTTTGGCGAGGAGTTCTACAAGGCACTCGAAGCCGCCGAAGAATATATCAAAGAGAGTGAAAAATCGGAATAAATACGTATATTTGCCCGACTAAAAATTACGATTAACGTGAAAATTACCAAACTTATTCTACCCATAGCATTGGCAGTTGCGACATCGGTAACTGCACAAGCACAGGATGTTAGCAAACTTAAAGAGCTAATCCAGCAGGCACAGAGCGAGATCGAATTACTCGAAGCAATGCCCAAAGCAAAAGCGCAGCCTGTCAGCTCGGTCAGCACCGGCAACGGTACGATTGCCCTCGATACACTCCCGACCGAAAACGATGCAGTTAAGGTCGTTCTGTTTAACGACAATTCGTGGCGATATGTTCGCATCCGCACCGCCGAAGATTGGGAGGTGGATACCTACGCAAAGCATTGGGATACGGTCAAGTTGTTCCCCTATGAGGATGTAAAGCTGGCCGACCTGCCCGAATCGGTTGTGATCGAGTTGGTTGATTCGCTGAAAGGATACCACTATCCCTACAAGGGAACGATTCGTTCGAAGTTCGGTCCGCGTGGCCGTCGCCGTCATCGCGGCATCGATATTCCGCTTAAAACGGGCGACCCGATCTATGCTACATTTAGTGGCAAAGTTCGCATATCGACCTACAACAAAGGAGGTTATGGCAATCTCGTTGTGATTCGCCACGACAACGGTCTTGAAACTTGGCACGGTCATCTCGACCAGCGTCTGGTTAAACCCAACGATACGGTTTATGCGGGTCAAATCATTGGTTTGGGTGGCAATACGGGCCGCAGTACAGGTCCGCATCTGCACTACGAAATGCGCTATTTCGGACAGACTTTCGACCCCGAACGTCTGGTAAATTTCGAAACGGGTAACTTGCGCCGCGAGACATTCCTGCTCAAAAAGGATTACTTCGATATTCACTCGCGCGCGGGCATTCAAGATTTTGAAGATGAGATTCTTGGCGACGAAGAGATTGCCGAGCAGAAGAAAAAGGAGGAGGCTGCAAAGCAGGTCTATCACAAGATTCGTTCGGGCGATACACTCGGCAGTTTGGCTATCAAGTATGGCACAACGGTTGGCGCAATCTGTCGTCTGAATGGCATTTCGAGCAAAACCACACTGCGCATTGGTCGTTCGTTGCGAGTGAGATAAGCAACTTTATATCAATAATAAAACCCACGATTTTTGGTCGTGGGTTTTTATTTTGTGATTGACAGTAAATCTTATTTCGAATAGTCGCGCTCGCCGAAGATTGTTGAGCCTATGCGGACCATTGTCGAGCCGGCTGCGATGGCAGCGGGGTAGTCGTCCGACATTCCCATCGAGAGGGTATCGAACGGCTCGCCAAAATGGAGCGCAAGTTCCTCTTTATAAGCATTGAGTTGCGCAAAATCGGCCGCAACGCGCCGCTCATCATCGGTATTGGTCGCAATGCCCATCACGCCGCGCACACGCACATTTGGCAGACGTTCAAACAGCCCCGATGCCACCGCCGCACGAAGATCCTTAATCGTCCAGCCCGACTTGCTCTCCTCGGCTGCAACGTGGATTTCGAGCAGCACATCAATCGTTCGATTGCACTTGGCTGCCTGCACCTGAATAGCCTCGGCAAGTCGCTCGCTATCAACCGAATGAATAAGCGCGACGAAAGGAGCAATATACTTGATTTTATTGGTTTGGAGATGACCGATCATATGCCACTCTATGTCGTACGGCAGAGCCTCATACTTGGCGCGCAACTCCTGCGGGCGGCTCTCGCCAAAGACACGCTGACCCGCCTCGTACGCCTCCGCGATCGCCTCGATCGGGTGGGTTTTCGACACCGCAACGAGCGTAACCCCTTCGGGTAACGTCGCACGCACGCACTCCAATTGACTTTTTACTGACATTGCGAAAAATCGTTAGTTTCGATGCGTAAAGTTAGTCAAAATTCGTAAAATCCCGAAATTTTCGTATATTTGTAGTTAAACTACAATATTCGAACAGTTATGACACGACTTAAATCACTACTTACGGCAGTTGCATTGCTCGCCTCGGGCGTGGCTTTGGCCTGCACAAACCTTATCGTTACGCGCGGTGCATCGGCCGACGGCTCGATTCTCGTCAGCTATGCTGCCGACTCACACCAGCTTTATGGTGCACTCTACAAGTACAACGCACCCAAAAAGGGCTATCCCAAAGGCTCGTATATGTCAGTATATGATTGGGATAGCGGCAAATATATGGGTCAGATCAAGCAGGCCGAGCGCACCTATTCGACCGTCGGTAATATGAACGAGCACTCGCTCGTTATCACCGAAACAACATTCGGCGGTCGCCCCGAATTGGAGGACTCGACAGGCATTATGGACTACGGCTCACTGATCTACATCACCCTGCAACGAGCTAAAACGGCACGTGAGGCAATCGACGTAATCGTTTCACTCACAGAAGAGTATGGTTACGCATCGAGTGGTGAGTCATTCACCATTGCCGACGCTAACGAGGCGTGGATTATGGAGTTAATCGGCAAGGGTTGCAAGCTCAACGAGCGCGGCGACAACATTCACAAAGGTATCGTATATGTGGCGCGCCGCATTCCCGACGGATACGTCAGCGCACACGCCAACCACTCGCGCATCTCGACCTTCCCGAAGAACGATCCCGAAAATTGTGTCTATGCCGACGATGTAATCTCGTTCGCACGCGAGGCGGGTTTGTATGAGGGCTCGGACGACGATTTCAGTTTCTGCGACACCTACGCACCTGCCGATTTTATGGCACTGCGCGGTTGCGAGGCTCGCGTTTGGAGTTTCTTCCGTATGGTTGCCGACGGTATGGATCAGTACCTCGACTATGCAATGGGCCACAATCCCAAAAACCGTATGCCTCTGTGGGTTAAACCTCGCGCAAAGGTATCGGCGAAGGTGGTTTTCGACGCTATGCGCGACCACTATGAGGGTACTCCGATGGATATGACAACCGACGTTGGTGCAGGTGGCAATGGTCTGCCTTATCGTTGGCGACCGATGAGCTGGGAGGTTGATGGCGTTGAATATACCAACGAGCGTGCAATCGCTACGCAGCAGACCGGTTTCTGGCTCGTTGCACAGACTCGTAATTGGCTACCTAATCCGATTGGTGGCATTCTGTGGTTTGGCGTTGATGACGCATCGACCTCGGCTCTGACCCCGATCTATTGCTCGACAACCGAAGTTCCCGAATGTTTTGCAGAGGGCAACGGCTCAATGATGGAGTACTCGCCTACATCGGCATTCTGGCTGTTCAATCGCGTTTCAAATTTCGCATACCTTCGTTATAATATGATTGGCACAGAGGTACGTGGCAAGGTTGATGCTTGGGAGAACGATCGTCTGGCGGAGTTGGCAGAGATTGATGCTCAGGCAGTGGCACTCTACAAGAAGAGTCCCAAAAAGGCACAGGAGTTCGTTACCCGCTATTCGGTTGAGAAGGCACAGAAATTGTTCGCAGAGTGGTCGGCTCTGGATCAGTATCTGCTGGTGAAGTACATCGACGGCAACGTGAAGCGTCAAAACGAGGACGGCTCGTTCCAAGACAATGGCAATGGTCGCTCGATTCCCGAAATGCCTATGTTCCCCGGCTACGACGAGAAGTGGAAGCGCGCAGTAGCTGACGACGCTGGCGAAACGCTTAAAGTAATCAAATAAAACACGCTATAAGAGAATGAAATACGACATTATAGTTATCGGCAGCGGACCCGGTGGTTATGTAGCCGCCGTACGCGCTGCACAGGCCGGCAAACGCACCGCAATCGTCGAGCGCGAAGCGTTGGGTGGCGTCTGCTTGAATTGGGGTTGTATCCCGACAAAGGCGCTTCTGAAAAGTGCGTCTGTCTATCATTACGTCAAGAATGCCGCTGCTTACGGCATTGACATCGAGGGTGAGGCAAAGGCCGACATCGCAAAGATTGTAGCTCGTAGTCGTGGCGTTGCCGAGACGATGAGCAAGGGCATTGACTTCCTGATGAAGAAGAATAAAATCGACGTTCTGCGTGGCCACGGCTCGATCGAGAGCAAAGGCGTTGTAGCTGTCGAAAACGAGGAGGGTCGCACGCTTTATGAGGCCGATCATATCATCTTGGCTACGGGTGCGCGCCCGCGTCAAATGCCCTTTATTCCCGTTGATGGCGAGAAAATTATCACCTCGCGCGAGGCTTTGGTCATCAAGGATCTGCCCGAATCAATCGTCGTAATCGGATCAGGTGCGATCGGTAGCGAGTTTGCCTTTTTATTCGCACAATTAGGAGTGAAGGTAACTATTGTCGAGTATCTGCCCAACCTTATGCCTCTCGAAGACGAGGAGGTGTCGAAGACAATGGAACGCGCCTTCCGCAAGATGCGCGCGACGGTCTATACGGGCACAACCGTTAAGGCCGCTCGCGTAAATGACGAGGGTCGTTGCGAGGTCGATATTGAGGGTAAGAAGGGGGCCGAAACGCTCGTTGCAGATATGGTTTTGGCGGCTGTCGGCATCAAAACCAACACCGAAAATATCGGCTTGGAGAGGGTCGGCATCGAGTTGGAGCGCGACAAGATCAAGGTTGACGAGCACTACCAGACGGCCGTCGAAGGCATTTATGCCATTGGCGATTTGATCCCCACGCCCGCATTAGCGCACGTTGCATCGGCCCAGGCAACTCATTGTGTTGATGCAATTTCCGGCCGCTCACCTCAACCGTTTGATTACTCGACTGTTCCTTCGTGCGTCTATACATCGCCCGAAGTTGCCTCGGTTGGTTTGACCGAAAAGCAGGCAACAGAGAAGGGTATCGAATTGAAGGTCGGCCGATTCCAATTCACCGCATCGGGCAAGGCGGCTGCGGCTGGCGAGCGCGACGGATTCGTGAAGTTGCTCTTTGACGCCGCAACCGACAAATTGATCGGTGCACACTTCGTCGGTATGAACGTAACCGAGATGATCGCCGAGCCGACCGTAGCCAAGGCTTTGGGTGCAACGGCCGAGGTTCTGGCACACACAATCCACCCGCACCCGACAATGAACGAGGCGGTGATGGAGGCAGCCGAAGCAGCTCTGGGACACGCTATTCACGGATAGAATCCAATATTTTCACAGGAAACGCTCGATTCAACGCGAAATCGGGCGTTTTTTATTTGGAATTGCAAATGTTTTTTTTAATTTTGCAAAAATCAATCTATAAAAACTATGAAAACGATAACCAAACTTTTACTCGCCATTCTATTTGCCACATTGGCAATTGGACAAGCGACGGCTGCCGATCAGAACAAAAGAGAGCTACGCAAAGCTCAAAAAGAGCAGGCTTTTCTGCTCGACACGGTTGGCAGAGAGGTTGTAACAATGGAAGACGGTACAGTTATCTATGCCGCTTTTTTCAAAAATAAAGACAAACACCCCTCAATAGATTATCGAGTTTGGGCGCAAAGTATGATTAAATACCCCAAAGGATGCACAGCCAGAGGCAAAGTTCAAGTGCGAATCGTTGTCGATAACGACGGAAGCGTATATTTCCACGAACTACTTTTCTCGCCTGATCCGGCACTGACCGAAGCCGTTAAAGAGGTCTTGCAAAAGTCTCCAAAATGGCATCCAGCAGTCAGTCTTGACGGAACAAAATTCTATCGAACAGCCTATACGTTAAACTTTATGTTCCAATACTAACGAAAAACTATCAAAAAAAAATCACACCGCCCGACCTTTTGCGAAGTCGGGCGGTATTGCGTTTAATGCGCAGAGTGGATTACTTCTTGAACCACTGTGCAGCCTTATCCTTTGCGTAGAAGTAGTAGAACGCAGCACCGATCATATAGGGTACCAAGATTACTACCAAAGCCATAACAAGCTTACCTACGATGTCCAGATCAGTACGCTTGAAGATCTGAACTGCAAGAATGATCTGGATAACCAGACAAATCAAACCAACAATCATTTTTGTATAAATTTAGGGTTAAACAATAGTTTCTATTTCGTTTTTCGCTCGAATACTTCGGGCGGGTATTGCACATCATTCAAAAACAGTCCCTGAGCCGGAGCCGAGCCCGACGAGCGCGATAAATCACGCGCAGCAACAATCTCGGCAAAGCCTTCGGACGTTAGTTTGCCCGTGCCAACATCGACCAACGTGCCGACAATCGCACGCACCATATTTCGCAAAAAGCGATCGGCCGCAATTGTAAATTCCAACGTACCATCTTCGCGCTGCTGCCAGCAAGCCTCGTAGATATGGCAGATGTTGGTTGTATTGTTCGAATTGAGTTTTGCGAACGATGTAAAATCCTCAAAATCAAACAATTGCGCAGCCGCCTTATTCATCGCTTCGACATCCAGCGCAACATAATACTGCCACGCGTGAGCTCGCGTAAATGGATTCTTGCGATTCTCTATGCGGTAGCGATACTCGCGGCGCACAGCATCGAAACGGGCGTGGGCGTCGTCAGCCACCTGCGAAATGCTCATCACCGCAATATCGCGCGGCAAAATTGCGTTCAAATGATACGCAAAGCTCGACGTGTCGGCAATGGGTTGTACAGAATCGAAATGGGCCACATAATAGGCTGCGTGAACACCCGTATCGGTGCGACCTGCACCAACAATTTCAGTCGGACATCGCAGAAGGGTAGAGAGTCCCTGTTCGATGCTCTGTTGCACCGAGGGGGCCGATTTCTGACGCTGCCAACCGCAATATGCGGTACCATCATAACGTAGCTCAATGAAATATCGCATCGATGATTTCGATTCTTTTACGTTTATTGCCAACAAATGTAATATAAAAATCTAAAACTGTCAAAAAATATTTCATTTTAAGCAGATAAAATCGTATCTTTGTCCGTTAGGAGCAAGCCGCAGAACAACTCTGCAAACAGCCCTGAAAACTAATATTTTAACGTGATTTTCGAACGCAATAAAATGGATAAATTAAAACAGATATTCTCGAATCGTTGGGTTAAATTCTCGATCGCAGCCATCGTTTACACGCTTTGGTTTGTCGTTTGGACCGGAAATCTTTGGTGGTTGCTCGGTCTGATTGTTATTTTCGATGTCTATATCACGAAGTTTTTATACCGATTTATCGGTCAATATAACGACAAACTCAAAGAGAAGAGCAAGCTCTATCGCTCGATTGAGGAGTGGATTAGTGCCATCATCTTTGCTACGGTTGTGGCCTCGATCATTCACCTCTTCATCTTCCAGATGTATGTCATTCCCTCGTCATCGATGGAGGGCACGCTGCTCGTGGGCGACTATCTCTATGTGAGCAAGGTAACATACGGCCCGCAAATGCCCAATACCCCCATTGCGTTTCCGTTCGTTCATCACACTATGCCATTCTCAAAAACAGGCGCAAAGTCATACTCGGAGATTATTCAGCGACCCTATCATCGACTGAAAGGCTTGCGTTCGATCGAGCGCGACGATATCGTAGTGTTCAACTTCCCCGCAGGCGACACGGTGCTTTTGGAGCGTCAGGAAAAGACCTATTACGACGTTCTGCGTTACTATCAGCAGCAATATGGGCACACCGAGGGTCGCCGCCGTTTGGAGCAGGATTTTACGATTGTTGCTCGTCCCGTCGATAAACGCGAGAACTACATTAAGCGATGCGTTGCGATTGCAGGCGACACACTTTCGATTGTCAATGGCGATGTGTTCGTCAATGGCGAGAAGCAGTGCGAGATTCCCGAAAAACAGCACCTCAACTTTGTAACCACCAACGCCCCCGTAAGCATACAGGCGTTTAAGGGGATGGGGATCAGCGAGGTTGCAGGCGCAGGACTAAACTACTCGATGCACCTGACCGAAGCCGAGGAGAAGGCTGTCGGCCAGATGCGCAAAGTTGTGGCTATGGAGCGTTACTATGACGATCTGGTCAATCTCGACTATTTCCCCAATGACACCTTATACAATTGGAATATCGATAATATGGGGCCGCTGTGGATTCCTGCAAAGGGTGCGACTATCGCACTCAACGAGAAGAGTTGGCCGTTGTATCGTCGTGCCATTGAGGTTTATGAGGGCAACTCGATCGAGGAGCGCGAGGGTGCGATTCTGATTAACGGTCAGCCCGCAACAGAATATACGTTCAAGATGGATTACTACTTTATGATGGGCGACAACCGACACAACTCGGCCGATTCGCGTTTCTGGGGTTTTGTTCCTGAAGATCATATCGTAGGCAAGGCTTCGTTCATATGGCTGTCGCTTGATCCGGAGAAGAGTTTTCCCGCGAATATCCGTTGGAGCAGAATGTTCCGCAAAACCAAATAAACGCACAATAGTAACAAACCCCAAACGCCGTCTAACGCGACTATGGAGAACGACGTATATCGCACAATCGAGGCCAATGCCGAGGCTATCTTCAAGGAGAAGAGCAGCAAGTTCCTCTGCTTTGCTTACCCCGTAACGACGGAGGAGCAGATACGCGAGCACCTCGAGGTGTTGTACAAAAAATATTACGACGCTACACACCATTGCTATGCGTGGCGATTAGGCCCGCGTGGTGAAACGTTCCGCGCAAATGACGATGGCGAGCCCTCATCGACAGCCGGCAAACCGATTCTCGGACAGCTGTTATCGAATGAGATTACCGACTGTCTGATCGTTGTCGTGCGATATTTCGGCGGTACGAAATTGGGCGTTTCGGGACTAATCGAGGCCTACAAAACTTCGGCTGCCGAGGTTATCGCGGCGGCAAATGTAGTCGAGCGCACGGTAGATGAGCGTATCGAGGTGCGATTCTCATATATGGCGATGAACGAGGTTATGCGCATCGTTAAGGATATGCAACCGAAGATTGTCGAGCAATGCTTCGACAACCTCTGCACGATGACGCTAACCATACGTCAGAGTCAAAGCGAGCAACTGCTCACACGTCTTTCGAAGGTCGAGGGCGCGCAGGCAGAAATTACGACAAACAACTAAAACAAACATAAACTATGGCGAAGAAGAGTCTTATTTCAATCACCGATCTCACCAAAGATGAGATCATTCGCATCACCGAACTGGCCGCCTACTTCGAGGAGCATCCCTACGAGCCTCTGCTCAACGGTCGCGTTATTGCCTCGCTGTTTTTCGAGCCTTCGACCCGAACCCGACTCAGTTTCGAGAGCGCAATCAATCGTCTTGGCGCACGTGTAATCGGTTTCTCCGATACAACAAACACAAGCGTATCGAAGGGCGAAACATTCCACGACACCATTCAGGTAATCAGCAACTATTGCGATATGATCGTGATGCGCCACTCGTTGGAGGGTGCTCCGCGCTATGCCAGCGAATTTTCGAAAGTACCCATCGTCAATGCTGGCGACGGTGCAAATCAGCACCCCTCTCAGACACTGCTCGACCTCTATTCGATCAAAAAGACGCAGGGCACGCTCGACGGCATCAATATTATGATGGTCGGCGATTTGAAGTATGGCCGCACCGTACATTCGCTATTGCAGGCTCTCTCGCACTTCGACACTAAGTTCACATTCGTAGCTCCTCCCGAACTACGTATGCCGGAGGAGTATAAGCAGTTCCTGCGCGACAAGGGTCTGGAATATACCGAAACGACCGAGATTGGCGACGCCATCAACGAGGCCGACATCGTCTATATGACCCGCGTACAGCGCGAGCGTTTCACCGATCCGATGGAGTATGAGCGCGTGAAAAATGTCTATGTTTTGAAGAACTCGATGCTCGAAGGTACCAAAGATAATATGCGTATTCTCCACCCGCTGCCGCGCGTGGGCGAGATCGCTTACGATGTCGATCAGAATCCGAAGGCATACTACTTCAACCAAACCGAGAACGGCGTTTATACCCGTATGGCAATTATCAGTTATTTGTTAGGCGTTAAAAAGTAAAGAGAACTATGACACACGATAATAAGATTTTGGAGGTTCGCGCCATCGAAAATGGCACGGTAATCGACCACATTCCGTCGGATCAGCTCTTCAAGATTATCCGCATTATGCAGCTCGATCGCGCTCCGCAGCGCATCACCTTCGGAATGAATCTCGAAAGCAAGCGTATGGGTAGCAAGGCTATTATCAAGATTGCCGATCGCTACTGCCAAGATAAGGAGATTAACCGCATCGCGCTCTTTGCGCCGATGGCGATGGTCAATACGATCAAGGATTTCGAGGTTATCGAGAAGCGCAAGGTAACCGTTCCGGAGCGTATGGAGGGCTTTGTACGTTGCGTCAATCCCAAGTGCATCACCAACAACGAGCCCGTTCGCACCGCATTTGACGTACTGAATAACGACGGTAAAATCTCGTTGCGTTGCCGCTACTGCGAGAAGGTAACCCTTCAATCGCAGATGGAGTTAATAAAGTAATTATTTGAATGACTGACGATAAGCAACAGATTAGGATTCAAGGGGCGAGGGTACATAACCTAAAAAATATCTCGCTCACGATTCCGCATAACAAACTTGTGGTGGTAACCGGCCTTTCGGGATCGGGCAAATCCACTTTGGCCTTCGACACAATTTTTGCCGAGGGTCAGCGTCGTTATGTCGAAAGTCTGTCGGCTTATGCGCGTCAGTTCCTCGGTCGTATCGAGAAACCCGATGTCGATATGATCTCTGGTATTGCACCCGCGATCGCCATTGAGCAAAAGGTTTCGACCAAAAATCCACGTTCGACCGTCGGCACCACAACCGAAATTTACGACTATCTGAAACTACTTTTTGCCCGCGTAGGACACACCTTCTCGCCAATTTCGGGACGCGAAGTGGTTAGCTATCAGCCCGAACAGGTAATTTCGGAGGCTGTTAAGTGTTGGTCGGGTAGTCGCGTGATGGTCGCTGCGCCGTTGGTTTTGACCGAAGGACAAAGCGTTATCGAACAGTTGACCGTATTGTTCGGCGAGGGTATTCTGCGAATCTACCGCAATGGGCAAACGTCTTTGATTGAGGATGTTATAAAGGATATTTCAAGCAACGAATCACCCGAAGGGATCTCGGTAGTGGTGGATCGCGCCCGATTAACCGACGACGAAGAGTTGGGTAGCCGCTTGCGCGATGCCGTTGCGCGCGCCTACGAATTGGGTGGCGGCGTGTGTCGCATCATCGTACTCGGCGACGAGCAGAACGAAGTGATTGAATACTCCTCACGTTTCGAACTTGACGGAATGAGATTTGAGGAGCCGACCGAGCACCTTTTCAGTTTCAACAATCCGATTGGTGCGTGTCCCCGTTGCGAAGGCTACGGCAAGGTGGTCGGCATTGACGAGGATTTGGTTGTACCCGACAAGAGTCGTTCGATTTTTGAGGATGCGATCGCTTGCTGGAAAGGGCAAACGATGAAGTGGTGGCGCGATCAGCTGGTAAATAATGCCTATAAGTTCGATTTCCCCGTTCACACGCCTTATCACGACCTTACGCGCGAGCAAAAGCAGTTGATATGGCGCGGAAACGAATATTTTCACGGACTTGACGAATTCTTCCAATACATTGACAGCGAGCGATATAAGATACAATTCCGAGTAATGAAGGCTCGATATACGGGCAAAACTCTCTGCTCGGAGTGTGGAGGTAGTCGCCTGCGCAAGGAGGCTCTTTACGTGCGTGTCGGAGGAAAAGCAATCGCCGATTTGGTTACAATGAGCGTCGATGAGTTAGTCGATTTCTTCGCCACGATCGAGCTCGACGAGTACGACAAGGCCACCTCGGAGCGCATTATGGTCGAGATTCGTAACCGACTGCAATACCTGACCGATGTCGGTCTGGGGTACTTGACTCTCGATCGTCTCTCTTCGACACTTTCGGGCGGTGAAAGTCAGCGCATCAACCTCTCCACGTCGCTCGGCAGTTCGCTGGTCGGGTCGCTCTATATTTTAGACGAGCCGAGTATCGGCCTGCATCCGCGCGACACCCATCGTTTGATTGGAGTGTTAAAGCAACTGCGCGACTTGGGCAATACGGTAATCGTTGTAGAACACGAAGAGGAGATTATTCGTGCCGCAGATTACATCGTCGATATAGGCCCGAAGGCTGGTGAATTGGGCGGA
Organism: Alistipes sp.; assembly: GCA_045605245.1. Classification (GTDB taxonomy): domain Bacteria; phylum Bacteroidota; class Bacteroidia; order Bacteroidales; family Rikenellaceae; genus Alistipes. The sequence goes on along the minus strand of JAZUPN010000025.1, from coordinate 58,852 downwards.
AGGGTAGTCTTCAATGGTCCTTTCGAGAAATTGCTCACAGAGCAAAGCGAGAGTCTAACGGCAGACTATCTTACGGGTCGTCGAGCGATAGCAATCCCGCAATCGTTCCGTAGCCCTGCCGGAAAAATAACGATTCGAGGAGCCAGAGAGAACAATCTGAAAGGTATCGATGTGAGCATTCCACTCGGCGTAATAACCTGCATCACAGGCGTTAGTGGCAGTGGTAAGTCGTCGCTCGTAAAGGGTATTCTCTATCCTGCATTGCGCCGACAACTGACCGAAACGGGACTAAAACCCGGTGATTTCGAGACATTGGAGGGCGATTTTGGATTGCTGACATCGGTCGAGATGGTCGATCAGAATCCGATTGGAAAATCTTCACGCTCGAATCCCGTTACATATATCAAGGCGTATGACGATATTCGTCGTCTGTATGCCGATCAGCCCTATGCAAAACACAACGGAATGGGGCCTTCGCACTTCTCGTTCAACATCGCGGGCGGGCGTTGCGAAGAGTGCCAAGGCGACGGCGTGATTAAGGTTTCGATGCAGTTTATGGCTGACATCGAACTGAAATGCGAGGCGTGCGGCGGCAAGCGATTCAAAGAGGAGATTTTAGAGGTGCGTTGGCACGAGAAATCAATTCACGACGTATTGGAAATGACTATTGACGAGGCAATTACCTTCTTCGGTGAGGGCAAAGAGAGCATCTGCCAACGTATTGTCGAGCGTTTGAAACCATTGCAGGATGTTGGTTTGGGATATATCAAACTCGGCCAATCCTCTTCGACGCTGTCGGGGGGCGAGAGTCAGCGAGTGAAATTAGCATCGTATATGTTGCGTGAGAATAGCGCAGGTCGAGTGATGTTTATCTTCGACGAGCCAACCACAGGCCTGCATTTTCACGATATAAATAAACTGCTTACAGCCTTCGGGGCATTGATCCAGCGAGGGCACTCGGTGGTAATCGTCGAGCATAATATGGATGTGATAAAGTGCGCCGACTGGATTATCGACCTCGGTCCCGAAGCGGGTGATAGAGGCGGTCAGATTGTATTTGAGGGAACACCTGACGATTTGCGAAAATGCGAGCAGAGTTATACAGGTCGTTTCCTCGCAAAACACGAATAATGGAGAAACTTTATACATATCAACTCTCGAACGGAATTCGCGGCATTCATCGTGCAGTGCGCTCCGACGTGGCCTATTGTGCGTTGATTATCAATGCAGGAACACGCGACGAGCTCGCCGATGAGTTCGGATTGGCGCACTTTACAGAGCATGCTCTTTTCAAAGGCACGGAGCACCGCCGCGCATATCATATCAATTGCCGATTGGAGAATCTCGGCGGGGAACTGAACGCATACACAACCAAAGAGGAGACAACGATTCACGCAACCGTACTCAAACGCGACATTGCAAAGGCTGCCGAATTGATCTCCGACATTGCATTTCATTCAACATTTCCCGAAAAAGAGCTTACACGCGAAAGGGAGGTTGTAGCCGACGAGATCAATTCGTACAAAGATTCGCCTGCCGATATGATTTACGACACGTTCGAAGATATGATTTTCGAAGGTTCGCAACTCGGACACAACATTTTAGGTCGCAAAGCCGCACTCAAACACTATACAACCGAACGTATTCACCGCTTCGTCGATCGTACCCATACCACCGATCAGATGGTATTTGCCTCGGTCGGAAATATCTCGGAGCGACGTATTCGTGAAATTGCAGAACGATATTTTGCAACGGCACCCGCCTCGGCGCGTAGCTTTAAGCGTATTGAACCGGCACCGATTGACCGATTCGAGAAGAGCATCAGCAAGCATCTTCATCAGGCGCATTGCATTATTGGCGGTCGCGCATATTCACTCAATGACGAAAGGAGATTACCGCTGGCACTATTAATCAATACATTAGGCGGCCCTTGCGCCAACTCACTACTGAATATCGCTGTGCGAGAGCGAAATGGATTGACTTACAACATCGAGGCAAACTACACTCCATATACCGACACAGGCGCGGCAAGCATCTATTTCAGTTCGGACCGCGACAAGATAGACCGTTGTCGCGAGCTTGTGGCCGAGCAGATTGAAGAGCTATGCAAGAATTCGCTTTCGGCACGTCAGTTAGCCATTGCCAAAAAGCAATATATGGGGCAGGTTGCGATCGCAATGGAGAGTCGTGAGGCATATATGCTCGGCACGGGCAAGAGTTATTTGATTTACAACGAAGTTGAACCGATCGAGAAGGTATATGCGCGCGTCGAGGCCATTACCCGCGAACAGATTGCCGATATTACCAACGAGATATTCGGTCAGACTTCGACACTTATATATAAATAAGGTAGGGATAGACTATGGACCCATTAGAGAGATATATACACGACCTTTCATCACCCGAAGAGGCTCTGTTGCACGAGCTCGATAGGCAGACCAACCTACGAATTATGCATCCAAGAATGATATCGGGGCATATTCAAGGGCGACTGCTACGTATGATTGTGCAGATGTTACGCCCACGCACAATTCTCGAAATAGGCACCTTTACCGGCTACTCGGCATTGAGTATGGCGGCAGGATTGGAAGAGGGCGCGACACTCGATACGTTCGAGGTGGATGACGAATTGGAACCAATGGCGCAGGATTTTTTCGATCGTGCCGAATATGGCGATAAGATTCATCTGCACATCGGCTCGGCTCTCGATATTGCGCCTACACTCGGTAAGAAGTTCGATCTGGTCTTTATCGATGGCGACAAGCGCGAATATCCCGCATACTACCGAATGTTGATGGGTGATGATGGGGGAGTACCGCTTGTTCATAGTGGCTCTATACTACTTGCGGATAATATATTATGGTACGGCAAGGTTGTCGAGGAGGTTGCTCATAACGATCGCCAGACACAGGGTATTTTGGAATTTAACCGTATGGTGCGCGAGGACGATCGCGTCGAGAGTTTTATCCTGCCCTTGCGCGACGGAATTAATATGATAAGAGTAAAATAAAGACTAAACAAATAAACAAAAATCTCTAACCAATTAAAACAACAACACTATGAAACTCAAATCGTTACTTTTGGCAGTTGTTGCAATTGCTTTTGTTGCACAGGCAGAGGCACAGCAGCATCCCAAACGTGAGTTCCGCGGTGCGTGGATTCACACCGTACATCAGAAGCAGTATGCTGCAATGACTTCGGAGCAGACACAGGCTTATCTGGTTAATATGGTTGATTCGCTCGAAATGGCAGGTATCAATGCTATTTTGTGGCAGATTCGCCCTTCGGCTGACGCTCTATATCCTTCGGAGTTGGAGCCTTGGAGCCGCTATTTGACCGGTACCGCAGGTCAGGCACCCGACCCGATGTGGGACCCCTTGCAGTTTATGATTGACGAGTGCCACAAGCGCAACATCGAGCTGCACGCTTGGATCAATCCCTATCGCGTTACGACGGTTAAGACCGATGAGCTGCCCGAAAATCACATCTATTACAAACATCCCGAATGGTTTGTTCGCTATGGCCAGCAGATTCTCTTCGATCCGGGTCTGCCCGAATGCCGCGACTTCATCACCGCAGTAGTTCGCGATATCGTAACCCGTTACGATGTTGATGCAATCCATATGGATGACTACTTCTATCCCTATCCCGTTAAGGACGAGGAGTTTCCCGACGAGAAGAGCTATGCGAAGTATGGCAACGGTATGAAGTTGGACGACTGGCGTCGCCACAATGTAGATCTGTTGATCGAGCAGTTGCACTACGATATGCGTGCGACCAAACCTTGGGTACGTTTGGGTATCAGCCCCTTCTGCGTATGGCGCAACCAGAAGAACGATCCTCGTGGTAGCCGCACCAACGCTTTTGAGAATTATAGCGGTCTGTTCTCTGACGTAATCCTCTGGACCGAGAAGGGTTGGGTTGATTATATGTTGCCGCAGCTCTATCTGCGTCTCGACCACAAGACTGCAAGCTACGACATCTTGGCTCGCTGGTGGAATGAGAACACTTTCGGCCGCCATATGTACTATGGTTTGAGCGTAAATTCGGCTATCAAGGCTCCCGACCTGTGCGAAGGCACCAATCAGTTTACCCGTATGATTGAGATGAGCCGCTATCTGGACAATGTTCACGGTACCTGTATGTGGCCCGCTTATCCTATCGTAAGCAACTACAACGGCGCAGGTGATCAGCTGATCAATGTTGAGCACTCACGTCCCGCTGTTATCCCCGCATACGACTTTATCGACGCTGTTGCACCCGCAAAGGTTAAGAGTTTGAAGATGAACAACGGCAAGCTCACTTGGAAGCGCGCAGCAACCAAAGATCCTATGCAGGAGCAGATCTACTTTGTTGTATATCACTTCGCAAAGGGCGAGAAGGTGAATGTTGATGCTGGTAACCACATCGTTAAGACTACTCGTTCGACCGAGTTCGCTCTGCCCGCCAATGCAGAGGGTACTTATGTTGTAACAGCTATGGACCGCTGCCACAACGAGAGCGAGGCCGTAAGCGTTACCATCAAGTAAGGATCGCTTACGAAAGCGCAAAAAAATATCCGCTACCTCGCGCGAGGTAGCGGATATTTTCGTTTAATGGGGTAGTCCCGATTAGATCAGATTCAACTCCTTCTTAATTGCCTCGATCTTGGCATCAAGCTCTGCCTGAACCTCGTCGAAACGCTCGGTGCAGCACAGAGGTGCGCAAACACCAAAGTAGAACTTAATCTTGGGCTCGGTACCCGACGGGCGAACCGATACCTTCGTACCGTCCTCGGTAAAGAACTGCAATACGTTGCTCTTATCCTGCTCAATCGGAGTCTTAACGCCTGTCGCAACGTTGGTCTCCTCCAACGACAAGAAATCGTTGATCTTCACTACGGGCGAGCCCAAAATAGTCTTGGGAGGATTGGTGCGCATATCGACCATCATCTTCTGAATCTCCTCGGCACCTTCCTTACCCTTGCGAACAACCGATACCAGACCCTCGCGGTAGAAACCATACTTCACATAGAGCTCCTTCAACCACTCGTGCAGAGTCAGACCCTTCTCCTTTGCCCAAGCCATAGCCTCGGCAGCCAATGCGCACGCGCTCACAGCGTCCTTATCGCGAACAAAGTCGCCTGCGAGGAAGCCGAAGCTCTCCTCACCGCCACCGATATAGGTAGTCTTGCCCTCATTCTCGCGGATAATCTTTGCGATATACTTAAAGCCGGTCAAGCAGTCGTAGCACTTCACGCCGTATGCGTCAGCCACCGCCTTAACCATCTCCGAAGTTACGATAGTCTTGATAACGAACTGCTTGCCGTCGAGCTTACCCAGCTCGCCCCAGCGAGTCAGCATATAGCTCAACAACAGAACCATAGTCTGGTTACCGTTCAAGAGCACATACTCGCCCTTATCGTCCAAAACGGCGATTGCGATACGGTCAGCGTCGGGGTCGGTTGCGATAACCAACTCCGCGCCCTCCTTACGAGCCAACTCGATAGCCATACTCATCGTAGCACGCTCCTCAGGGTTGGGTGATGCGACAGTGGGGAAGTTACCATCGACAATGCTCTGCTCCTCGACCATAATAATATTGGTAAAGCCGAAATTACGCAACGATGCGGGAACCAACTTCACACCTGCACCGTGCATAGGCGAATAGACGATCTTCATATCGTGGTTCTTGGCAACAGCCTCCGGAGCCATCGACAGGCCCTTGATACGTGCCAGATAGATATCGTCGAACTCCTTACCCAAAATGGTAATATTTTCAGGATTCTTGCCCAGCTCGATCTGGTCGATCGAGGTGATCTTCTCAACCTCTGCAATGATATTCTTATCGTGCGGAGGAGTTACCTGTGCGCCATCTGCCCAATAAGCCTTATAACCATTATACTCTTTGGGGTTGTGCGACGCTGTTACAACAACACCGCTCTGGCAACCAAGCTCACGAATTGCAAAACTCAACTCAGGCGTGGGGCGGAGTTCGTCAAACAGATATACCTTAAAACCATTCGATGCGAAAATGTCGGCAACGCGCTCTGCAAAGAAGCGCGAGTTGTTACGCGAATCGTGTGCTACGGCAACCTTAACCTCTTGACCTGCAAAGCACTCTTTCAAATAGTTCGAGAGGCCCTGAGTAGCCATACCGACGGTGTATTCGTTCATTCGGTTCGAGCCTACACCCATAATACCGCGCAAACCACCGGTGCCAAATTCAAGATCTTTGTAGAAGCACTCTGTAAGTTCCTTCTTGTCGTTGTCAATCAGATACTTAACCTGCTCTTTGGTAGCCTCATCGTAGTTACCTTCGAGCCACTTCTGCGCTTTGCTCATTACGAGCTGTTCCAGATTGTTGTTCATAATGTGATTAGTTTTATTTATAGTTTACGGTTTATCGAGCCAAAAAAAATTATACACAAAGATAGTAAAAATTTATCAATAATTCACAATCAGCACGTTAAATATATCGATAAAATTTTGCAGGATTTTGCCATAAGATAAAAAAATTAAAATACAACTAATCGACCTGTTTTTTTTGCACAATTTTATTACAATCTTTGTGATGTCAAAAGAAACAAATAACCCTTTTTCAACGAAAAATGCTCACAAACACTCAGGCATATAGCGATATATGGCAAAACTGCCTGTCGCAAATTCGCAAGCAGACCTCCGAGGAGGAGTTTGCGCGTTGGATCGAACCCATCGCGTTGCTCAACTTCGACGGTCAGACGCTCAGCCTGCGTGTCCCGAACGAAAGCTACATCAGCCAGATCGAACACAACTATATTCCGTTCATCAAGCCGATCATCGCTTCACTTTTCGGTCAACAAACCCGCGTGAGGTACGCGATACCCAAATCGGAGCAGAGCATACCACTGCCTAAAAACAGTGATACGACCGCTATTTCGCAGTTTAAGACTCAAACCGACACTGCAAATATAAAGAATCCGTTTGTAATTCCCGGCCTCAAAAAGATTATTATCGACCCGCAGCTCAATTCGAACTACACTTTTGGATCGTTTATCGAGGGCGAATGTAACCGTTTGGCTCGCTCGGCAGGTATGGCCGTAGCTGTCAATCCGGGGAATACTCCGTTCAATCCATTATATATATATGGAGATTCGGGCCTCGGAAAGACCCACATCGTGCAGGCTATCGGCCACGAAATTCGCCAGCGTCATCCGCAGATGCAGGTGCTCTATGTGTCGATGAATAAATTTATGGCGCAGTACCAGACTGCTGTACGCAACGGAGAGGTGCCCGATTTCATCCATTTCTATCAGATGGTTGATGCGTTGATTATCGACGATATTCAGGAGTTGGCAGGCAAAGCGGGAACGCAGACCGTATTCTTCAACATTTTTAACCACCTGCACCTGTCAGGCAAGCAGCTTATCTTCACTTCGGATAAGCCGCCCGTAGAGTTGAAGGATATCGAGGCTCGATTGCTCACCCGATTCAAGTGGGGATTGTCGGCGCAGCTTAATTCGCCCGACCACGAGACCAAAGTGAAGATTATTCGCAGCAAGGCTTCAAAGATGAATGCACAACTCTCGGATGAGGTTGTAAATTATCTGGCAGAGAACATCAGCGCAAATGTACGCGAAATCGAAGGCGCACTCTCGTCGCTCGTGGCGCACGCATCGTTCCTCGGCAAGAAGATCTCGATCTCACTTGCGAAGGATATTTTGAAGGCCTATATCAAGCTCTACCAGAAGGAGATAACCATCGAGCACATTCAGCAGGTGGTATGCCAATATCTCAATTTGGATGTAGAGCGATTTAACTCGACCGAGCGTACACGCGAAATTGCGCAGGCTCGCCAGATTGCGATGTATTTAAGCAAGCAGCACACCAAGGCTCCGCTGACACAGATCGGCGCAGCTATCGGCGGCCGTAACCACGCCACCGTTTTGCACTCGTGCAAGGCTGTCGCCAACTTAATGGAGACCGACAAGGCATTCCGCCATCAGGTTGAAGAGATAGAGAAACTTGTTTTGGCAAAGTAAGCCAAACAAAAGGGATATAAAGAGAAAGCAGAGTTAGCCGCTATTCCGAAAGGGTAGCGGCTTATTTTTTGCGATTATTCCGTCGCTATTACTCCAATACGGGCAAACAAGGTCCATTTTTTTTGAAAAATTTCGGGCAGCAGAAATTTGTTTTCACAATAAATTTTACTACTTTTACTTGTTAAAATTTCGTTATATCCAAAACCGCTATGACAAAGCTTAAAATTGGCGACAAAGTGCCTACTTTCGAAGCAATTACGCAGAATGGCGACATCGTTACCAACGACTCGATCAATGGCCGACGAGTGATTCTCTATTTCTATCCGAAGGATAACACCTCCGGCTGCACGCTTGAAGCAAAGAGTATGCGCGACGGAAAGGCCGAATTGGCAGCCAAAGGTTACGAAATCTATGGCATCAGCCCCGACAGCCAGCGTTCGCACCAGAATTTCTGCGCAAAGTACGAGTTGAATTTCACTCTATTGAGCGACACCGAGAAGAAGATGGCCGAAGCATTTGGTGTTTGGGTCGAGAAGAGGATGTATGGTCGAACATATATGGGAATTCAGCGCACAACATTTATCGTCGGCGAAGATGGCACCATCGAACACATCTTCGAGAAGGTCGATACGAAGAATCACTATCAACAGATTCTCGATTGGCACAACACTACAAAGTAAATAATTAAGAACAAGAAAAAATAGAAAAGCTATGGCAGAGAAGAAACAAGCCGAGGTTCAAGCAAAACCTCAGGTAAATCCCGAAAAGCTGAAAGTACTCAGCGCAGTAATGGACAAAATCGAGAAAGATTTTGGCAAAGGCTCGATTATGAAGATGAGCAGTCAGGCCGTTACCGATATTGCAGTAATTCCTTCCGGCTCGATCACTCTCGACGTTGCCTTGGGCGTAGGCGGCTACCCCAAAGGTCGCGTTATCGAAATTTACGGTCCCGAATCGTCAGGTAAAACCACACTCGCAATCCACGCTATCGCAGAGGCACAGAAAGCAGGCGGTATCGCAGCGTTTATCGATGCAGAGCACGCTTTTGACAGCTACTATGCACAGCGTCTGGGTGTTGATGTAGATAACCTTCTGATCTCGCAGCCCGACAACGGCGAGCAGGCACTCGAAATCGCGGATTCGCTGATCCGTTCGAGCGCAATCGATATCATCGTTATCGACTCGGTTGCCGCCTTGACTCCCAAAGCAGAAATCGAGGGCGAAATGGGTGATTCGAAGATGGGCTTGCAGGCTCGTTTAATGTCGCAGGCTCTGCGCAAATTGACCGCAAGCATCTCGAAGACTAAGACCGTTTGTATCTTTATCAACCAGCTGCGCGATAAGATCGGCGTAATTTATGGCAACCCCGAAACAACTACGGGCGGTAACGCCTTGAAGTTCTACGCAAGCGTTCGCATCGACATCCGCAAAGCAAGCGTAATTAAAGATGGCGACGAGCAGCTCGGCACCCGCGTACGAGTTAAGGTCGTAAAGAACAAGGTTGCGCCCCCGTTCCGCAAGGCCGAGTTTGATATTATGTTCGGCGAGGGTATCTCGAAGATTGGCGAGATACTTGATTTAGGTGTCGATCTGGGCGTTATCAAGAAGTCGGGCTCGTGGTTCTCGTATGGCGACCGCAAGTTGAGCCAGGGCCGCGATGCCGTTAAGGAGCTGCTCACAAACGATCTCGAACTGCAAGCCGAAATCGAGGCAAAGGTTCGCGAGGCAATGAAAAACAAAGAGGAATAGAGAAAAATTAACCAAAACCACGTCGGCTTATGAACTATACGGCGGAAGACGAACTGCTCATTCAGGAGAAGTATGAGGATTTGATGTCGATTTGCGAAAAGATATGCAAGTCGAACAGCGATCGAGACTTCATCAAGAAGGCCTTTTTCCTTGCAAAAGAGGCCCATAAAGGCGTGCGCCGCCGTTCGGGCGAGCCATACCTGCTACATCCTATTGCAGTTGCCAAAATTACAGTCGAGGAGATCGGATTGGGTGTAAAGTCGGTTGTCGCCGCACTATTGCACGACGTGGTAGAGGATACGGAATATACGGTCGAAGACATTACCAATATGTTCGGTCAGAAGATCGCCACAATGGTCGATGGTCTGACGAAAATGTCGGGAGTCTTCAACACCGAAACATCGGAGCAGGCAGAGAATTTCCGAAAAATTCTGCTCACACTCTCGGATGATGTCCGCGTAATTTTGATCAAGATCGCCGACCGTCTGCACAATATGCGAACACTCGGTGCAATGCCTGTAAATAAACAGATTAAGATTACCAGCGAGACAATCTATCTGTTTGCCCCTCTGGCACATCGCCTCGGCCTATATTCGATCAAGACCGAGTTAGAGGACCTCTGTATGATGTACAGATTTCCCGATCAATATCGCGAAATTGCCGACAAATTGAGCAAGACAAAGGTTCAGCTGAATGAATATATCGCCCGTTTCAATGCGCCCATCATCAATGCATTGAAGCGCAACGGTATCGATTTCGAAATTTCGGGACGCATCAAGAGCATCTATTCGATATGGTCGAAGATGCAGCGCAAACAGATACCCTTCGAGGAGGTCTATGATCTGTTTGCAATTCGCGTGGTATTCAAGCCATTGCAGTTCCCTTCGGAAAAGACCCAGTGCTGGCAGATATATTCGTCAATCACCGACATCTACACCCCCAAACCCGAACGCCTGCGCGACTGGATCAGTATGCCCAAAGCCAACGGCTATGAGGCTCTTCACTCAACCGTGATGGGCCCCGACGGCGTATGGGTAGAGGTACAGATTCGCACCCAGCGAATGGAGGATATTGCCGAGCGCGGTTTTGCAGCCCATTGGAAGTATAAGCACGCAACAATTTCGCAAAACGAAGACGAATTTGACAAGTGGCTCAAAAAGATTCGCGAAGCTCTCAACTCACCGACCGAGAGTGCTGTGGACTTCTTGGACAACTTTAAGTTATCGCTATATACATCTGAAATTGTTGTATTTACACCAAAGGGAGAGGCAAGAACGATGCCTCACGGAGCAACCGCTCTCGACTTCGCTTACGACATACACTCGAAGATTGGACACAAAGCCATCGGTGCAAAAATCAACCACATCATCAAGCCAATTTTCAGCGAAATTCATAGCGGCGACCAGATCGAAATCATCACTTCAGACAGCGTTCATCCCAAAGCCGAGTGGCTCGATCACGTTACCACAACAAAAGCCAAGCAGTCGATCAAGAGCTACCTCAAAAAGGATCGCCAAAATAATATTGCACGTGGTATGCAGGCATTTGACGACCGTTTGAAAGATATGGGCATTACACCCAGCAGACGCGTATTTGTCAAGGTTTTACCCGCTTATGAGTGCGCCACAAAGGACGAATTTTACAGCAAACTCGGCGCAGGGATCCTCAATCTCGACAATCTCGAAAAGGTTTTGCGCCAAAATTCGGCTCGTAAAATTTTGAAATTCTGGTCATTATTCCTCGACGAAGAGGGAGATGGCGAGACCGATGAGGAAAATATCGAAAATGGCGACGAGCAGAGCGGCAATAAAAATTTAGTTGTTGGTGCAGAGACCGATATCGAGCCTCAATTCGTCATTGCGGAGTGCTGTAAGCCGATCCCCGGCGACCAGGTAGTAGGCTATCGTGATCCCGAAACGGGCCGTATTTTCGTACATAAAAACACCTGCGACGAGCTCACCCGCCTGGGTGCCCAATATGGCAAAAACATTGTAAAAGAGGAGATTAAATGGTCGCAACACAAGGCCGTATCCTACCTCTCGGCCATCGAGCTGCGAGGCATCGACCGTATTGGCATCATCCTCGATTTGGCACAGTTGATTAAAGACGAGTTCAATATCAACATTCGCGAGATTCACATCCAGAGCCACGACGGCATATTTGAGGGCAATATAAGCCTATATGTCAAGGACATCCAATCTCTCAACAGCTTGATGGACAAGATTCGAATGATCAAAGGCATCGAGGTCGTAAAACGCAATTTGAACTAAAAAAACGAACACTATGAGCCCCTCTTCAATATTTGCGATAATAACAGCTGTAATTATCATACTTGGTCGCATCATTAATCGCAGCACCGAGAAACAGTTGAACAGCGATGACACAACTCGAGGATTCGATGCCGAGCACGATTTTTCGGGAGAAGAGGCCATTCCCGCACGCAAAATAGAGCCCAACAATATTCCAAATTTCGAAAAAATGTTGGACGACGACCAAGAGGCTCTCGCGAAAGCCATCCGTAAGCAGATAATAGAGTCGAGAAAAAGGGTAGAGGCAGCGCGACAGAATCGCCCATACATTCCGACACAAGCAGAGAGCACCTCGATACACAACGCTCCGCGATTTGAATCCACCTCATCGCGCGGCGAGGTAACGATTCCGCAAGCCCGCAAGCCCAAACCTCAGCCCAAGAAAACCGCACCAAAGCAATCGGCAACCGTAACAAAAAATACAACATCGCAATTGCAAGACATAAATACCGCGGCCTCGAACGAGATGTCGGATATTGCCGAAGAGTTCGATCTCGCAAAGGCCGTTATTTATGCAGAGATACTCAAACCAAAATTCGACCAATAGAACAATAAAATAATAAGGTATGGCAACAATTTTTTCACGCATAATCGCAGGCGAAATCCCAAGCTACAAGGTGGCCGAGGATGAGAACTTTTACGCATTTCTTGATATCAATCCGTTAATGAAAGGACACACACTCGTTGTTCCCAAACAGGAGATTGATTACCTGTTTAATCTCGAAGATCAGACATTGGAGAAGATGATCGTATTCGCAAAGAGGGTAGCAGAACAAATCAAATGTAAAATAGAGTGTAAGAAGGTCGCAATGGTAGTCCTCGGACTCGAAGTTCCGCACGCTCACATACATCTGATCCCTATGAATACCGAATCTGATGTTGATTTTCGCAAGGAAAAGCTAAATTTAACCTCAGACGAGTTTGCCGAAATAGCCGCAATGCTGCGCGCATAGAACAAGGATTGTAAATATATAATAAGTTATATATCAGAAGGGTAGCTATTTTGTTAGCTGCCCTTTATTTATCTATTTAACATAATTATCAAATCAACACTTTTATTAACAATCATCAAAGATAAGTCATTGATAAGCAAAGAAAAATCAATAATTTACAAGAGCAGAGTGGGGTATTGTTACTTTTGTAAAGATGTAAATATTTACAAATTACACATTTGTAATCCAATATCAATTGTTAATATTTGCGATTTGTAAATCATACACATATAGGCAACAGCGCGCGCAAATAGCAACCAAATACAGGATAAATCGCTGATCAATATTTGAAATACCGACACACATAGACACTATAAATCAATCGTTTGCGAGTTTTATATCAATAAAAAGATTAACACATAGGAGGCATTAACGAGAATAAACAAGACAAGGTGCTCATACAAGACACTTGCCAAATATACGCTTTAATTATCAGCACGTTGCGGCATTTTATATCACGTAAAACTTACAGATAATATATGTCATTAATTTCAATAGGCCGACCGTTATTACAATTGTAAATAAGTTTTGAACAATTAACATTTTTACAAAAGTGTATCAGCGCTTGTTTTACAAATAAAAAAGTGTTATATTTGTAAAAATTTACGATTATGCGCGAAAAATTGCTGAAATTAATGAAAAGCGAGAAACTCTCGTCAAGTCGCTTGGCTGAAATTCTCGAAATACAGCCTTCGAGTATCTCTCATATTCTGTCAGGAAGAAACAAACCAAGCTTCGATTTTCTGGTTAAGATTCTGCGTCGCTTTCCGACACTGAATCCGGATTGGCTCTTGCTTGATGCAGATCAAATGTATCGTTCAGAAGCAGACGTTCAGCAAAAATTTGATGGCACGAGCAATCGTAGCAATGTGGTTGAGAATAACACCGCAGCCGACTCTTCGATCCGATCAAATACTAATTCTGTATCTCATTCGGTCAATGAAATAAATTCGACCAAAGGAACAATCGAAAATATCGTATCTTCAGCGAAAAACTCGGCCAACATTGAGCGTGTAATTATTCTATATTCTGACAAATCATTCGAGGCATACACAATTCAGTAGAGATTATTGGGAAATGAGTACCCTAAATAATATTTGATAATTATGAAATCTGCCGAGGCTTTGGCTTTTGCCAGCTTTTGTGTATCTTTGCCGACAGAATCAGCAGGGGTCTGTGCAGCTTGACCTTGATTGGTGCCGCTTATAGCACTTGCGTCATCGCCTGCTGTTTCATCATAAGCCGTAAGAATCCAATTCTTATCGGCTATTTTTTTGCCATTATGACGGACATTTCGACGAAGAGTAACTAATCTATCACCTTGTTTGAGTACTATTTTATCCTTGCTTTTTGACGCAATAGTACCATTTCCCACAACATCAGCAGATGTAATTGACGAATTGCAAAAGTTCGCAGACGATCTAACCGAATGGTGGTATTCCCCTGCAAAGCGGGAGGATATTGAGGCGTTTGAACAGAGTCTTGGTATTAAGCTACCTAATGATTATAAAGAGTTCTTGATGGAGACCAATGCACGAGAAAGGCAGGATGTGCGGTAGGCATAGTTACGATAACGGTTTACATCTGTTAATACTGCATAATGCAGATTCTTACCCGTTTTACCGAGAATGTCGGGCTGAGGTTGCGGGAGTTCTGCAATCTCTATAACTCTTTGACTCATTGTGTTGTCTATTAAAAGGTGAATAATTCCACTGCAAAGATGATGAAATAATATTTGCATTATGTTAAATATGTGTTTTTTTGGTTTTCTTAACTCCATTTAGTAACTTTGCACTTGTAATGGAATTGTTAGAGTTGAGCCGTCCTCTATTATTAGCGTTCGGCAAGCCCAACGTATTATACGTATCCTCTAATAGTTCCATTTCTTGTATTTCATACGTAGTATTAAATGCATATGATTGGTGTTTAGGATGTTCTGTTCAGGGTTCTTTGAGTATTGGACACATCGGAGAGTTCAGCATTATATAGCGGAAATTTATTTATATGTAATTTGCAGTGAAAAAATCAGCACGTTGTGTATGCCTCCCAATGTTCCACCTAATAACTCGATTCTTGAACTTTTGGTTAATATTAAAAAAATGGCACTCTATACCCTTACTGGGAATTGTAAAATAACCATATTTTCTATTTAACATAATCAAATCGTTTTAATTGACGTGTTTTCATTTGGCTGAATAATTTTCCTTGTAAATTCAAAAATGTTTTTTGGCGACAAAAAGAGATCAATCAATTGCATTATATGTGATGAATCATATCTACAAAAAACCAACAGCCTCCTGAATCGAAAGGTTCAGGAGGCTGTTGGTTTAGGGGGCTACCCTACTATTTGAAGTAGCGTTTGTAAAGGCCCTCGAAACCCTTGCCGTGGCGAGCCTCATCCTTACACATTTCGTGTACGGTATCGTGGATTGCGTCAAGGTTCAGTTTCTTTGCAAGAGTTGCAATACGCTTCTTATCCTCGCACGCGCCCTGCTCGGCCATCATACGCTTATATACATTGGTCTTGGTATCCCAAACAACTTCGCCCAACAGCTCGGCAAACTTGGCTGCGTGCTCTGCCTCCTCCCAAGCGTAACGCTTGAAGGCCTCGGCGATTTCGGGATAACCTTCACGGTCTGCCTGGCGGCTCATTGCAAGATACATACCTACCTCGGTGCACTCACCCATAAAGTGATCCTTCAAGCCCTGCAAAACCTCCTCATCAACGCCCTTGGCTACGCCGATAACGTGCTCATCAACGAATTGAAGATCGCCTTCCTGCTCTACAACCTCGACAAACTTATCTGCGCCAACCTTGCAAAGAGGACACTTATCGGGAGCCGAATCGCCCTCGTGAATATAACCACATACGGTACATTTCCATTTTTTCATAGTCGTAATAGTTTTATGTGTGTAATTTGATTTGTTTGCTTTTCCGAGTACAAAAATAAACTTTTTTCGCTATTTTACAATGGCAAATAGCAATAAATCTGCAATCATATTATTTTATATAAGCATAAGCAGAACTTATACGCTATGCGGAGTTTGATTTTACGCGCTAAAATCGTACATTTGCACTATTATAATAATAAGGTATATGAAAACACTTAAAATAGCGACTCTCATTGCGCTTGCATTACTGACCGCCTGCGGTCAAAAAGGCAAGAAGGCAGCATCGACAGAGCAGAAGAAACAATCTGTGGAAGAGTTGTCGTTTCCGTCGATTTCGGTACCAGAGATGTTGCCCGTCGAGGATCGAGCTAAATATTTGGCTGAACATTTCTGGGATCGATTCGATTTCAGCGATACGACATATTGCAATAAGCCCGATATCACCGAGCAGGCTTACGCGAACTATATCGATATTTTGAGATATGTCGAGCCGTCTGTTGCGCGTGCGGCAATTGCAGATATGACTCATCGCGCCGAAGCCGATTCGGTTGTGTTCGACTATTTCAATTCGCTGAATGATAAATATCTGTATGATCCCAATTCGCCTTTTCGCAATGACGAGTTGCTGATTCCTACACTCGAAGTGATGCTCGCCTCTCCCCTACTTGACGAAGCGGAGAAGATACGTCCGCAGGAATTGCTCAATATGGCGATGAAGAATCGCATTGGCGAAAAGGCAAACGATTTCGTATATACCCTGCACGATGGCCGTACGGGACGTATGTATGCTATCGAGGCGGAGTATTTGCTGATCTTTATCAATAACCCCGACTGCCCCGCCTGCAAGGAGATCCGCGAACAGATCTGCGCATCGCCGATGTTGAGCGAGATGATCGAACGTGGAGTGATGAAGGTGCTGGCGATATATCCCGACGAGGACATCACCGCTTGGCTGAACTATCGCCACAATATCCCCGCATCGTGGATCAACAGCTACGACAAAAAGTTGCGTATGCGCGATGAGGAGTTGTACGATCTGAAAGCTATTCCGTCGCTCTATCTGTTAGATAGCGAGAAGCGAGTGATGTTGAAAGATTGCAATATCGTTCCGCAGATCGAAGAGGCGATCTTCTATGCCGAGCAAGGTAAGAGTAATCAATAACAGAAACAATATAACACTGACCAACAAACGATTATGACAATTATCGATGGTAAAGAGGTTGCTGCGGCTATGCGCCGAGAGATAGCAGCCGAAGTAGAAGCAATGGTGGCCGAGGGTAAGCCCGCGCCCCATTTGGTTGCAATTTTGGTGGGTAATGATGGAGCAAGCCAGACCTACGTAGCCCACAAGGAGAAGTGCTGCCACGAGTGCGGTTTCACATCGACCGTACTGCGTATGCCCGAGGAGACCACCGAGGAGGAGTTACTCGCTCGCATCGACGAGTTGAATGGCGATCCGAAGGTTGATGGCTTCATTGTGCAGCTGCCCCTGCCCCGCCATATCTCGGAGCAGAAGGTGATCGAGGCTATCGACCCGCGCAAGGATGTTGATGGTTTCCACCCTGTAAATACAGGTCGTATGATTTCGGGACTCCCCTCCTATCTGCCCGCAACGCCCGACGGCATCCTTTCGCTTTTGAAATATTACAACGTGCCGACCGCAGGTCGTAGCTGCGCCGTAATTGGTCGTAGCAACATCGTTGGTCGCCCGATCGCAAACCTGCTCTCGCAGAAGGGTTGGGACTGCACCGTAACGCTCTGCCATAGCCGCACTCCGAATCTGAAAGAGGTTGTAGCAGAGGCTGATATCGTGATCGCAGCTTTGGGTAAGGCTGAGTTCGTAACTGCCGATATGGTTAAGGAGGGTGCGACGGTTATCGACGTAGGTATCACTCGCGTTCCGAGCGACAAGACCAAGAGTGGCTGGAAATTGCTGGGCGACGTGAAGTACGACGAGGTTGCCCCCAAATGCGCCTACATCACCCCCGTTCCGGGTGGCGTCGGCCCGATGACCATCATCTCACTGATGCGCAACACCTTAAAAGCAGCCAAGAAGGAGATTTACGGATAGACACACGAAGACCAAATTCTCACAAAGGCCTTGATTCCAATAACGGATTCAGGGCCTTTGTATTTTTAGACTCACTAACTGCAAATTCCCATTACAACGACATATTTTGTCGCGACACTATATTATCTTTGTAAAAAATTAACAATATGAACACCATAGCCTTAATACGAAGAATAGTTAGGATTACCAACAAATTGAGTTATCCCAATGCTATATTAAGTAAAGATGAATTAATAAATTATGCGACACAAGGTCTTGGCGATCACGACGAGTCGATAACTATTCGAACATTACAGCGTGATTTTACTGCCATTCAAGATATATTTGGCATCAGAATAGGTTACAATAGAGCAAGAAAAGGCTATTGCATATTAGAACGTGGCGAAACAGCTCATGAATACGAAAAGCTGCTACAAAATTTCGAATTATTAAGTCGCATAGATGATCCTTCACTTGTAAGTTGCATTGATGCAGAGCACAGATTACCACCTATCGGAGATTCATTCCACGAAGTTTTGTTCGCCATTCGAGAACGTAGAATGATAGAGATTGAATATGAGCATTACCGCAATTGCAATGAGCTACGAAAACATACTATATCTCCGCATCTACTCAAAGAGTCGCAACACCGTTGGTATATAGTCGGCTACAATGAAGGCGGAGAGCTCCGCGTCTATGCGTTGGAGCGAGTTCAAAGTGTAAAATACCTTGAACATAGAAAATTCAAGTCTAGACCAATGGAAGAAATAAAGCAACAATTTTCAGAAAGTTTTGGAGTATGGGCAGATGGGAATCAACAGGTTGAAGATATTGTTATTAAATATGATCGATTAGACGGATCGTTTGTTAAGAGTCTGCCTCTGCATCACACGCAAAGAATAATAGAAGAAAACGAGGATTCGATTACTATTGGGCTTAAACTACGCATAACAAATGATTTTGTAATGGCTCTGCTATCACGTAGCCGTTCTATCGAAATCATTAAACCACATTCATTGCGACAACGAATATATGAAACACTACTTGGAGCCATAGAACGAAATAAGATATAGATGTATGGATGAGCGAACCGACTTAAAAGAGATAATAACTATTATTTGGCATTTAGCAAAGCCGTTTGTCTATGTAGTTATGATATATACGCTGATTGTAGCTGTATATGACGAGTGGTTTCGCCCAACATCACAGCAACACTATGAATCACATTGGCGAAACCTCGACCCATCAAAGAGTGCAAGTGATATTGCTGAACTTGACTACGAGAATCGTTTGGTTCGCTATCGCGAGTATCGCACAGAAGCAGTTATTGACACGACACAACAGAGTATTGCAATACCCCCAAGTGCCGACGAGGGTTTCAATGATTGGTACGACATAGACTACTATGAATTATACGATTATTACCACGATTAAAACGATAAAAACATGGACAGCATTAAACAACAAACTCTAAATGCACTCTCTGCACTTGGGTATAACAATATCCGAGAGATTGAGGCGGCCTGCATCAATATGGAGGCAACAAATGGCAAAGACAAAATCTTAGTAGTGCCTATTATTGAGGAATTTACGCAAAGCGAGAGCTATTTTCGTTATATTCTTCAACAAGCTAACGACAACAACTATAACACTATTAATTTTGTTGCTCGTACAACCAAACCGATGGAATTATTTGACTCACTTGATTGGCACGAGTCTTGTATGGGCATCACTATTGAGTGGATTATTTTAAACTACTAATTATATTGCAATAAACTATATGGCAAAAAAACAAACTTATTTAGCCCAAGTGTGTCAAGAGTATTACGACAAAGGCAATCACACTAAATTATCAGCAAATGAACTGCAAGCATCTGCTTACTATGATGAAATTATAAATATTTACAAAAGATTAGGTGGCATTCTTGATGATGCTCCTACAAGAGTAGGCGCATATGACATTGACACTCCCAATTTCATCATAGAGTTTGATGAAGAAAACCATTTTAATCGCTATCGACTTTCAACTCTTAACTCTACAATTTACACAAATAATAGAAATGTAAATATTGAAAATTATAAAAAGTTTTGCAAGAACTATGAGCACAACTGTTTAACATACGGGAAATATGCCCACAATAGTTCCACCGATAAGCAATTTGGGAATAGTGTGATAGATCTTGATCTATTAGATCAAAACCGAACTAGATGGAAGCAAAGAGCATTCTATGATTTCATTAAAGATGTTACATCTATTATCATAGGAGTTCCTATAATTCGCATATCAATCTACGAAAAATATAAAGGTGTAACAATTGAGGATATAATTAATCGACAATATAAGGAGCTGTTAATTGAATATATCGAGTCAAGGTTAAGGAACTTGAATTAATAACATAAATTAACATACCCATTGAAAAATAGGCGGCAGTTTTTTGACTACCGCCTATTTTCAATAGGACTACTCCTCCACCTTGCGGGCGATGTAGTAGAGGTCGAAACAGCCGTCGGCGACAGGGGCGATGCGATAGTCATCCATTGCGATATCGGTCGTCAGGTTGCGGTTGCGCACCAATAGCAAACGGCGATTCAGGCGATTCATAATATCGTATGGAATCTTCAACATCCAGCGCGGCAGGCGGTGTTGCAAATCGAGAAAATCGATCTTCGTAATACGGCGCACACTTGCACGATTCTTCTCGTAATAATTCATTACCTTCTCGTTACCGAACACACCACAACGCTCAATATCAGCGAAATAGTTACCCATCAAGCGATCAAATTCATCAATCGAATATTCGCGCACGTGCCACGGATTACGCGTGAGCGACATCGCAGCATTAGGTGTCGAAACGATAAAAACGCCATTAGGTTTCAGCACGCGATAGACCTCCGCCACGAAATCAACATCGTCCTTAATATGCTCGATCACCTGAAACGAAATGACAAAATCGACACTGCTTGACGGAAGGTCAATCGGAGGAACAGTCATCTGTCGAAACTCGACATTATCCATATCGGAGGTATCGATCTTCGTCTCGAACTTATCGATGGTCATAAAACGAGTGGCCGACGGAGCAATTACATTGATACCATAACCGCTACCCGTACCAATCTCCAACACCATACCGCTGACCAACTTTGCAGCGTGATAATATGCCAGCAACGAACGCTGAAAAACGTAATTATCCGAGCTATCGGTCTGCGACACGCGCTCGGCTGTTTGCATTTTTGCTGCCATAACTATTTCATTTTTATTCCGTTATCAGTAATCTCTACGCGGCCGCTTTTCAGCAACATACCCAACGAACGCTTGAACATCTTTTTGCTCATACCCGTAACTTCGTGCACACGTTCGGGCGCAGTATCGTCATTGACAGGCAGTTCGCCATCGTTATTGCGAAGCAGTGCCAACAACTCATCGGCCGAGTCGCGCACCTGCTCCAAACCCTGCTGTTGCAAACTCAAATCAATACGTGCATCGGGCGTAATGCGGCTGACATATGCCTCTGTTCGCTCGCCAATACGTACAGAACGGAACAACTGATTCTTGTAGATCATACCCCAATGGCGATCATTCACAATCACGCGATAGCCAATCGGCGACTCCGAAGCGATCAGAATCTCAACCTTCTGGCGCGGAGCGACCGTAATCGTATCGTTGTTGATATAGGTTTTGGTACGCATCGTTGCAACCGAGCGCGAGGTGATATTATCCTCATAGACATATACAATATAGCGATGGCCGACCATCACACCACCCTGCTGATTACGATTCGGCAGGAAAAGGTCCTTACCCTGCAAACCCCAATCAAGGAAAGCTCCATGCAGAGTCTTATCGACCACCTGCAAGCAAGCAGCCTGACCAACCGTAGCCAAAGGGGTCTCGGTTGTTGCAACCAAACGATCCTCAGAGTCGTGATATACAAATACATACTTCTCATCTCCCTCCTTATCCGAGAGCGAGACATAGCGATTAGGGAGCAGAACTTCGTTCTCCTCGCCATCGGTAAGATATAGGCCGTAGTCGGAGATACGACTCACGGTGAGTGTTTGGTAGCGACCGGGTTTTATCATATCTATAATATTAAATTGACCACATTGGGTCGATTTCATCGTACAAAGATAACTTTTTTCGAGGATTTTTTATATATTTGTATGAAAGAAGTTTTACCTTTAAGAGAGTATGCCCGTAAAAGTATCGCTTATTCAGCCTGATATTGAGTGGAATTCGGTCGGGAACAACCTTCGGTCGATCGAAAAACTATTCGACTCTGCACCCAAAAGCGACCTTTATGTGCTACCCGAAACATTTGCAACGGGCTTTGCTGCCGACCCTTCGCAGGCTGCGCAATACGAAGAGGGAATTGTTGCGTGGATGAAGAGATTGGCTCAAAAGTTCGATTGCGCCATTAGCGGCACACTGATCGTCGAGCGCGACGCGAAATTTCGCAACCGACACCTATTTGTTACGCCAAACAACATCGAGGCTTACGACAAGCGTCATCTGTTTTCGATTGGCGGCGAAGGTGATCAATATTGTGCAGGCGCAGAGCGCGTGGTGGTTGAGTGGCGAGGCGTAAGATGGTTGTTGGCAACGTGTTACGACCTACGCTTCCCCGTTTGGTTACGCAATCGCGGCGACTACGACGCGATGATTTGCGCCGCATCGTGGCCCTCGGCTCGCGCCGAAGTTTGGGATACATTACTTCGTGCCAGAGCCATCGAAAATGTTGCATACTCGATTGGGGCAAACCGTATCGGCAACGATCCCTCGACTACGTACAGCGGAGGCTCGATTGTCTATGATTATCGCGGTCGAGCAATAGCTCGCGCCGAATCGACCGCAACGGTTTTGAGTGCGATGATCGACTGCGTGGCATTGGAGGAGTTTCGACATAAATTTCCCGTTGAGCGCGATGCCGATGATTTCGAATTGAAGATGCATTAAAAGATTGAGAAGATGACACTGCAAATGATAATACTACTGATTGTTTCAGGTATCGTGGTCGGCTTTATCAACACTTTGGCCGGTGGCGGAGCCATAATGTCTATGACGGTTTTTATGGCTCTCGGTCTGCCGATCGGAGTGGCGAACGGAACAAACCGAATCGCAATCGTATTACAGAACCTCACCTCGTCAGCAGTATTTATCAAAAAACGCCTGCTCGATATCAAGAGCGGATTAAAGCTCTCTGTTCCGGCAATTATCGGCAATATCGCAGGCTCATTGGTAGCAACTCAAATCAATGAAACGGTCTTCAAATGGTGTATGGGCATTGTGCTTTTTGCAATTTTAGCCTATATGCTCTTTGCCAAAACTCACATTCACGGCGGACACGGCTTGGAGATTAAATGGTGGCATTACTTATGGTTCTTGCTAATTGGATTCTATGGCGGATATGTCTATATCGGCTTGGGCTACCTGATCTTGGCAATCACACTGACAACGATGCACCTCGATATTATTACGGCAAACGTAATCAAGGGTTTCGTAATCTTCGTCGCCACCCCATTCTCGTTGATTATCTTTATGTTGCACGGTCAGGTCGATTACGCCGTCGGACTATTGCACGCACTTGGAAACGTGGTCGGAACATTCATCGCTTCGCACTATGGAATACATTGGGGCACAAAATTCTTACAATATTTTATGATTGCTGTTGTGCTGGTAAGCATCGCCGATCTATTCGGATTGATCTCGCTGCACGACATTTGTGTCAATTTAATAAACTAACCTACAACTCGTTATGCGTCTGACATTTCTCGGAACAGGAACTTCGCAAGGCGTGCCGACAATCGGTTGTCGATGCGAGGTGTGTCGCTCGACTGATCCGCGCGATCATCGCCTGCGTACATCGGCGATGATCGAGGTTGGCGACGTGAGATTGATTATTGACGCAGGCCCCGACTTCCGCTATCAGATGTTACGAACAGGTGTGCGAAGGATTGATGCAATTCTGCTCACTCACGAGCATAAGGATCATACGGGCGGAATTGACGATGTCAGAGCCTTTAATTTCGTCGATTTTCCGACGATTCATCGTGTTGATATTTACGCTACGGCCAAAACCGCAGCGTGCGTGCGCAAAGATTTCGACTACGCCTTTGCCGAAGACAAGTATCGCGGAGTGCCCGAAATTGAGCTACATACTATCGAGCGAAACACCCCTTTCGAGGTTAAGGGAGTAGAGATTGTGCCTATACACGGACAACACTCCGACCGCTTTGAGGTTACGGGTTACCGCATCGGAAAGCTCGCATATCTGACCGATTTCAAGCATATCGAAGAGGCGCAGATAGCTAAATTAAAGGGAGTAGAAGTATTGGTAGTCAATGCATTGCGCTGGCACGATCACATTTCGCACTTCACCGTAGAAGAGGCGATGAAGTTAATTTCGCGTGTAGCTCCGCTGCGAGCATTTTTGACCCATATGTCGCACGACATTGGGTTGCACGCCATAACATCAACCCTACTACCCGAAGGTATCGAATTGGCTTACGATACCCTTTCAATAGAGATAAATGAATAAAAATATTAAGCTATGGATTTCAAATCAAAAACCGTAATCGTAACAGGTGCATCGTCGGGAATCGGCTTGGCATTGGCGCGTGAATTTGCTGCCGCAGGAGCCAATGTAGTAATGGGCGCACGTAGCGAAGATAAACTCGCCGCCGTTGCAGCCGAGATTAAAGCCGCAGGCGGTGCCGCAGCATACACAGCGGCCGACGTTACAAAGGAGGAGGATTGCAAACGATTGATTGACTGCGCAATAAACGCATTTGGCGGCATCGACATTTTGATCTGCAACGCAGGTCTTTCGATGCGTGCGATCTTTGATGATGTCGATCTGAATGTTCTGCACCGATTGATGGATGTAAATTTCTGGGGTACAGTTAACTGTTGCAAATACGCTCTCCCCTATCTGCAAAAATCAAAGGGATCGATTGTAGGCATTTCGTCTGTCGCAGGTCTGCACGGTCTGCCGGCACGTACGGGTTACTCGGCTTCGAAATATGCGATGACGGGATTCCTCGAAACATTGCGAATCGAAAATTTGAAAAAGGGTCTGCACGTAATGGTTGCCTGCCCCGGTTTCACCGCATCGAATGTCCGTTTCGCTGCCCTTACCGCCGATGGCACCTCGCAGGGCGAAACCCCTCGTAACGAGGATAAGATGATGACCGCCGAACAGGTTGCACATATCGTTATGCGTGGCATCAAGCGTCGCAAACGCCTCTGTTTGATGGAGTACGAGGGTCGTCTGACTCACTTTATCAAGAAGTTTTCGCCGGCACTTTTGGATCGTCTGTTCTATATGGTAATGTCCCGCGAGCCCGATTCGCCACTGAAATAGAGCGGCAAAATAAAACGACCGAACTCCAAATGAGTTCGGTCGTTATTTTTTCGGATTATCGGTCTTTATTTGCGCTGATTTGCGGCATACTCCTCGACTGCCTTCAACACACGCAAGGTATTACCACCCCACATTTTGGCAATATCCTCATCCGAATAGCCAGCCTCCATCAGGGCGCGAGTTACATTTTTGATCTGCGACATATTGCGACAGCCGCGCATACCGCCACCGCCATCGAAATCCGAGCCAAAGCCTACGTGATCAACACCGACAAGTTTAACGAGATAATCGACGTGAGCAACCAGATCTGCAAGGCTCTCCTCGCCCTTCGGCTTGTTCGAAATAAACGAGCGTACAATCGCAACCTGAACTACTCCGCCCTTCGCAGCAATTGCCAAAATCTCCTTATCGGTAAGATTTCGACGAATTGCGCGAACGCCATAAACGCCTGAATGTGATGCGATAATAGGCGTTTCACTCAACTCGGCGGCCTGCAACGTAGCCAGACGCGATGCGTGCGAGACATCAATCACCATACCCAATCGATTCATCTCGGCAATCACCTTTCGACCAAACTCCGTTAGACCACCCTTCACGCCCTGATCGACGCAAGTGTCGGCGATCTCGTTCGCTCCATTGTGGGTCAGCGTTGCCATACGGACACCCATATTATAGAAGTGCTCGACCGCCGTAATGTCAGTACCGAAGCAGTAGCAATTCTCGATCGAGATCATCATTGCTCGCTTACCCTCCTGCTTTGCGCGTTCAATCTCCGCAGCCGAATAGACCACAACGCCCTTATCCTCATTCTCGGCAACGTATCGTTTCAAACCTGCAACCATCGTTTCGGCTCGATTGCGAGCCCACTCGTGGCCCGCCTCATCACACTTTCCCTGATCAATATAGGCGGCAAACACAGCACAGTCCAGACGGCCTTCGATCATCTTCTCGAACGACACCTGACCCTTTGCTGTCGAAAAACCTGCATTGGGGAAACAATATCCCAACGAAAAGTCGTTGTGGGTGTCAATCGAAATAATTCGATCGTGGAGAGCTTCAATCTCCGCATCGGTTACTTGACGCTGTGCTGTCGATATCAGTGGTACAATGGTCATAATCAACAATATAAATCTTTTCATATTATTTGTCTTTCATATAAAAGTCGAGGTCAAAGATACGATTTTCATAGAGATTCTACAAATCAAGTTGTGAAAATATTTTAATAATAGTCGAAACGGTTTGAGTTTTCGGCAAAAATTGTTATCTTTGTATGCGAAAAAACCGCGAGCGATGATTATCAGCAAAGCCCAATTCAAATGCAGCAGTCAGAAACTGCAACAGATTCCCGATGACAACCTCCACGAGTTTGCATTCATCGGTCGAAGTAATGTCGGCAAATCGTCGCTGATCAATATGCTCACCCAGCGTCAGTTGGCAAAGGTGTCGGGCACACCCGGTAAAACCCGCCTTATAAACCATTTCCTGATTAACGATAAGTGGTATCTGGTCGATCTGCCCGGATATGGCTATGCGCGTGTCTCGAAGGATGTGCGTGGTGGTTTCTCGAAACTTATCACCGACTATGTAACAAAGTGTCGCAAGTTGCACTACTTGTTCGTATTGGTCGATTCGCGTTTGGAGCCGCAACGTATCGATCTGGAATTTATCACAATGCTTGGAGAGCGCGGTATCCCCTTCGGTTTAATCTTCACCAAAGCTGATAAATTGTCAGCCGCACAGCTAAAACGCAGCGTTGAGCGTTACCAGCGAACGCTTGCCGAGCAGTGGGAAGAGATGCCACTGATGCTTGTTAGTTCGTCGGAAAAGGGTCGCGGAAGAGATGAAATTTTGGATTTTATCGATAAATGTTTGAATGATGTTGAAAAAATCGACATCGAAGAGGATGGATCAAACAAATAAAATTGTAATTTTGTAACACTAACGATCATACCAAACTGACTTATGGCTATCCACAAAATCAAATTCTTCGCTTGCCGTGGTTCGCGACCTCTGGCAGAGAAGATCGCCCGCAGTTACGGCAGCGAACTCGGCGACTCGCAAGTTCTCGAATTTAGTGATGGAGAATTCCAGCCCGCTTATAACGAGAGTATTCGTGGCTGCACCGTATTTATCATTCAATCGACCTTCCCGCCCGCAGAGAACCTTATGGAGCTTCTGCTGATGATTGATGCAGCTCACCGCGCTTCGGCTCACCGCGTAATCGCAGTTATGCCCTATTTCGGCTGGGCTCGTCAGGATCGCAAGGATCGTCCTCGCGTTTCGATCGGTGCAAAGCTCGTTGCTAACTTGTTGCGCGCAGCAGGCGTTGATCGCATTATGACGATGGACCTGCACGCTGATCAGATTCAGGGCTTCTTCGATATTCCCGTTGATCACCTCTACGCAAGCGGTATCTTCGTTCCCTACATCAACTCGTTGGGTATCGAGGATCTGTCGGTAGCTTCGCCCGATATGGGTGGTGCAAAACGTGCAAGTGCTTATGCAAAGTATCTGGGTGCACCGATGATTATCAGCCACAAGCAGCGCGAGAAGGCCAACGTTGTTGGCAAGATGACCGCTATCGGTGATGTCGAGGGTCGCAACGTGATCATTCTCGACGATATGATCGACACCGCAGGTACGATCACTATGGCTGCCGATATGTTGATGGAGAAGGGCGCAAAGAGCGTTCGTGCCGTAGCTACCCACGCTATTCTGTCGGGGCCCGCTTACGAGCGTATCAACAACAGCTCGCTCGAAGAGGTTATCATTACCGACACCATTCCTCTGGATCAGACTAAGGATTTGTCGAAGTTCACAGTGTTGAGCGTTGCCGACATCTTTGCAGACGTTATCGACCGAGTTTATAACTATAAGGAGATCAGCTCGCGCTTCATCTTCTAATAGTTGCGACAACGAAATATCCAATCAAATGAGCCGCGCTCCTTTTCGGAGTGCGGCTTTTCTGTAAGGGAGAATAAGAGGTTCGCGTGGTTATTTTTCGAGTTTGAAGTGATTTTTTCGATCTAAAAATTTGGAATTCTCGAATGGGGGGGGGTATATTTGTACTTTATAAACCACTAAAACACAACTACTATG
Source organism: Alistipes sp. (assembly GCA_045605245.1). Taxonomy (GTDB): domain Bacteria; phylum Bacteroidota; class Bacteroidia; order Bacteroidales; family Rikenellaceae; genus Alistipes. Next base: position 30,404 of record JAZUPN010000025.1, on the reverse strand, counting down.
AAACGACTACTTGCCTTTTGCATTCTGCTTTCGACCATAACATTTACGGGTTGCGATGTCCCCGATGTCGATTTCTACGAACGTAGCTATGAGGTTTCAGCCGCAGGTGGCGAGATGATTATCCCCGTCAATTCGACAGGTTTAGATCAGGTGGCGATTAAATACTACGGCAGCAACAACAAAGACTGGTGCGAAGTTGCCGAGATCATCGACAACTACGAGATGACACGAGCATTGGCTGAATGGGATTCAGGAATTAAGATCAAATTTACAGCCAACAATACCGGCAAGCGTCGCGTGGTGAGAGTCATCGCTGCAAGTTTCACAGCCGAGGATCGAGTAATTATCCGCCAGCCTTCGTTATAACTGCTGTACCTATCAAATAAAAATGCCGCCTCTTCGCGAGACGGCATTTTTATTTATGTATGAGTTGGTTGATTACTTCAAAGTACCAGCCTCTGCCTGCTCAACCATAGTCTCGTTAGCCGAGATATAAACCTCAACGCGACGGTTTGCAGCACGACCCTCAGCAGTGTCGTTCGAAGCTACGGGCTCGCTGTAAGCCTTACCCTCAACCTTAATAATACGGCCAGCCTCAACGCCCTTGCCCTGCAAGTAGTTCTGAACCGACTGCGCACGCTGCAACGAGATACGCTCGTTAACCTCCAACGAACCGGTCGAATCGGTATGACCGAAGATGGTTACATCAGTCTCAGGGTTCTGCAACAAGCTGATAGCGAACTTATCAAGCGAAGCCTTCGAAGTTGCGGTCAAGTCGCTCTTATTGGTTGCGAACAGAATACCGCTATCGAAAGTTACCTTCAATGCATCCAGACCGTTGGTATCGGTTACAGTCTCAACGTCTGCACCCTCGATCGCCTCCAATTCAGCCTTCTGCTTCTCCATCTTCTTGCCGATCAAAGCGCCAGCCGTAGCACCTACTGCCACACCTGCCGCTGCACCAATAGCAGCACCTTTACCGCCACCGGCCAAAGCACCAATACCTGCGCCCAATGCACCTGCTGCTGCGCCACCGATAAGACCACCCTTCAAGGCACCGCAACCGGTGAACAACATCGCTGCCGTAGCCAGCGTCATACACATTATACCAAATCTTTTCATAGTTATAATTTTTTAGGTTAATAATTCTTATCGTACAATTGTAGCCTCACGGTCGGGACCTACCGACACAATCTTAACGGGCACACCCGTCTGCTGCTCGATAAATTCGACATAGGCCTTCAACTCTGCGGGGAAATCCTCGTAGCGACGAATATCGTTGATATTGCACTTCCAGCCCTTCAACTCGGCATAGATCGGCTTAATCTCGCAATCAACCGAATAGGGGAAGTGATCAACACGCTCGCCGTCGATCTCGTAACCAACTGCAACCTTAATTGTGTCGAAGTCATTCATCACATCAGCCTTCATCATAATCAGAGCCGTTGCACCGTTGATCATAATCGAATATTTCAACGCAACGAGGTCAAGCCAACCACAACGACGCTCACGACCCGTAACTGCACCGTACTCGTGGCCGATATCGCGCAACTGCTTGCCCGTTTCGTCGAACAACTCGGTGGGGAACGGGCCGCTACCTACGCGGGTGCAATATGCCTTGAAGATACCATACACATCGCCGATACGGTTGGGAGCAACACCCAAACCCGTACAAGCACCTGCACAAACGGTATTCGACGAAGTTACAAAGGGATACGAACCGAAATCAACGTCGAGCAATGTACCTTGTGCGCCCTCGGCGAGAACGCTCTTGTCGGCCATCAGCAGATCATTTACGGTCTGCTCGCTATCGATAATATTGAATTTCTTCAAGTACTCGATGCCCTCAAACCACTGCTTCTCCAACTCGGTTACATCGTACTCGTAACCCAGCGAACGCAAAGTAGCCTCGTGGCGAGCTTTCGCTGCGGCATAGATAGTCTTAAAATCGCGGAAAATATCACCTACACGCACGCCATTACGGCTGATCTTGTCGGTGTAGGTGGGGCCGATACCCTTACCCGTCGTACCGATCTTGGCACTACCCTTCGCAGCCTCATAAGCTGCGTCGAGCATACGGTGAGTAGGCATAATCAGGTGAGCCTTCTTCGAGATGTAGAGACGCTTGGTCAGATCGTGGCCGCTTGCAGCCAGAGCCGTAGCCTCCTCCTTGAAGAGAATCGGATCAAGCACTACGCCGTTACCGATAATATTGACCTTACCGCCCTGAAAGATTCCCGACGGGATCGAGCGCAGGACATACTTCTGTCCCTCGAATTCGAGCGTATGGCCCGCGTTGGGACCGCCCTGAAAACGTGCAACCACCTCGTAGTTAGGCGTTAAAACGTCTATCATTTTACCTTTGCCCTCGTCGCCCCATTGCAGGCCGAGTACAACATCTACTTTTTTCATTTGTCTGGTTTTAATTTTTACGATCAGTGCAAAAATAAATTGCTGTCAAAGTTAATGCTTTTTCGCTAAAACCCCAAATAAATTTTCGGCTTTTTCACTCTCTTCGAGTTCGCGCGACAACATTTCCACTAATAATATACACTAATTATTATATCATAACGTTAATAGATAAGTTATTCAAAAAAAATTAGTACCTTTGACCCCTTAAAGAGATATTATATGCGAAAATATATAACCATATTGCTCATCGCGCTGTCGCTTTTTGTCGGCAATCGCGCCTCGGCGCAATATAACAAAGAGTATTTTTTCTGGGTGGGCCGACACTTTTTGGTCGAGAACAACTACCCCGAAGCGATTAAGACGCTCAATATTTTGTTGCGTGTCGATGAGGAGGCTTATGAGGCCTATTTTCTGCGTGGCATTGCAAAGTACAACCTCGATGACCTGCTGGGCGCAGAGGCCGATTTCACAAGTGCTATCGAGAAAAATCCCGTATATACCAACGCCTACACCTATCGCGCCATTACACGTTCGCGATTAGGCAACTATGACGATGCGCTGAAAGATTTTCAGGAGGCTATCGATCTGCGCCCCGACCTGCCGAATCCATATTACAGCCGAGGTGTAACGCGCCTGCTTAATCAGCAATTCAAAGAGGCAATCGAGGACTTCAATATGTTTATCCGCCACGATGCAAAGGTTACGGATGCATATATCAATCGCGGCACAAGCTACCTCTATTTGAAAGATACCACAGCGGCATACGACAACTATAACCTCGCCATTCGTACCAATCGTGAGAATCCCGACGGATACAATCGACGCGGCTCATTGTTGATGGCGCAGAAACGATACAGCGAGGCTTTGGCCGACTTTAATAAGGCCGTTGAGTGTGATTCGAGTTATATGGTTTCATTCTTCAACCGAGCGATTGTTCATTCGCATCTGAATCGTCCCGTCGAGTCGCTGTTGGATTTCGATCGCACAATCGAGCTTGACTCGTCGAATTCACTCGCATATTTCAACCGCGCACTCGTTCGCTCACAGATTGGCGACTATAACCGTGCATTGGAGGATTATAATCAAGTGGCATTTTACACCCCCGACAATGTATTGGTATATTACAATCGTGCGTTGCTCCATACTCAATTGGGTGATTTGAAGGCGGCACTGCGCGATTACAACAAAGCCATCGACCTCTATCCCGATTTTGCAAATGCATACATCAATCGAAGCAATATTCGCTATATGTTGCGCGATACGAAGGGTGCTCGTCAGGATCGCCAAACGGCTGATAAAAAGATTGCCGAGTATCGTTCAAAGTTGAAGGATAGCATTTCGTACTCGATCTATTCCGATACGACACACCGTTTCGACCAGCTGCTCTCGTTCGATACCAAGATGGCAGGCAGTAATTTCGAGCGCATCACAACTCATACGTCGGGTGAGAATTTAGCACTGATGCCGCTGTTCCGTTTCACGATTACACGTGCCGATAGCATTCAGCAGATCGATCCGAAACGCTATTACTTGCAGCGCGTAGAGGATTTCGTGGCCGAACTTGCACAGCCCGATATGAAACTATCGCGTCGTGAGAGCGACATTCCGACCGACTCACTCGTGGAGCTTGACAGCCGACTCGCTGCTCGCATCGCCGAGCAATCGGATGATTGGAAGCCGCTATTCCTGCGCGGTATAACGCAGTCGCTGATTAAGCAATATACCAATTCTGTCGCTACATATACAGCAGCGATCGATCGCGCACCGACAAATCCGTTCCTCTATCTCAATCGCTCGACCACGCAGGCCGAGATGATCGACTTCATCTCGTCGATCGACAATTCGTACCAGCGTATTACGATTGATGCCGATCCGGTTAATCGACTGCAAAATGCCTCTTCGCGCTCGTATAACTACGACGAGGCGATTGCGGACCTGAACAAGGCGATCAAGCTCTACCCCACGTTTGCTTACGCCTACTACAACCGAGCAAATCTGCAAGCTCTTTCAGGCAAGTTGCCCGAAGCATTCGAAGACTATTCGAAGGCTATCGAGTTGTGGCCCAACTTTGCCGAGGCATATTACAACAGAGGTCTGGTACAAATTTATATGAAAGATACCCGCAAAGGTTGCCTCGATTTGAGCAAAGCAGGCGAATTGGGTATCGCTAATTCCTATCAGCTCTTGCAACGCTATGCATCGGCCAAACACGACTAAACAACAAAAAAACAAACTAATAATTCAAACAATAAAAAAGATGGTAAAAGCAATTCAAAAAAAGCTGAGCGAATCGAAGACCGCGCGTTGGACGGTCCTTGCACTCGTTTCGTTCACGATGATGTGCGCCTATTTCATCTCGGACATTATGTCGCCGCTCAAAACGCTGCTCGAAAAGGAGATTGCTGACGGTGGTTTGGGTTGGACATCGATGGACTTCGGCGTATTTAACTTCTCGTACGGTTGGTTCACCGTATTCCTTTTTATGCTCATTATCGGCGGTATCATCCTCGATAAATGGGGCACCAAATTTACGGGCGTGTTGGCAACAGGCCTAATGTTGGTCGGCGTTGCTATCAAGTATTTCGTTATCGAATACACCGTTCAGAACCCCGACTTCGCAGCAGAGACTCTGCCCTGGCTGGGCAATATCCACTCGTCGTTGCTCTACATTTCGTTGGGCTATGCGACATTCTGCCTCGGCTCGGAGATCGCAGGTATCACCGTTACCCGCATTATCGCTCGTTGGTTTGCAGGTCGTGAGCTTGCGCTGGCATTGGGCTTGCAGGTAGCTACCGCACGTTTGGGTACGGCTGCTGCTTTCGTGCTCTGTCCGAAACTGCCTGAATGGTTTGATTTCCAGATCTCGGCTCCCGTAATGGTTGGTATGGCGATTATGTGTATCGGTTTGATCACCTTCCTCGTATTCTGCGTAATGGATGCTCGTTTGGACAAAGAGGAGACCGAATCGAACGTTGAGCAGGAGGAGCCTTTCCGCGTACGCGACATCATCGACATCATCAAGGTACCCGCATTCTGGTATATCGCAATTCTCTGCTTGGTATTCTATTCGGCCGTGTTCCCCTTCTTGAAGAACGCCACCGACTTTATGTTCAACAAGTATCCTATTGATTTCGATTACGCTTCGTGGATCCCTGCGATGTTGCCCTTCGGTACCATTCTGCTGACCCCGATCTTTGGCGGCATCTACGATAAGGTTGGTCGCGGTGCTACGCTGATGTTGATCGGCTCGGTGCTGTTGTTCTTCGTTCACGTGGTATTTGCAGTGCCGCAGATTACCAGCGTTGCCGTTGCTATCGCAATGATGGTCGTTCTGGGTATCGCCTTCTCGCTGGTTCCCTCGGCAATGTGGCCCGCTGTAACCAAGATCGTTGAGCCAAAGAAACTTGGTTCGGCTTACGCACTGATCTTCTGGTTGCAGAACGTAGGTCTGATGGGAGTGCCTCTGCTGATCAACTGGGTACTGAACGAGTATTGTATCGTTGGTACTCAGATGCTCGACGGCGCAACCATCAACAAGTATGACTATACTACTCCGATGGTTATCTTCGCGGCTCTGTCGTTTTCGGCAATCCTCTTCGCTATATTGCTCAAACGCGAGGATAAGCGCAAGGGCTACGGTATCGAAGATAAGAAATAACGAACAACGATTGTTCTAAACCTCTGCGAGTGCGGTCTTTAATTAGGCCGTACTCGTTTTTTGTATTGCAATTCAACTATTTTTCGTTATTTTTGTTATTCGAAAAACTTTTGACGAATATGGCAGCAAAGACAACATATCCCCATATGGTTGATCCGCAGGATGTCGATTTCACCCTGCGTGCATCGATCTCGAATCTGATTGCTAAAACTCTCAATGTCGCAGGCGTAGATGCCGACAGCAAGGGATTCGGTATTCGCGAACTGAAACCGCAAAATCGCTCGTGGGTTTTATCGCGTATGGCTATTGAGATCAACCACCTTCCGAGCGAATATACACCTTATAATATTACCACGTGGGTAAGCGACTATGGTCGCGCTATGAGTACCCGTAATTTTGTTCTCGATTGCGAGGGCGAGGTATTTGGCTCGGCTACGACACAATGGTCAATGATTGACTTCAATACACGTCGTGCGGTCGATCTTCGCTATATTGCCGAGCATAATGACGCGGTTTGCGACGAAGAGCCGCCCATCGAACGCGCAGGCAAATTGCCCGCAGTCGAAGCCACAGCAACCACTGAACATCGCGTAGCATATAGCGATATCGACTTCAATCGTCATATGAATTCGTTGCGCTATTTCGATCTTATGCTCGATTGCCTGCCATTGGAGATTTTAACCGAGGATCGCGCAGTACGTATCGAAATTAACTTCTTGAACGAGACTCGTTACGGACAGCTGCTCCGCATCGGATATCGCAACGAGGGCGACCGTTGGGAGTTTGAAATCGCCACCGACGAGGGCACGGTTGCTTGCCGCACCACCTTCGAGTGGAGATAGATTATTTGGGATTTAAGACGATAATAACATAAAAAATAGCCGCCGAGATCCTCCCGACGGCTATTAAAACAAAAAAGGGTAAGCTACTTATATCGCACCGCTACGACCACCTACCCTTGCTCGCTTCCGCACCTGGGGGATTCAGTAGGAGCTGGTCGTATAAGACTTACCCGAGTGCAAATGTACGTATTTTTCTTATATTTGCAAAAAATTTACAAACGAAATGAAAAAAACTCTCATTTGGATATTCTTGTCGGTAGTTGTTCTGGGCACTGCCGCAGCCGCGTGGGGCATTATCTCGTTCAAGGGTAACGCAGTGAAACAGAGCGCAGAAATCTTTCTCTCGAAGCGTTCGGACTATGCCACTTTGATCGATTCGCTCAAACCAAAAATCGGACACCATTTGGCATTCGACATTTACGCCAAACGTCTTAATTTGGAGCAAACCTACAAGGCAGGACACTACGTTCTCGACGAGGGAATGAACGTAATTGAGATTGTTCGTATGATCAAACTCGGTATGCAAACGCCCGTAAATGTAACTTTCAACAATGCCAAGACTCCCGCATATTTGGCCGGAAAACTCGCTCGACAAATCGATGCCGACTCGGCAGAGATCGCTGCGGTGCTGACCGATCAGAAGGTCGCAGAGAAGTATGGTTACAAGAATCCGTTAACGATGTTTTCGATGTTTGTACCCAACACTTATGAGTTCTATTGGACCGTTTCGCCCGAACAGATTGTTGAGCGTATGAACAAGGAGAACGAGGCCTTTTGGGCGGACCGCGATGCAAAACGCAAACGCAGCGGATTGTCGCGTTTGGAGGTAATGACGTTGGCTTCAATTGTTTATGAAGAGACTCGCGCAACCGACGAAATGGCTACGGTAGCGGGTGTTTATATCAACCGTCTGAATAAAGGTATGCCATTGCAGGCTGACCCGACCGTGAAGTATGCTGTGGGTGATTTCACACTGCGTCGAATCCTTCATAAGCACCTGCGTATCGATTCGCCCTACAACACTTATAAAAATAAGGGACTGCCCCCCTCGCCTATCTGTATGCCTTCGATTGCTGCGATCGACGGTGTGCTCAACTTCGAGAAACACAACTATATCTATTTCTGCGCGCGTCCCACATTTGACGGTCATCACAACTTCGCCGCCACCTACACCGAACATCTGCGCAACGCCCGCGCCTACACAAAGGAGCTGAACAAACGCAAGATTTATAAGTAAATGAACATTAGATTTTTTGCCGTAGCATTAGTTCTTGCTACACTTTTGGGAGCGTACTCGGCCGAGGCCGCCAAACCCTCGAAACGTACCCAAACGCCCCAGATAACTCTGCCCGAAGAGAGTCTGTCGATTGTAACTTTTGAGATCGATTCGCTGCCTGCCATTGCGGTTATTGACGCTGCGCTGACCGACTTCGAGCATAAAAAATCGTTTGAATGGCATTGCTCGCTGATCGTTGAGTGTAAAGAATTGGTAGAGAATGGAATGCCCTCGCCTGCCGAAATGGAGGTTCTCAATGCTTTTGAGGACGAATTGTCGAAGGGATTAGCCGGCGAAGGCGAGTTGCCCAATGCTATCTTTTTCGCGCGCATTACACACAACGGCACACGTCAGTTGATTTGGAAAGTGAGCAATCCAAAACAGGCATACGACTACCTGGCGAACGTAATGAAGGAGGATCAATATCCACGCAATTTCGAGTTTGTGATTGAGCGCGATGTTGATTGGGAAAAGACCGAAAATTTAGCCAAAATGATTCGAAAATAATGCAATGAAAAACCGCCCCAAACGAGGCGGTTTTCATTTTCTTAAAATAGGCGTTGCAACATCACTACATCGTGCCAACCGTCAGCGCCCAATCGCCAACGACGTCGCACTCCGCACTCCTCGAACTCGCAACCCGCAAACAGAGCACGACAGGATGCGTTATCAGTATCAATATCGCAATACAACTGATTGAGCATCAGAACATCACGTGCATATTCAACCAACAGGCCCAACGCCTCCGAAGCTCGTCCGCGACCACGCTCCTCATCGACAACCAACACCCCGACACCCGCACGTCGGTTCAGTGGATCAAAATCGAACAGATCGACCGCACCGACTGCGCGACCATCCTCGTTAAGAGCAATGACCAAACGCAGTTGATGAGTGCGCCAAATGTCGTACTGCTGTTGCTCGATAAACGTGCGCAAAATCTCGCGCGAGAAGGGAGCGACCGTGCCGCTCACGCCCCACACCGCAGGGTCGTTTTCCCAACGATACATCGCCTCGACATCTTCGGGTTCGAGCGCACGCAACGATATAGATAATCCTTGTAACAGCATTATTTACAGACCGATAATTTTATTGCGGATCAACATCGCCACGCCCCACGCACCTGCCGTCTGATCGAGCTGCGACACGCGGAATTTGGTATCTTTATAAACCAAATTGAGCGAATATTTATTGGTAGCCGATTTCAAAGGCAACATCAGATAATCGCCCGCCTCGGCAAGATTACCACCAATAACAACCGTTTCGGGATTGAAAATATTGATCAGAAAAGCTACACTCTTACCAATCTTTTCGCCCGCCTCCTCAATCAATTCGATCGAGAGGTTATCATCATTGCGCGCTGCATCGATAATATCGTCGATATGCACCACACCCTCTTTATCCACCTTATCGCGCAAAATCGAATTGACACCAGAGCGAATCATTCGGACCATCTTCTGTTCGATCGCAACACCCGACACCTCGGTTTCAAGGCAACCCTTCTTGCCGCACGAACAGATGATCTCGTTATCGAAGAATGGCGTATGACCGAACTCGCCCGCAAAACCACTCTTACCATAATAGAGTTCGCCCTTCATCACGATACCGATCGCAACACCGCGACCCAGATAGAGATAGACCATATCGTTCTTCGGCGTATCGGTCAAAGCACACTCGGCAAAACAGCGTGCGCGAGTATCATTTTCGAGCAACACGCGCACACCGACACGCTCCTCAATGGTTGCACGCAATGAGCGGTCATTCGAGGTGAAATATCGATAGCTGCAACCCGTATCGGGATTGACGCGACCTGCAATACAAGCTCCAATTCCTAAAATTTTACTACGATCAACTCCGCAGTTATCAATAAAATTGGTTATTGAATTACAGATTTTTTCAAGGCATTGCGAAGTATCGACCAACTTGAAACTCTCATCGCACTGCTGATATATCACATTATTTTGCAAATCGGTGAGCACAAACTGCATATAGTCGCGAGCTATTTCGACACCTACAAAATAGATTGCAGAATTGGCCAAACCGAAGATATTCGGGCGACGACCGCCAGGCGTTTCGACCTTGCCGTTATCCACTACAATATCCTCCTGAACCAACTCCTGAACCAATTTGGTGATGGTTGGAACGCTGATATGCAACTCTTTGGTCAGCTCGGCCAACGTGCATTGGCCACGCACTGCCATATAGGCAATTATATTTCGTTTAATGAGGCTGTTTTTATGGGTTACACCCTTCATTATATCATCCTCGTGCTGATTGAAAAACTCTTTCAATGAAGTCATAAAGTATCGTTTTTGATTATACCTTTACAGAACAAAATTAATAAAGATTTTTATAAATGCAATAGCATTACGAAATATTTTTCAAATCAAAGAGCAAGTGAAACCATAAATGGGCAACTGATTCCGAGCGAAAATAATAGATAATAACAAACGCGAGAGATCGATCATCGACCTCTCGCGTCAATTTTGCTCTATGTTTAATTCTATTCGAAAGCGAGCCTAAAAATCTCTTTCGAAGCATTAAAGCGTAGCCTTCGAAGTAGCCTCAACATCGCGGCTGACCTTCTTAATCAGACCTTGAAGAACGGCACCAGGGCCCAACTCCATAAACGAGTCTGCGCCATCAGCCAACATATTCTCAACGATATAGGTCCAACGAACGGGAGCCGTAAGCTGTGCAATAAGATTTACCTTAATCTGTTCGGGATCGGTATAAGGCTTTGCATCAACATTCTGATATACAGGGCAAATCGGAGTCTTGAACTCGGCCGTTTCGATTGCTGCTTGCAGTTCGACCTTCGCAGGCTCCATCAGAGGCGAGTGGAAAGCACCGCCAACGGGCAGGCGCAATGCACGACGCGCACCCGCAGCCTTCAATCGCTCACAAGCGGCATCGACAGCCTCGATCGAACCTGAAATAACGAGCTGGCCGGGGCAATTGTAGTTAGCAGCGACAACCACACCATCGATCTCGGCGCAGATATCCTCAACCACCTTATCTTCAAGACCAAGCACTGCGGCCATAGTCGAGGGCTGTGCCTCACAAGCCTTCTGCATTGCAGCGGCACGCTTTGCCACCAGACGCAGACCATCTTCGAAATCCAATGCACCAGCCACAACCAATGCGCTAAACTCACCAAGTGAATGACCTGCAACCATATCAGGCTTAAACTCTTCGCCCAACACCTTTGCCATAATAACCGAGTGGAGGAATACCGCAGGCTGGGTTACGAAGGTCTGCTTCAACTCTTCGTCAGTACCTGCGAACATAATGTCTGTGATGCGGAAACCGAGGATTTCGTTAGCCTTTTCGAAAAGCTCTTTCGCAGCAGGAGAGTTCTCATAGAGATCTTTACCCATACCAGAGAATTGCGAGCCCTGGCCGGGGAATACAAATGCTTTCATTGTGTTTCAATGTTAAATTTATTACAAATTTACCTTGCCGCAAGTCTCATTGTATTCTCCTCTCCCTTCCTTGCGACGGGACAAAGGTAACGATTCTGCGGAAATTTTACACACATTTTGATTAAATGTTGATAACTTACCTATTATAAATAGCGGAAATCAGCCAAAATTTTGCTAAAATTGCAGGATTAAATACGGTGCGTAGTGTGTTCTAACCCCATTTCGCACCTAAAACTCATTTAGAAAGACTATGTTAGCAATAATTCATTACATCGTTTTAGGCATCGCCTGCACCTTGGTACTGATTCTTTCGGCCATCTTTTTGGTGCTGTTGCGACCGTTTGACCCCGCACGTCGTTGCATTCACGAGCTGTCGCGCGTGCTGACTCGTATCTTCTTTTGCTGGCCCAAGTGGCGCAAGATCGTTCGCGGCGTTGAGAAGATCAACCGCAAGCAGGCCTATGTGATTACGATCAACCATACAAGTATGGTCGATATTCCTATGCTCTATCAAATCCCACTCAACTTCCGTTGGGTATCGAAACGCGAGGTGTTCCGTATTCCCTTCTTCGGACAGATGCTCACGCTGCACGGCGATATATGCATCGACCGCTCATCGTCGGGCGCAATGACGAAGGTTACGACTTTGGGTAAAAAGTGGCTCGGTCGCGGTGCTTCGGTGGCCATCTTCCCCGAAGGCACCCGCTCGAAAGATGGCGAGATTCACCGTTTCAAATCGGGAGCATTCACGTTGGCAAAAGAGGCGGGCGTACCTATTCTGCCCGTCGTAATGCACGGTTCGGATACGCTCTTCGCCAATGGCTGGCGACTGCCTTGGCGACACACATTCCGTCTTGATGTACTCGATCCGATTCCAGCCGAGGTGGTTGCTTCGATGGAGTTGAAGGAGTTAAGCGATATGGTACGCGAACAGATGGTCGCTGCCAAAGAGGTTTTGAAAAATATGAACGACTAAAAACAGGAGAAACTACATAATGGCTGAAACAACAGTACAATACGACGATTCCCACATTAAAACCCTCAGCACGCGCGACCAGATGCGTCTGCGTCCGGGTATGTGGATCGGCAACTTGGGCGACGGCTCGCAACCCGATGACGGTATCTACACCTTGCTCAAAGAGGTGGTCGATAACTCTATCGACGAGTTTATTATGGGTGCGGGTAAGGTCATCGAGATCACAATCGACGAAAACAAGCGTGTAACGGTACGCGACTATGGTCGAGGTATTCCCCTCGACAGTTTGGCCAATGCCGTATCGAAGATCAATACGAGTGGTAAATATGGTTCGGGCGCGTTCAAGAAGACGGTAGGTCTGAATGGTGTCGGTGTCAAGGCAGTGAATATGATGTCGAGCGAATTTACGGCTCGAAGCGTCCGCGATGGCGAGGCTCGCACGGTCAATTACCAAACCGGTTTGGAGATCAGCGACAGACGTGAAAGCGGCGTTACCGAGAAGAATGGTACGATGATCAGCTACATCGTCGATGAGGATGTATTCGGCCATTACGAGTACCATATGGAGTACATCGAGCAGCGTTTGCGCAATTATACATATTTGAATCAGGGTTTGACGATTAAGTTCAACGGTACGTCGTATCACTCGAAGAATGGTCTATTGGATCTGCTGACCGAGAATATGTCGGGCGAGGAGCCGCTCTACCCCATTATCCACCTCAAAGGTAAGGATATCGAGGTGGCAATTACTCACGGTACGAGCTATGGCGAAACCTATTACTCGTTCGTGAATAGCCAGAATACCTTCCGCGGAGGTACGCACCAAGCGGCTCTGCGCGAGGCGGTTGCAAAGGTGGTTAAGGAGTTCTATAAGAAGGATTACGATCCGTCGGACGTGCGCACCTCGATTGTGGCGGCTATCAGTGTCAATGTCGAGGAGCCCGGTTTTGACTCGCAGACCAAGACTCGATTGGTATCGAAGGATATGGAACCCGACGGTCCGACCGTTCGTCAGTATGTGATTGACTTTCTCAAATTGGAGTTGGACAACTATCTGCACAAACATCCCGATACGGCAGGCGTACTGAACAAAAAGATTCTCGAAAACGAGAAGGAGCGCAAGGCCATTTCGGGCGTACAGAAGAAGGCGCGTGAGATTGCGAAGAAGGTTTCGCTCAATAACAAAAAGTTGCGCGACTGCAAGATTCACCTCTGCGACAAGAACGATCGCGCCGAGGAGTCGATGATCTTCATTACAGAGGGTAACTCGGCATCGGGTTCGATCACAAAGAGCCGCGACGTGCAGACGCAGGCCGTCTTCTCGTTGCGCGGTAAGCCACTGAACTGCTTTGGTCTGACCAAAAAGGTGGTCTATGACAATGAGGAGTTCAACCTGTTGCAGGCTGCCCTCAACATCGAGGAGGATATGGATAACCTGCGCTACAACAAGGTGATCATCGCAACCGATGCCGATGTCGATGGTATGCATATTCGATTGCTGATGATGACCTTCTTCCTGCAATTCTTCCCCGACGTGATTCGTCAGGGCCACCTCTACGTATTGCAGACACCGCTGTTCCGCGTGCGCAATAAGAAAGAGACGCACTATTGTTACAGCGAGGAGGAGAAACAGCGCGCTATCATTAAGTGCGGTTCGACGGCCGAGATCACTCGATTCAAAGGTTTGGGAGAGATTTCGCCCGAAGAGTTTGGTGAGTTTATTGGCGAGAAGATGCGTTTGGACAAAGTACGCCTGACCAAAGATGATCCCATTCACGATATGTTGGAGTTCTATATGGGTAAGAATACGTTCGACCGTCAGAACTTCATCATCGACAACCTGCGCATTGAGGAGGATTTGATTGAGAATCTGGACAAGTACAACTCGACCGAAGCCGAGGCTGTGTAAGTTTTTTTGATTTGGAATAAGAGAAAACAAAACGATAAATGGACGAAAAGAGCATTATAACCGATGAGGTAATCGCAACCGAAGAGCCCACCACACAGGCCTCGAACGGCAAGTTCGGCAAGTTGATGGAGGACGCGAGCGGCACGCGAAAACTTACGGGAATGTATAAGAATTGGTTTTTGGATTACGCTTCGTATGTAATCTTGGAGCGCGCTGTGCCCCACGTCGAAGATGGTCTGAAACCTGTACAGCGACGTATCCTGCACTCGATGAAGCGTATGGATGACGGTCGTTACAATAAGGTGGCAAATATCGTCGGCCACACGATGCAGTTTCACCCGCACGGCGACGCATCGATTGGCGATGCGTTGGTGCAGCTCGGTCAGAAAGATCTGCTGATTGACTGCCAGGGTAACTGGGGTAACATCCTGACCGGCGACGCTGCGGCGGCACCGCGATATATCGAGGCCCGATTGTCGAAATTTGCACTCGATGTGGTCTTCAACCCGAAAACTACCGAGTGGATGGCATCGTATGATGGTCGTAATCAGGAGCCCGTTACACTGCCTGTTAAGTTTCCGTTGCTGTTGGCGCAGGGTGTCGAGGGTATTGCCGTAGGTTTGGCTTCGAAGATTCTACCCCACAACTTCAATGAGCTGATCGATGCCTGCGTGGCTCACTTGCTGGGCGAGGAATTTACATTGCTTCCCGACTTCCCGACGGGCGGTCTGGTTGATTGTTCGCGTTATAATGACGGTCTGCGTGGTGGCGCGGTGAAGATTCGCGCACGTATCTCGAAGATCGACAAACGTACGCTGGCTATTACCGAGATTCCCTTTACAACTACGACCGAGAGCATTAAAGAGTCGATCGTAAAGGCAAACGATAAGGGCAAGATCAAGATCCGCAAGGTGGAGGACAACACCGCGCAGAAGGTTGAGATTATTGTTCACGTTGCCCCCGACGAATCGACCGACAAGACAATCGATGCGCTCTACGCATTTACCGATTGTGAGGTGTCGATTTCGCCCAATGCCTGCGTCATTTATGAGGATAAGCCCCACTTCTTGGGTGTTAGCGAGATTTTGCGTCGCTCGGCAGAGCACACGAAGGCTCTGTTGAAGCAGGAGTTGGAGATCAAACTCGACGAGTTGAATGCTCAATGGCACTCAACCTCGCTCGAAAAGATATTTATCGAGAATAAACTCTATCAGTTGATCGAGGGCTGTCGCTCACGTGAGGAGGCTTACGAGGCTGTCGATAAGGGTTTGGAGCCTTTCAAGCAGTTGTTACAGAGAGAGGTTACGCACGACGACGTTGTGAAACTGACACAGTTGCAGTTCATTCGCATTTCGAAATACGACTCGACCAAGGCCGACGAGTTGATTCGCGGTATTGAGGCTGACATTCGCAAGGTTAAACACGATCTGAAACACCTGACGGAGTATGCCGTTGCCTACTACACCCGCATCAAGGAGAAGTACGGCAAGGGTCGCGATCGTCGTAGTGAGTTGCGCGAATTCGACTCGATCGAGGCAGCGAAGGTTGTTGTGGCAAATGCGAAACTCTATGTAAATCGTGCCGAGGGCTTCTTCGGCATCGGAGCGTCGATGCGCAAGGATGAATTTGTATGCGACTGTTCGGACCTCGATGAGGTATTGGTAATGACCAAAGATGGTCGCTATATGGTTACGAAGATTCAGGACAAGGCATTCTTCGACAAGAATATATATTATATAGGTATATTCAAGCGCAACGACGAGCGCACGATCTACAACATCTTGTACCGCGACGGTAAGGGTGGTGCAATTATGATGAAGCGTTGCGCAATTAAGGGAGTTACGCGCGATAAGGTTTATGATATTACGAAGGGGACACCGAAGAGTGAGGTGATCTATATGACCGTAAATCCCAATGGCGAGGCCGAGGTATTGAAGGTATATTTCAAGCCGCGTCCGCGACTGAAACGAGCAATTGTCGATCTCGATTTCTCGACTCTCGCAATCAAGGGTCGCCAGAGTCAGGGTAATCTGTTCTCGCGTTACGGAATTCATAAAATCGTAATGAAGGAGCGCGGCACATCGACACTCGGCGGACAGAACATCTATTTCGACGAGGATATTATGCGTCTGAATTCGGATGGTCGCGGTCGATTGCTCGGCGAGTTCAGCGGCGATGATCGCATTATTGTAATGACTGCCAAGAACTTGTATTACACAACCGGCTTCGATCTGGGGCACCACTTCCCCGAAGATGTGATCAGTGTCGAGAAATTTGATTCGGCACGTATCTACTCGGTTGTCTATTTCGACAAGGTGGCAGGCTACTACTACTTGAAGCGTTTCAATGCCGAAGCAGGCGACAAGACTCAATACTTCCTCGACGAGGATGGATCGATGCAGCTCATTGCAATTTCGACCGACGCTCGTCCCCGTTTGGAGATTACATATAAGGGTGCGCAAGCATCGCGACCTGCTGACACTGTTGCCGTTGCCGACTTTATCGGTATCAAGAGCCATCGCGCAAAGGGCAAACGTCTATCGACCTACGATGTTGATCAGCTCAACTTCATAGAACCAGAGGAGGTCATCGAAGAGGAGCCGACCGAGGTTCCCCAGCCTATTGTTGCGGAAGCCGCTCCCACAACAGCACAGAGCGCAATGGACGATGACGGCGTTGAGTTCGAAATTGTTCGCAACGCCCCCGATGAAACAAGCGAGCAGTTGAATCTGTTCTAAACAATATTGTCGCAACATCGCAAACGTAAAAGAGATGAAACTGTTTCTAATCGGATATATGGGCTGCGGCAAGAGTTCGCTCGGACGCAGATTGGCAAAACGACTATCGATTGACTTTGTCGATATGGACAAGGCAATTGAGGCCGAGGCCGAGATGACCATACCCCAGATATTCGCAACAGAGGGCGAAGAGGTCTTTCGCCGACGCGAGCGCGAGATGATCACCAAACTCGGATCAATGGAGGGAGATCGAATCATCGCAACAGGTGGCGGAGCCCCTTGCCGCGAAGGTAATTTGGAGTTGATCAATTCGTTCGGATCAAGTATCTACCTCAAAGTGCCACCGAAGATTCTCGTTGAGCGTCTTTGTCGCCACAAAGAGAAAAGGCCCCTTATTACGGGCAAAAGCGACGAGGAGGTGGCCGAGTTCGTTAATCGTTCGCTCGCCGAGCGTGAGATCTATTACAACCGCGCTTCGATGGTGATTGATTGCGCAGGGCGTAGCGATGAATATATTGTTGAGCATTTGTATAACTTTTTGAGATATAATAGATAACAAATAAATAAAAACACAAAGGTTATGGTTCTGTTTTTTGCAAAAGATGACAAAGTCTATGCTGTTGATAGCAGCGTAGAGTTCGATCAGTCGGCTATCGAGAAGTTGGAATGGCTTTTTTCGGGCGCAAAACTCGTTGATAGCGATTGTATCGATGGTAAGTTCGTAGGCCCCCGCCGCGAAATGATCACCCCTTGGAGTACCAATGCCGTAGAGATCACCCAGAATATGGGTTTGGAGGGTATCCGTCGCATCGAGGAGTTCGTTGCAGATGGCGAAAACACTCCGTTCGATCCTATGCTTAACCGTCGTTATCAGGCTCTGGACCAGACGATTTATGTAATAAACAAGGAGCCCGAAAAGATCGTCTATATCGACGATATTGAGAGCTACAATCGCGCCGAAGGTTTGGCTTTGAGCGAGGAGGAGATCGCATATCTGAAAGAGGTGAGCCAGAAGATGGGTCGTCCGCTGACCGATAGCGAGGTCTTTGGTTTCTCGCAGGTGAACTCGGAGCACTGCCGTCATAAGATTTTCGGCGGAACATTCGTAATTGATGGCGAGGAGAAGCCTTCGTCGCTCTTCAATTTGATCAAGCGCACCACTCACACCAATCCTAACCGCGTAACGTCGGCTTACAAGGACAACTGCGCATTCTTGCAGGGACCGGTCGTTGAGCAATTTTCTCCCGAACGCCACGATGTGCCTGATTACTTTACGGTTAAGGATTTCGAGAGTGTTATCTCGATCAAGGCAGAGACTCATAACTTCCCCACTACCGTAGAGCCTTTCAACGGTGCTGCAACAGGTACGGGTGGTGAGATTCGCGACCGTATCGCAGGCGGTAAGGGCGCATTCCCCGTGGCAGGTACTGCGGTATATATGACCGCTTATCCTCGTCTTGACGATTCGCACTCGTGGGAGGCACAGATGCCCCCGCGCAAGTGGCTCTATCAGACCCCTGCCGACATTCTGATCAAGGCATCGAATGGAGCAAGCGACTTCGGTAATAAGTTCGGTCAGCCACTGATCTGCGGCTCGTTGCTCACCTTCGAGCACGGCGAGCAGGGCAAGGAGTTCGGTTACGATAAGGTAATTATGCAGGCGGGCGGTATCGGCTACGGTCGCAAGGTTGATAGTCTGAAAGATGAGCCTACGACCGGCAATAAGGTTGTATTGCTCGGTGGCGACAACTACCGTATCGGTATGGGCGGTGGTGCCGTATCGAGCGTGGCAACAGGTGAGTATCAGAGCGATATCGAGCTGAATGCAATCCAGCGTTCGAACCCCGAAATGCAGAAGCGAGCTTACAACGCTATTCGTGCCGTAAGCGAAGAGGATCACAACCCGATTATCTCGATCCACGACCACGGTGCAGGTGGCCACTTGAACTGCCTCAGCGAGTTGGTTGAGACTACGGGCGGTCGCATCGACATCGACCAGCTGCCTATCGGCGATCCTACCCTTTCGCATCGCGAGATTATCGGTAACGAGTCGCAGGAGCGTATGGGTTTGGTTATCGATGCGAAATATATCGATCATTTGAAGCGCATTGCTGATCGCGAGCGAGCTCCGATGTACACCATCGGTGAGACTACGGGCGATATGCAGTTCACATTCGTCGATAATCGCACGGGTGAGAAACCTATCGACTGGCAGTTGGAGTATATGTTCGGTAAGGCTCCGCGTACAATTATGCGCGATCAGAAGAAGGCAAGCAACTTCGACGAGGTTAAGTACTCGACAACCAATATCATCAAATACATCGAGCAGGTGCTCCAAATCGAGGGCGTTGCTTGTAAGGATTGGCTCACCAACAAGGTTGACCGCTCGGTAACGGGTAAGATCGCCGTTCAGCAAACCGCAGGTGAGGTACAGGTGCCGTTGAATGACTACGCCGCTGTTGCTATTGATTATCAGGGCAAAGCAGGTATCGCCACAGCTCTTGGCCACGCTCCCGTAGCTGCGATGATCGACCCGAAGGCGGGCTCGCGTTTGGCTATCGGCGAAGCTCTGACCAACATCGCACTCGCTCCGTTGAGCTATGGTTTGAAGGGCGTTTCACTCAGTGCAAACTGGATGTGGCCCTGCCGTAACGAGGGCGAGGATGCTCGTCTGTACGATGCAGTAGAGGCCGCAAGCGATATGGCAGTTGAGTTAGGTATCAACATTCCGACCGGTAAGGATTCGCTGTCGATGACCCAGAAGTACAAGGACGGCAAGGCTGTGATCGCACCGGGTACCGTTATCATCACTTCGGCTGCCGAGGTGAGCGACGTTAAGCAGTGTGTTCGCGCTGCGTTGAAGCACACGGAGAGCAATCTGGTCTATGTCGATATGAGCCGTTCGGAGTTCGAGTTGGGCGGTAGTGCATTTGCGCAGACCGTTGGTAAGATTGGCGAGAACGCTCCCGACATTGCATCAGCCACCTATTTCGCTACCGCTTTCGATGCAGTTCAGAAGCTCGTTCGCGAGGGTAAGGTAATGGCAGGCCACGACGTTTCGGGCGGTGGTTTGATCACGGCTCTGCTCGAAATGACCTTTGCCGACAATTCGACCGGCGCAGAGGTTAATCTCGATGTTTTGGGTGAGAGCGATTTGATCCGCGTATTGTTCAGCGAAAAGCCCGCATTAGTATTGCAAGTTGCAGATGCAAAGGCAGTTGTGGCAGAGTTGAGCGCAGCTGGTGTCGATGCCTACGATCTGGGTACGGTAAATACCAAGCGACAATTCGTTGTTAAGGCTTGCGGCGTTGAGTTTGAGTTGTTGCAGGATCATCTGCGCGATCTGTGGTACAAGACTTCGTACCTGCTCGATTGCCGTCAGAGTGGCGAAAAGAAGGCCGCAGAGCGTTATGCAAATTACGCACAGCAGCCGCTGCAATTCCTCTTCCCCGAAGGTTTCAAGGGCAGCTACTCGTCGCTCGGCATCGATCCGAAGCGTCGTGAGCGCACAGGTGTTAAGGCCGCAATCATTCGCGAGAAGGGCACAAATGGCGAGCGCGAAATGGCATATTCGCTCTTCTTGGCAGGCTTCGACGTTAAAGATGTTACGATGACCGACTTGGTAAGCGGTCGCGAGACGTTGGAAGATGTAAATATGATCGTCTTCTGCGGTGGTTTCTCGAACTCGGACGTACTCGGCTCGGCAAAGGGTTGGGCTGGTGCATTCCTCTACAACGAGGCAGCAAAACGTGCGCTGGATAACTTCTATGCGCGTGAGGATACTCTCTCACTGGGTGTTTGCAACGGTTGCCAGCTGATGATCGAGTTGGGTCTGATCACTCCCGAAGATGCAGTTAAACCGCGTATGTTGCACAACGACAGCCACAAGTTCGAGTCGTCGTTCGTTGGTCTGGATGTCGAGAAAAGCAATGCAGTGATGTTCAGCTCGCTGGTTGGTTCGAAACTCGGTATCTGGGTTGCTCACGGTGAGGGCAAGTTCTCGCTGCCGATGGAGGAGAGCCACTACAACATCGCATTGAAATATAGCTATGCAGAGTATCCCGCAAATCCCAATGGCAGCGATTACGCTGTTGCAGGCGTTGCCTCGGCAGACGGTCGCCACGTTGCGATGATGCCCCACTTGGAGCGTGCCATCAAGCCTTGGAATTGGGCATACTATCCCGAACAGCGCGAGGATGAGGTTACACCTTGGATCGAGGCCTTCATTAACGCTCGCAAGTGGATTGAGGAGAAGTTGAAATAATCGTTGTAAACAATTGAATATTAAGAACGATAATCGTCCCATCGGGGTATATGATTCAGGTTTGGGAGGTTTGAGCGTGTGGCGCGAGTTGCACGCCAAACTCCCCAATGAATCACTTACGTACCTTGCCGATGGAGCCAATTGTCCATACGGTGGTCGCGCGAAAGAGGAGATTCGCTCTTTCGCCGATCAAGCCGTTGGCAAACTCATCGCCGAGGGGGCAAAGATGGTTGTCGTGGCGTGTAATACCGCTACGGCAGCAGCCATTGATTTTCTGCGAGCAAAGTATGCCGACACGCCGATTGTCGGAATGGAGCCGGCTGTGAAGCCCGCTGCAATGGCTACCAAAAGCGGTGTCGTAGGCGTTTTGGCAACTGCCGCATCGCTCGAAGGCGATCTCTTTTTAAGGACCTCGGCTCGTTATGCCGATCGTGCGAAATTCGTTACTGCCGTTGGCGAAGGATTTGTTGAAATAGTCGAAGATAATCAAGAGGAAACATCTGAAACAGAGGCAGTTGTGCGTCGAGTTGTAGAGCCATTACTGACCGCAGGAGCCGACCAGATCGTGTTGGGTTGCACTCACTACCCTTTCCTGCGCGAGGTAATCGAAAAGATCGTCGGCGATAGAGAGGTTACGGTGATTGATCCCGCTCCGGCAGTGGCTCGGCGTGTTGGACAGTTGCTTGATGAGTTCAACATAAGGGCTGCGAAAGAGAATCAAGCTCGATACGAATTCCTCACATTTGCCGAAACAGAGTATCTTAATCGGTTGAAGAAGAAGGCATCCAACATCATTTTGCGATAAAAAGTAGGTATTGTTTCATCGATACCTATTTTTTTTGTATCTTCGTGGTGTTAATTTGAATAGTTATGTCTTCAATCAAAAATAAAAGCACCAAAAATCAAACTACTGCCACGAAAAAAGGCAATAAGAATCAATCTTGGGTCATTGGCCTAATAATAGCAATCGTAGGCTTATATATGTTCCTTGCGATCGTTTCGTACCTCTTTCAATGGAAGGCCGATTACAGCGCATTGGCAGATTTAGCACGTTTCAAAGGCAATAGCGATCGTATCGCTATGATCACCTTTGAGAATCCTTGTGGCAAGAACGGAGCTATTCTCGCCGACTGGTTTGTCGGACAATCGTTCGGCCTGTTCGGCATTGTAATCCCGATCATATTGATAGCATTGGGCATCCGACTGCTCAAACATACATCGTTAAAAATCAACCGAATACTCAGCGTCGGCGCACTGATTCTGCTATTCGGAATGCTTACGCTCGGCTTTATCTTCAAGAATAGCTGGGGTATTTTCGGCACAGGTTTAGGCGGTCAATGGGGCATTGATGCAGCAGCGTTGATTACGCAGTCGATCGGTCCTATCGGCACGATTCTGGTCATCATTGGTGGATGGATTTTGACGGGTGTCTATATCAATCGCAGCTTTATCAATAAGGTAAATCATATGGGCGAACTGATTGCCGACAGCGGTAAGAAGGTCGGTATGGCGGCACGCGATATCGTTGTTAAAAGTGTCGAGAAAAGCCACGCCAATACATCTGCACCCGTAGCGAATGAGCCCCAAACCACAACTGAAACGACTGATAATAAGAGCAACATCGCCGACACAGAGAGCCTTGCACCTGCAAATACGGCTCCCATAGAGAGCACAGTTGCGGCAACCGAGCAGCAAGAGGAAGAAGATGAGGATCTGTTAGGCGTTTCGCACGTTACGGCAGAGGTAACGGAGGAGCAGAAACCCCAAGAGGTGAAGCCTTCGTCGCCCAATACATTGATTTACGAGGATGAAGATTTGACGGTTACCACAACAACCGTCGCTGCGCCTACGACTGCACCCATTTCGGAAGGCAATGCTGAAAGTACTAATGCTGTGGAGGTTACACCCAACAATATCCCTGTTGCCGTTATAATCGACGACAACGAGGACGATGGTTTGCAGATTGTCGTTCACGAGCATAAAGATAAGGAGTTGAGCGACGAGGAGATCGATCTTAAAGAGTACGACCCCGCGAAGGATCTGCCCAATTATCAGCGTCCTCCGATCACCCTGCTTGAAGACCACGCAATGGATGTAGAGGTGTCGAGCGAGGAGATTTATGAGAATAAGGAGCAGATTAAGACCACGTTGCGCAATTTCAGCATTGAGATTTCGAAGATTAAAGCGACCGTAGGTCCGACCGTAACACTCTACGAGATTATCCCCGCGCCCGGTATCAAGATTGCGAGAATCAAGGCTCTCGAAGAGGATATTGCAATGAGCCTCAAAGCGTTACGCATACGTATTATCGCTCCGATCCCCGGCAAGGGTACGGTCGGTATTGAAGTCCCGAACAAGGACCGCGACGTGGTTTCGATGCTCTCGGCTGTAAAGTCGGCACGTTTCCAGCAGTGTAAATATGAACTTCCGGTGGTAATTGGCCGTACGATTCAGAATGAGAACTTTGTAATCGATTTGGCAAAGATGCCCCACTTGCTCGTTGCAGGTGCTACGGGTCAGGGTAAATCGGTTGGTCTGAACGCCATTATCACATCGTTGCTCTATAAGAAACATCCGTCGGAATTGAAGTTTGTGATGATTGATCCGAAACGTGTTGAGTTGTCGCTCTACGCTCCGCTGGAAAAGCATTTCTTGGCAAAGATGGAGAGTGAGGAAGAGTCAATCCTGACTGATCCTCAAAAGGTTATATACACGCTGAATTCGCTCGTAGTCGAGATGGAGCAGCGTTATGAGCTATTGCGTCAGGCTTCGGTGAAGAAGATTACGGAGTACAACGAGAAGTTCCGCAATCGTCGTTTGAACCCGCAGAAGGGACATCGATTCCTGCCCTATATCGTTGTTGTGGTTGATGAGTTCGCCGACCTGATTATGACCGCAGGTCGCGAAATCGAGACTCCGATCGTACGTCTTGCGCAGATGGGCCGTGCCGTTGGTCTGCATATGATCATTGCAACCCAACGCCCTGAGGTTAAGGTCATTACGGGCCTTATTAAATCAAACTTCCCCGCGCGAATCGCTTTCCGCGTAATGTCGATGATGGACTCGCGTACGATTATCGATACTACGGGAGCGAACCAGCTGATCGGTTGTGGAGATATGCTTATGAGCCTTAACTCGGAGCTTACTCGTGTGCAGTGTGCATTTGTTGATACGCCCGAAATCGAGAATATCATCTCATTCATCGCAAAACAGCAGGGATATACTGCACCTTACGCACTACCCGACTATGTTCCCGAAAATAGTGAGGCACCTTCGGCAACAAGTGGCGAAGCGATGCGTTTTGATCCTCTCTTTGCGGAGATTGCGCGTTGGTTTGTGCAGAATGGCGGACAGGCCTCGACTTCGTCGATTCAGCGCAACTTTGAGGTGGGCTTCAACCGCGCAGGCCGCATTATGAATCAGCTCGAAAGGGCAGGTATCGTCGGCCGCCAGGAGGGCAGCAAACCGCGCGATTTGAAGGTTACGGATGGCTATGCATTGGAGCGCATCCTGCAAGATTTGGGTTTAAGTTAATTGTTTGATAAGTTAAAGTGAAAGATAAAATGAAACAAGTTATTGCATTTATTTTCACTGCTTTGTGTACAATGAACGTAATGGCACAAAGTGGCAACGACGATGCGAAGAGACTTATTGGCGACCTCTCGGAGCAGATTCGTTCGATGGAGAATTACGAGGTCTCTTTTATGGTCGTAAGTGGCGAGCAGAAGATCAAAGGCTACTATGCCGTAAGTGGCGAGAAGTACTATATCAGCATTGGAGATGCAGAGGTATTTTGCGATGGCGGCACACGCTACGAGGTTAATCCCACCAATAAGGAGGTTACCGTTGATGCGGTTGACAACAAGTCGCACAACATCCTCACTAATCCCACGCGCGCATTTGATTTTATTGATGGCGACTTTAATTTCGAATTGGTAGCATCCGATGCCGCGGCCGCAACCATAAAACTTACCCCGAAGGCAGAGAACTCGCTTGGCGTTATCATAGTTGATATGCAACGCGAGCCCGTTAAGCCGACTGCACTTGCATATGAGTTCGATGGTCAGACTATCAAGATCGAAGTTAATTCGATCGACGAGCTGACAGGAATGGTCGATATTTCGATGTTTACGTTCGATAAGAACAACTATCGTGGCTACGAGATCATTGATTTCAGATAGTCTCGCTCTATTCACCAAATGAAAAGCCGCCCCGCAATGGTGCGGCTTTTTCTGTGTCAGTAGTTATTCTTTACTCTATCGGTATTTGAATAACTGAAAGCCATAGTTCAGGATCTTCTTGATTCCACACGCCGTCGATGTATGACGTGCGCAGAGTTCCTGCTATCTTGTAGCCCCGCTCCTCCATATAGGCAAAAGCTTCGGTAAATGATTCGTGAAAACGCTCATAAGGGCCATAATGTTTCATGCATAGCGCCTTGGGGATAGCGTCAAGATGCTTAAATTGTATTATGGAGTTATCTACACCCATCTCTTCCACCTGTTCGCAATACTCGATATCAATATTAGTGGGGCGATACTCTTTATTGTGCTCGACAGTAAAGCAATAACCCGGGGCCGGACATTTGCAACCAAGGCGCTGCATTTCGGGTCCTATTTTCTCGACACACAGTGGACCGAGAGCCGCATAATTGGGAATTACTTCGCGATGACTTGCCACGATAATCTCGGGCAAGGCTTGAATACTAAATTTTTCCATTGTTTTGATCTTTTTGCGAGAGTTCATCCATTCGAGCAATTGATTACGCCTTGTTATAAGTTGTTGCAACTGACGTTCCGTATCCTCAATCTTCTCGTTCAGTTGTTCGACACTTGGGTCGTATGCCCCATCTTCGTATAGTTCCTTAATTTCATCAAGCGAGAAACCAAGGCGTTGCAATTGGCGGATCGTGTTAAGCCGTTGCATCTGATCAATACTGTAATAGCGATACCCAGTCCACTCGTCAACTTCGCAAGGAAGCAACAGCCCTTTCTGCTCATAGTGGCGCAAGGTCTTGACCGTTACTTGCATCATTTGGGAGAACTCTCCGATTTTTAACTTTGTTTTTACACTCATAATCGTACGATTCATTTGCTAGCGACTGCAAAGTTAGTATATGCCCTTGGGTACGAGTCAAGAGAAAAGTGAGTTTTGTTGATACAAAATGCATAATTTCTCACCACTATATATAAAAAAATAATCCGAACCTGTCTATACGACAAGTTCGGATTATTTTGCGTTTGGTAACGCCCTGTCTGATTACTCCTCGGTTGCGGGAGCAGCAGCCTCCTCTGCAGGAGCAGCCTCTTCAGCAGTGGGGAGATCGATCTGGTTGGGCATAGTTGCCTGGGTACCCATCTTCTCCATAATAGCCTCGCTATCCTTCGAGATTGCGTTGTTGCTTGCTGCAAGACGATCATCGTCCATTACCCATACGGTAACCAAGCTCAAAACTGCAATAGCGATCGCAGTAACCCAAGTTACCTTTTCGAGGAAGTTGTTGGTCTCACGAACACCTGCAACCTGATTAGCAGCACCGAAGTTAGCGGCCATACCACTCTTGGGGTTCTGCATCAGGACAGCCAAGATCAGGAAAAGCGCGATGACTGCAATTACAATACAAATAAAAGTCATTGTTATTAGTTTTTAATTGTTTATATTTTTCTCTATTCTCGAAATAATCTCGGCAAAGTAAATACTTTTTTCGGAATTTTGCAAACTTAATTGACGATATATTGCTATTGCCTGCTCGTAAAGGCCCTGCGAAAGGTAAATTTCGGCCAATTCTTCACTTACAAATTCGTCAGTATCGCCCTCTTGCGCCATTTCTGCAACATCAGGAGCCGCATCCGCATCGCCCTGATCAGCCACAATTCGATACTCGCCCACACTCAAAAAGCGGTCAATAATATCGTCATCGGTCATTGCTGTCAGCAGCTCCGCATCAACCTCCGGCAAGATAAGCGACGATGCGCCGCGAGCGTGCAAAGGCAGTTCAAGAGCTTCATCGGCCTCTCCTCCAACCAAATGGCGGACAATACGCGCAGCCGTAAACCACTCATAGCGAGCGATAAGAGCATCCAACGCCGCAATAACATCAGCGCGTTGCTCTTTGGCCTGCTCGATCGCGGCTCGGCCATCTACATTAAACGAAGCGAAACGGGCGATAATTGACTCCTCTTTCATACGGATTACAACTTTTCAGACTACCAATTAGATACTGCGGCATTAAAGATATCATCGACCAACTTCTCGACAATCTCCGGAATCAACGCACCCTCAACCTCCTGCAATAGTTTGCTCGAATCATAGTCGGCAAAGGCCGAGAAGGTGCGGTTATTGAGGTTGTATTGCGGCTCAAAGGCGTTGGTGAAACGCACTCGAACGGTAATTGTCAATCGATTCAAAACGGCATACTCCTGACTCGACACCGAAGCCGTAGTCGAGGTATAGTTGATAATTTCGCCCTCGAAAGCCAAATCACCACCATCATTCACAAGTTGCAGACGAGTTTGACGCGAGAAACGATCCTTCAACGCTTCGGTCAGTGTCGAACTCAAAATCGGCGCAACCATTGCTGCATTATTGGGGAAATAGGCAATACTCACCGTTTTGGCATTGGCCGGAATCGACGCGCCCGAAAACGAATATTTAACCGTGCAACTCGGTATCAACGAAAGAGATACCGTCAGCAACAACATCACTATCAAATTGACTTTTTTCATTCAAAAATTCATTTTGCGTTAATCTTCCTTGATGCCCAACTCCTTGATCTTGCGATAGAGTGTGCGCTCTGACATAAACAAATCACGCGCCGCATCACGACGACGGCCGTTATTGTTGCGCAATGCACGTATAATCTGCTCACGTTGTGCATCGGCCTTGGTCTGCGCAGTACGCGGAAGCGACTCATTGGTTACATCCTCGCTATAATCGAAGTGCTCAACCTCCTCGTAATCATCGTGCTGCGACGAATTAGGCAGCAGAGCCTTGATCTCATTGGGTGATTGGCGATAGATGCTATCAGGCGACTGATGCAATGCCTCCGCCAGCATACGTTTCAGATCGTTGATATCGCTCTTCATATCGAACAGCACCTTGTAGAGCAATTCGCGTTCGTCGCTCATATCATTCGACTTGCGATTGTTGGGTGCAGAGATTACCGATACCGATTTAACACCGTCCTGATCGGGCAGATAGCGCGACAGAATTTGCGGAGTGATAACACGTGCCTCCTCGATAGCCGAAATCTGCTCGGCTACATTTTTCAATTGGCGGATATTACCGCGCCAATAGTACGATTCGAGCATCTGGCGAGCCTCGTCGTTCAGTGAAATCGAAGGCATTTTGTATTGCACAGCGACATCGGCGGCAAACTTTCTGAACAGCAGATAGATATCGCCACGTCGTTCGCGCAAAGGAGGCACCTCGATAGGTACCGTATTGAGTCGATAGTAGAGATCTTCGCGGAAACGACCATCGGCAATGGCCGCCTGCAACGAGATATTTGTAGCAGCAACTACGCGGACATTAGTTTTAAGCACCTTCGACGAACCGACACGCATAAACTCGCCCGTTTGCAGTACGCGCAACAGACGTACCTGCGTCGAATGGGGAAGCTCGGCCACTTCATCAAGAAAAATAGTGCCGCCATCGGCTACTTCAAAGTATCCTTTACGCGCCTCGGTCGCGCCGGTAAATGAGCCTTTTTCGTGGCCAAAGAGTTCCGAATCTATTGTTCCTTCAGGGATTGCGCCACAATTGACGGCAATATATTGGTTATGTTTGCGCGACGAACAAGCGTGAATAACCTGCGGAAAGAACTCCTTACCCACGCCACTTTCGCCCGTAACCAACACAGACAGATCGGTCGGAGCAACCTTAACCGCAATCTCCAAAGCGCGGTTCATTGCTTCGCTCGTGCCGATAATTCCAAAGCGTTGTTTGAGTGTCTGTAATTCCATAAGTCGTTCGATTGAAACTATCCTCGTCTGTTATTTACTTTCATCTGTTGCGGTATCTGCCGAGAGATCGTCGGCGGGGTCCGCCATCAGGCTCTCGTCGAACTGCTCGATCGGCTCATCGTAGCCATAGATATCCTCCTGCTCGCGGCTCGACAGCCAGCCATAAACAATTGCACCGATAGCCAACAGAGCAGCCACAACTGCCACAATCACAAACTTATCGACACCTCGACCCGTGCTATGACCGACATAGCGGATATCATCCTTCGAGGGACGCTGCGGCTTACCATAGCGCAGACCCTTGACATACGATTCGGGCTCCATTATGGGGCGTTCGTATTTGGGCAGGGGGGCAGGCTCCGCTACAACATTGGCAGCTGGCTTCGACTCCTCGATATTCTCTGCGGGGACAGCAGGCTCCTCATCAACCTGCTTGATAGGCTCGGCAGGAGCTACATCAGCAACCGTCTCTGTCTCAACGGTTGTATCAGGCTCCAAAGCAGGCTCTGCGACCATCTCCGGCGCAGGTGTCTCAATCGGCGCAGGCGTTTCGGCAGGGACTGCTATCTCACGACCAACTTCGGGATCGTACTCGAAGCGATAAAGACCATCTTCGGCCTTCGACAAACGACCGATGCCATTCAGCATCGCCGTTCCTCCGCTATCAACGCGATGGCGTACCTCAAAGACAAAACGGTCAATAACATTTGCAGCCTCAATTGCCGAAAGACCGTCAGCCATCAGCTGGCGCATCAAAATGCCATCGTCCTGCTTCAAAAGCTCGACAAAGATCAGCTCTCCATTGGCGGGATTCACAACAAATGCGCCCAGCCCAGGGACAACCAATCGCTTGTTAAGCAACAGATATTGGGTAATATATTCACAAATCATCTTAATTCATTGTTAAATAAAGCCCTCAAAATTACGTTTTTTTTCGCAGAAT
>JAZUPN010000024.1:0-34612 GCA_045605245.1 Alistipes sp. | reverse complement strand
AACGCTGTTTTGGTGAGGTCTGAAGCGGAACTCAAACAATAAATCGCACTAAATCATACTAAACTATATTATAAGTGTATATCAATTAGTTATAAATATGATTTTTGATTTTCTATTTAAGATAGTCTAATAAAATGTAGCGAATATGTTGCAAATATGTAGCAAATAATTTGATAAAGTCGTAATAAATCCTTAACTTTGTGTATCGAACAAAACCAATAAGGATTATGGCTTCTTGTGTATTTTTTATTCGCTCGGAGAAGAACGAGAAAAGCAAAACAAAAAAGGCGGAGGTGCAAGTTAGAATTGCACTTCGAGGTTATGTAAACGGCAATCCATTCAATGCGTTTGCCCAAAGTGGTGTATGGATAAGCGAGGCGGTGTGGGAGCAACCCGATACATCGAACAAAGACAAGAGCAAGAAAAAGAAGCAATATATTAAGGATAAGTATCTCGAACAGCACGGAGAGAAAAGTAGTGATGGAGCAAAGATACTTGTGCCTGATTATCCCGAATTATATGCCAAACACACCACTCTTTGCGAGATAAAAGACCAATGCAAAAGAAATCTTAATTTGCTTACGGATGATGAGGTGCAAAGATTGATGAGTACCATAGTGTCGGAAAAACCCAAGAAATATGCAATTTCCGAATGGTTGCAGGGTGTTGTCGATGACTACTGGGCAGATATTAAGCGCAAAGAGGATGCAGAACGAGAGAAACAAGAAGCAGAAGCCAAGAAAGAGAGCCTCAACGCCTATATTGCTCGATATATCGAGGAGATAAGCAACGGCACACGCCTAACCAATAAGGGAACGATTTACAAGCACGGAACGGTAAAGGCGATTAAAGCATCGATGACCCAATTTGCAGAATTTCAACAAGCAAACGGCATATCGCTCAACTTCGATGATATAGATTTGGAGTTCTATCGACAATATACTGCGTGGCTTACTCGCAAGGGTTACACGCTTAACTCACTCGGTAAGTGCATCAAGGATATTAAAGTGATAATGACCGCAGCCAAAGATGACGAGCTGACCACTAACGAGGCTTACAAGGCGAAAAAGTTTAGAGTTACCGCAGAGGAAGCCGATAATATCTACCTCACAAAAGAGGAATTAGAAGCTATTGCAGAGGTTGATTTGTCGAAGATGGCAAAGGGTTATGAGATAGCAAGGGATGTGTTTTTGGCTGGTTGTTGCCTCGCACAGAGAGTGTCCGACTACAACCGATTGACTCCCTATAATGTAGTAACCGAGGTACACAAGAGCATCGGAGAGAATGACGAGATAATCAAGGAGGAGGTTACATATATCGTTATCGACCAACAAAAGGAGAATGTGCGTGTTCGCATCCCTGCAAATAAAATGATGCTCGGCTTGCTTGCAAAGTACAACAACCACCTACCATATATTTGGGAGCAGAAACTAAACCAATACATCAAGGTTGTAGCGGAAATGGCAGGCATAACCGAGGAAGTGCCGATAACCTCAACAAAGGGAGGTAAGAGAGAAACAGCCAACATCCGCAAGTGCGACCTTGTAAAGACACACACGGCTCGCAGAACTGGTGCAACTTTGATGTATTTATCGGGAATGGACCTATACGATATATGCAAGATTACAGGACACACCAACATTAAAAATCTACGCAAGTACATAAAGGCTGACGAGTTGGATGTGGCAACCAAGATAACCAAATACGATTATTTCAAAAATTAGGAGGACAAAAGTATGTTGTTTAGTGTATTATGTTTCTTTTGCTTTTTGGCGGAAGTGTTAGGTCAAAAGCATTATTAAAAGAGGAGGGCAAAGAGTATGACGGCAAGAGAGATATTTAACCAATGTGTAGAGGAGCAACTATTTGGGACTTGTGTAAATATAGAGATAAAAAAGCATAGTAATCTCGCAAAAGCACACCCCAAAGGGGAAATCCACTATTATAGACAAGTAATGTGGGATATACAACAAGAGTTATCAACACATACCTTGTTTAATTCGTGGGCATCTTGTGGCTATGGTCGAATGTTTGGAGAAAACGGAGCAAATGCAAATGTGTTTGACTGGATAGATCATTGGATGCAAAAGGAGAGTTTAGAACAAATGTCCGAGGGATATAGCCTCGACCAACTATGGGAATTGCGTAAATGTACGGAGGAAAGATATGCCGATTTATTTCGTTCTTTTTTGCCCGATTATGTATGCTTCCACTGGCTCAATGAGCAGCTTAATAATGCTATTAACAAATCGGAGTGGAGCAAGTGCCTACGCTCGGATAGCAAGATTATTAAAGCATATCTCGCAATAGAGGAGGAACTATATGAGCAAGGATATATAAAAGATGGTTGTTGGGAGAAGGATATTGCAACACTCCAAGAGTTACTCGGCACTTTAAGGGATAACCGATATTTTCAAAATAACATACGAGGTGGCAAGGCACTACACAGTCTTGTGCAAGCCAGATTTAAGGTTGAGGATAAGGATTTATGCCGATTAGAGGAGAAGAGAATTGATGATATAATGGCGAAAATAAAGCGAAATCGCAGACTTAAAAACATCAATATCAAACCACAATAGACTTTACGATTTTACGATTTGTATTACGATTTTCACTTTGAGCCGTGCCTACAATATGCCGTAGCACGGCTTTTATTATAATGTTTTACGATGTAAATTTTATCGCATTTTCCGATTGTAATATTGTACTATCGAATTCGAGATAAAGGGGTCGCTCCCCGATTGTTGAATGATTAAATTTGGAAACGATGGTATATAACAATTTTACAGAAGCCACACCTTTGGCAATGCTAACGGTTGGACAATTCAAGGAGGTAATCGCATCAGCAATGCCTCAACAAATTAAAGACTTGCTCCAAGAGCAACCCAAGACCGAAGCCACACCTACATATATATATGGGTTGGCAGGAATTAGGGAAATGTTCGGAGTAAGCCACGCAACTGCACAAAAGTTAAAAGACACGGTACTTGCCCCTGCCGTAAAACAATATGGGCGAAAAATCGTGGTGGATGCTCGGATGGCAATGGAACTCTTTGCTAATCGTAATCGCAGATAGTATGGAACAGAAAAGAGAAACCCCTATCGGGCGGATAGGGGTAGATGTTAAAGGGGCGATGAGCGAGGCTATCTCTAACACATACAAAGATAGTGAAAAGAATGGACTTCCGCAAATTTTTAGAGTGGAAAATGATGTGTACGAGCGAGTTACTTTCGTTCAGAGCGATGGAGTGCAGCGTATAGATGTACGCAAGCGAACTCGCAAGGCAATAGCCGAGCGACTCGGCAACCGCTATGTGGAGAGTACCCCGTATTACGATGGCTTTGTAAACATACCAAGTCACACGGACTATAAGCAGGTTATCCCGAATGGTGGCAATGGTCTTTACAACAAGTATCACTCGTTGATGCACCAACCCCAACAAGGCGAACACCCTGCGTGGGATATACTAATCGACCATATCGGGGGCAAGCAAAGAGAGTTGCTTTGGGACTATCTTACGATATTATATAGGTATCCCACTCAAATACTCCCAGTTCTATGCCTCGCCAGTAAACAAAACGGCACAGGCAAGAGCACTTTTGCAAATGCGTTGGGGTGGATGTTTGGGCAAAATGTTACTCTGCTGACACAAACCGACTTGAATAGCCAATTCAATTTCTATGTAACCAAGTTGTTAGCGGTCTTTGAAGAGGTTAGCGATAGTAAGAAAGCCATAAACACGATTAAGGCGTTTAGCACTGCCAAAAGCGCAAGCCTCAACGAGAAAAACGAAAAGCAAACCAATGTCGAGTCGTTCTTGAAGATACTTATTAACACGAATAATGAGGCAGACTTTATCCGTGCCTCGGATAGCGATGTGCGGTACTGGATTATTAGGGTTAAGCCTTTGGAACACTTTGACCCCGATTTTGATACAAAACTCCGTAACGAAGTGCCAGCCGTGATGTGGACACTTGCCAATCGTGAGATTAGCACTCCCAAGCAAAGCAGAATGTGGTTTGCTCCATATCTCCTTAAAACGGAAGCACTTGCGGTGGTTGTGGAGAACTCTCGCTCTCGTTGTGCAAAGGATATAGGGTTGTGGGTTGAGGAAGTATTTGATGAACACCCTGACGGTTTTGGGGCAAATCTAACCGAGATTGCACAAGCATTGTCAATGAGGAGTTGCCGATACACTCCCAGCGAAATCGCTGACACTCTCAAAAATGAGTTTATGCTTGATAACCCCAACCATTGGTACAAAAATCCTAACGGCGTGGGTAAGACTGGCAGGGCTTACGAGTTTAGGCGTAAGGGAGAAGAGGGCAAAGACTACTCGAAAGAGGGCGTAATTGATGAAGAAGACCTCCCATTTTAACATTTCAAGCCTTAATGTTAGGGTGTTGTTAGGTCTGATGTTATGATAAAATCGTGCCTACAATACATTATAACAAGGTTTTTATAATTTCCTAACATCCTAGCATCTATAATATGGGAAAATATATATAAATGAATACCTTAAATTAGGTGTTAGGTGTGTTAGGTTGTAAGGTTTGATAACAACAACAAGATGACTATGAATGTATCTTATTTTTCGGACATATATAATAGCCGTTATCCGCAAGGCTCTTTGCCCCTTACCTCTGTACTATTCAGCGAGCGTGTGCGAGCAAAGGTCGAGGCTCTGCGTTCTTTGCCATATGGATCTGCTGCGTTCAGTCAAGCCAAGCGGTCTATGCCGTGTTACACTCCATCGGGAGTGTTTGAGGTAAGAAACTCGGAGGGGTTGATTTGCCATAGTGGAGTGCTATGTGTTGAATGGGACAAGGTCGAGGATGTGGATGCGCTAAAAGACCTACTCGGAGGCTTGCCGTTCATATTCTACGCTGGATTGTCTTGCTCTGGTCGTGGTGTGTTCGCACTAATCAAGATTGCCGACCCAACCAAGCATCGGGCATACTTTCGGGCGTTGGCTGACTACTTCGATGGGATAGGTTGTGAGGTCGATAGATGCGGAAGTGATGTATGCCGATTGAGGGTGGCATCTTATGATGATGCACCAGTGTACAACCCCGATAGTGAGGTGTGGAACGAATTGCCAAGAGAAGTAGCACCGACCTACACTCCAAGACTTGCAACGGCTACCGATGAGAGGTTGCTTCTCGCAGGAGTGGAGTATATAACTCGGCACGGCATAGACATCACGCAAGGGCGAAACAAATGGCTCGCTATCGGGTCTTGTGTAAAGTCAATAATGGGAGCAGGGGGCGAAGATGTGTTTGTGGCTCTTTCCCGACACCACCCCAAGTATAGGGAGTACGATGCTCGAAAGACCTATCGCACAATAGCAGGGAATGGCTACGGAATAGGTGTATTTGCCTCGGCTTGCAGTCGGGCAGGAGTGCCAAAGTTAGTAGAATTAACTAAACATTAAAAATTAAGAATATGGAGAAGATTAAAAGCAATGTGGAAAAGGCGTTCTATGAGCGTCACAAACAAGCGATGTTTACACCAGTAACATCGAAGATTGAGGGGAGTGTCGTAACGCTCAAAATGATGGCGATTAACGACTATGTGCTACGCAAAAGCATACTTATTGACGAGCGTAGCGATGCACGATTGGGCGATGATTATATCTCGTTCAGCTCACACTTTATAAAGTCGTTCAAGGCTTGCCGATGTGAGGAGATTGCAGTTGTTAGTAAGCGAGGCAAGGTTATCATTCTTTGCCCAATGCTCGACAAACCGATTAAGAGTTACGACGACTTTGGCGATGAGGTGTGGACTTTCAAAAATCCAAATCACTAATGAGTCATAACTTTTGCGGTCTTACGGAGGCAGAGTTGGCGGAGGTTAGGGAACGCCACCGCCACTTTGTACCTGTTCAAGTGGATGACCGCACCACAATCTTTATCGACCCCTCAAAGGATGGGGAGGAGGCTCGAAAAAGGTTTATTAAAGAGGTTAAATATTGGAGGACAAAACATTTACAAGATGAATAAGGACAAGAAAAAGGAGTATTATGCTCGGATAGGGTTTAGCGACAAGATTTCGCCAGAGGACAAGATATTCACATACTTACTGACTTGCGGACTACCTGCCAATCGAGCATATCAAATTGCCTACCCGACAAAAGCGGATGCAAACTCGGCAGCAGCTCTTGCATCGAGGAAGATAGGCTCTTATGAAATACAAGCAGTGTTACGCTACTTTAAGCGAATGTACGACAACGGCTCGGTAGCATTTCCCGACCACCTTATCAAAAATTAGAGCAAAGAATATCAAACTATAACAAATTAAAAATCAAGAAAATGGAGCAGAATTATCAAGAGATTGCCAATTTAGTTGCAATGAAATGTCAAGAGGTGTTAGCACCTTTGTACGCAGAGTTAGAGGAGTTAAGGGCGAAGTATTACCCGACATTGGAAAAGGTCGAGCCAACACCCACCCCCGATGAGGATGAGGAGGCAGAGTTGGAAAAAAACCGCCAGATGTGGCGCAAGGTTGCCGAGGAAATGCGTGCCAAAGGAAAATTGTAAAAACGATTAAAAACCGAGAAGATTATGACCAAAAAAGTAGAAACACTATCTTACATATCAAAACTTTCGAGAGAGGCGGTTATGGATGAAATAGCAAAGCATAACACTAAACTCGACCAAATACGCCAATGCCTTGCAGAGCGTGGCGAGGATATAGACGATGCTCGTACATATCAAATTAAAGGTGTGGCGTGGAGGCGTAAGGAGGTTATGGCTCAATGTGAGGCGTGGATGAACTCGACCAACTGCCCCGACTACCTGCGTGAGGATTATAGACAAAAAGCCTACGCCAGTTGCGACAATGACTATATAGCCAAAATTAACTCTGCGATGTTTGGCTTAAAACTCAATCTCACAAACGATGTTGAGGTAGCCGACAATGGAGAGTGGCGAGTTAAGCAGTCGCTTGTAGATGCAAAGTTGGAGGCGTGTAGGTATACACTCACACCCGAAGAGGCTGAAGCCTACCATATATACGAGCAAATCATCGACCTTGCGGAGGAGTTGCACAAGCGCAGATATTTTATTTCGGAAACTTTCGGCTCGACCAATGACAATTTGGAGCGTATCGAGGATGAAGAGGCAAGATTGGAGTATTTTACTATGCTTTATGTAATGACGCCCGAAGAGGTCGCAGAGCGAAAACGACAATTAGGGTTTGACTGACACTCATAGTTTTTTTGTTATCCGTTGGGAGTGGCTTGCATCGTGTAGGTCGCTCCTTTTATGTAAACAAGGTAGGGTCGAAAATGCCACAAAAAAATTTATTTTACTCGCACCCACTATAAAAGTGATGTCCGAGCCGATTACCCCTCGCACCCCTTGCCGGTGTTGGAGTTCTGCGAGATTTAGAGCCAAGAGTTGCACGATTGCAAAAAAATACTTATCTTTGCTCTACCTTAATACTCATAACTGACCGCTTGCCCATCGGGTAGGCGGTTTTTGTGTGTCTATGTAGCGAATATGTAGCAACTATTATACTATGACACAAAAGAAAATGGATAACTCGTTGTAT
This sequence comes from Alistipes sp., assembly GCA_045605245.1. Taxonomy (GTDB): domain Bacteria; phylum Bacteroidota; class Bacteroidia; order Bacteroidales; family Rikenellaceae; genus Alistipes. The sequence continues at coordinate 27,057 of JAZUPN010000024.1, read as the reverse complement.
ATCAACTTGTTATCCATTTGATTTTGAGGTCTGAAGCGGATTCGAACCGCTGTAGCAGCTTTTGCAGAGCTGTGCCTAGCCACTCGGCCATCAGACCACATTTGCTCCATTTCGGGACTGCAAATATACGGCTTATTTCTCAATTTCCAAACTTTCGAGCAATTCTTTCGCGTTTTTTACAAATTTTAGAGTTTATTTTTATAAATTTGTAATTATTCAAAACCTCCTTGTAATGAAGAAAATTGTCCTCTGCATACTTGTTTCTATTCTCGGATTTATATCCTGCTCAACTCCAAACGTCGATAATTCGCCCGAACAAGTAGTCATCGTAGTTGATGGAACACTACATTCGACATTCTACTACACCTCGGAGAAACGCTATGGAGGCCCGATGTTTCGTGTTGATGGCAAACCCATTCTTAACTTTCGTGCGTCGGATAGCAAGGAGAAGATTGGTGAGATTGACATCACACGCGACACTATGATAATTCCACTGCATAGCGATCATTTATACGTGAGATATCGATTCAATGCAGTGAGTAATAGCGATTTCGTTGCGCAGCGAGGGGACACGGTTGTCATCACGCGCGATACTACCGAACAATACGAATTGGCAGCTCCGACTATTCGTATAATCAACCGCACGACCGCTCCCCTCGATACTGACTATCGAGGGTGGTCGCTCGACCGCTTTGGATCGTACAATGGAGCAACGATTGTCGAGGCAACAGCTACGTTGTTTTCAGCTCGTGCTATTTTGCGGGATCGATTTTCGCGACATCCTGACCGCCGTGCATTTATTGCTATCTACGACACTCTACGCGCTGAGCGAAAAATGATGTTAGACGCTGAAAAGCAGATACTTGATTCGCTCTTAAAGGCTAAACAACTATCTCGTGCAGCACACGAATTTTATAGCGAACGTAATCATTGGGCGCTTAAAACCGACGAGATTTTCGGACAGCGAGTTTCGATTTCAGCGGCAAAGGCAGCAGAGATTCTTGACACGGAGTACTTGCCCGAACGTTATGGTGCCGATGCTTGCGGGTTCTACCGCGACTACATTATACGTTTGGCTCGTTCGGTGTATTTCTCGCGTTTCGTTGAGGTTTCGCAAGGTTCGCAGGTCGATTGGGAATACACGTTTGAGGCTTTGGAGCAGGATACGCTGCTCGGAGAGGGCGAATTGCGACGCGCTTTGATTACGGAGTGTTTGGACGGTATGGTGCGCGAATGGCCTGCCAAGAGGAGTAAGCCTTACGTTGATCGCGTTATAGCAGATGACTCATTATTGCACGCTCGCTATGCCGAACAACTTAGCGCTGAACAGTTTGTTGAGGAGGAGATGTTGCTCGTCGGGGCTGATGGAAAGCAAACTACATTCTCGGCGCTGATGAAAGAATTGCGAGGTCGCGTCATCTATGTCGATTTTTGGGCATCGTGGTGTGCTCCTTGCTGTGCTGAGATGAAAGATGCTGCTGTATTGCGAGAGCGTTTCGAGGGTCGCGATGTGGAGTTCGTATATTTATCTAAAGACGAAACAACCGAAGCGATGATTAAATCGCTCGAAAAACTGAACTTAAAAGGCTGTCAGGTTTATCGCATTATAAACAGCAAAAGCGCCCGTCTGCTGACTGAACAGAGAGTTACTCTGATCCCCCGTTATATGATTTTTGGGCGCGAAGGAGAGTTGCGAGTTTCCGATGCACCACGCCCCTCTTCAAAAGAGATTATTGCGTTGCTCGAAAAGCACCTTGACGAATAGCTGTTATGTCTATGCGTAACAAAAATTAATCGAACCCAACTATCATTTTTTCACAAAAATTTCGTACCTTTACAATCGTAAATTGGGCGCGGGGTGATCCGCAGACCCAACCTAAATATTTACGATTATGGCAACTATCGACGATATTGCATTAAGTATGCAGGCGCATCTCGGAGCGCGAGGGGCGGTGCATCTGTTACGCTGCTTTGGGTCGGCCGAGGCGATATATGCGGCCTCGGTGGATGAATTGGTCGGACGTGCCGAATTGCAAGAGAGCATTGCGCGAGAGATTGTCGCCCGAAAATCGCATCGTGCCGCCGATCGAGAACTCTCGTATTGCGCGCGACACGGCATTGAGCCAATTGCTTCGACCGATGAGGCATACCCCGCTCTGATGCGCGAAACGGATGATTATCCACACGTATTATATATAAAAGGTAATGCCGAGGCTCTCGGTGGGCTGACCCTCTCGATGGTCGGCACGCGCCACATCTCACAATATGGAATAACGATGTGCGAACGTCTGGTCGATGGGCTCTCGCATCGCCTGCCCTCGCTGACAATTGTCAGTGGGTTGGCCTTTGGTGTCGATGTGAATTGCCATCGCGCCGCGGTGCGACACCACCTGCCGACGGTCGCGTTTATTGCCAATGCCCTGCCCGCCGTTACACCTGCGCAGCACACTGCTTTCGCTCGCGAGATAGTCGATGAAGGGGGCGCAATCGTAACCGAACTCCACTCGCAGACAAAACAGAATGGTCGCTACTACATTCCGCGTAACCGTTTGATTGCCTCGATCAGCGGCGGCACGGTTGTGATCGAATCGGGAGCATCGGGCGGATCGCTCCACACTGCCGCGATGGCCGACAGCTACAATCGCGTAGTGATGGCTGTGCCCGGTCGCGTTACCGATATGTCGTCGGAGGGATGCAATGCGCTGATACGCAACCGAAAGGCGGCACTCGTTACTTCGGCCGACGACATCATTGCCGAGATGGGTTGGGATCTGCACGAGGCCGAATGTAAGCCTTCGGCCAAAGAGCCGGTCATCGAACTATCGCGCGATGAGGCGGGACTGCTCTCGCTGATTGGTGCGGCCGACACTATTTCGATTGTCCGATTACAAGAACTAACAGCTCTCGATATGGGTACATTGGCGGCACTATTGCTCAATTTGGAGTTGGCGGGCGTGATACGACAAGTCCCCGGACAAATGTATATAAGAATTTGATTCTCAGACTATATGTTACAATATATAGATACCCATTCGCACATCTACGAGCCTGAATTTGACGACGATCGCAAGGAGGTCATCGAGCGTGCCATAGCGGCAGGTGTCGATCGAATGTTGCTCCCCGCAATCGACACGCACAGCCACCGCCGAATGATCGATTTGGCGCAGGCTCATCCCGAAAACTGCTTTCCGATGATGGGTCTTCACCCCACTTCGGTCAATGAAAATCCGACGTGGTGCGACGAGCTCGCCGAAGTCGAACGCTTTCTGCGACAACCGCCCGAAGGGGTACGGTTCTATGCCGTCGGAGAGATCGGATTAGACTACTATTGGAGTCAGGATTACGTTGAGGATCAGCGAGAAGCGTTCATCTATCAATTGCGATTGGCAGCCGAATTGGACCTGCCCGTTGCCATTCATACACGCGCGGCGTGGGAGGATATGTGCGAGATTATCGAGCGCGAATCGGCGGCGGCACGAGAGCGCGGAGAGAATCTGCGCGGTGTTTTTCACGCCTTCTCGGAGGATGCGGCGACATACCGCCGTCTCAAAGCGTGCGGAGATTTTCTCTTCGGCATCGGCGGTGTGGTAACATTCAAAAAGAGTGCGCTGGCGGAGGTCGTGAAAGAGATGTCGCCCGAAGACCTGCTGCTCGAAACCGACTGCCCATACCTCACCCCTGCTCCGCATCGCGGCAAACGCAACGAGAGTAGCTACATCCCATATATCTGCGCACGCATTGCAGAGCTAACCGACTCGACCGAAGAGCAAATTGCACAGATCACAACCCGCAACGCCGAGAGAATTTTTGGCCTTAAATAGTTGTTTTTCGGAAAATAATTGCTAACTTTGTTAGACTGTTGTTCGGCAAGTTGCACCGCAACACAACCGCGCGCATCAAATAAACCGAATTTGAACGAGCAATGAAACCTTCAATTCTGATAATCTATACGGGTGGTACGATCGGTATGCGCACCGATGCCTCGACGGGAGCACTCGTTCCCTTCGATTTCAGCGGCATCTATGACGAGTTCCCCGCCCTGCGTCGCCTGAATGTCGAAATTGAGGTGATAACGATGTCGCCGATCATCGACTCTTCGAACGTAACTCCCGAAAATTGGTGCCGCCTGGCCGAACTGATACGCGAAAATTACAATAAATATGATGGTTTCGTAGTGCTGCACGGCACCGACACAATGTCATATACAGCCTCGGCAATGAGCTTTATGCTCGAAAATCTCGCCAAGCCCGTAATCTTTACCGGTAGCCAGATTCCGATCGACGTACTTCGTACCGACGGCCGCGAAAATCTGATTACGGCCATCGAAATCGCCGCCGAGAAGCGTAACGGCAGTGCCGTAGTCCCCGAAGTGGCCCTCTATTTCCAGAATTGTCTGTTCCGCGCCAACCGCACAACGAAGTTCAGTGCCGAGCAGTTGAACGCTTTCTGTTCGTTCAACTATCCGCCACTGGCCGAGGTGGGCGTGAATATCCAATATAACTACCCCTACATCGCCCCCGCCGCCGGCGATCCCAACGAGCCATTGCGCGTTGCAACAACACTCGAAACGGGAGTCTCGGTGGTGAAGATCTTCCCCGGAATAAGTCCGCAGATCTTCCACGCGATGTTGAGTATCTACGGTCTGCAAGCCGTAGTTCTCGAAACATATGGCGCAGGTAACGCCCCGACCGCCGATTGGTTCTGCGACGTGCTGCGCGAAGTTATCGCACGAGGCGTGATCGTGGTCAATGTTACACAGTGCTCCGACGGTATTGTGGCGATGGACCTCTACGAGACGGGCCAACGCCTGAAAGAGATCGGTGTCATCTGCGGATTTGACTCGACAACCGAGGCCGCAGTAACAAAATTGATGTATATTCTCGGTCAAAAACTGCCTCACGACGAGACAGTCCAACTGCTGCGAAAAGCAATAAAAGGTGAAATTACGACCCAAATCGTTGCACAGAATTAAAATTATTGCTATATTTCGCAAGTCTTTTATGCGCTTTTTGGCAGAATAGAGTGGCATAAAAGGCAAAAATGTGGGTTCATTGCTTTGATAGTCAGCGCGATATGCGCAGGCTACTTGGCGCAATTTGGAGAAATGACCGAGTGGCTTAAGGTGCACGCCTGGAAAGTGTGTATGCCTCAAAAGGGCATCGTGGGTTCGAATCCCGCTTTCTCCGCGAAAACTTTTTTAAGGCCAACTAAAATAAATTTTTGAAGACACGAAACTTAAAACAAATAACAAACAAAACACAAACAACAAACAACAAACTAATTAATTTAATTTATCTACTATGAAAAAACTTTTTTTGACTTTGTCAGTAGCAGGTATGCTTTGCCTTGGTACTGCTAACGTGTTCGCACAGGAGGCCGCTGAGGCCGCTAACGCTGAGGCTCCCGCAACTGAGCAGGTAGCTGAGGAGGCTCCCGTTGCTGAGGAGGCTGCTCCCGCAATCGACGCTGAGACTGAGATCGAGGGTGAGTCGATGCATCAGGTATTGAAGCAGAAGTTCATCGAGGGTTCGTGGATGTGGATGTTGCTGCCCTTGCTCTGCTTGATCCTCGGTTTGGCAGTATGCGTAGAGCGTATTCTCTTCTTGTCGCTCTCGTCGATCAACACCAAGAAGTTCGAAGCTAAGGTTGAGGAGGCTCTGAACAACGGCGGTATCGAGGCTGCTAAGGACGTTTGCCGCAACACTCGCGGTCCCGTTGCATCGATCTACTATCAGGGTCTGGATCGCTACGATCAGGGTCTTGACGCAGTTGAGAAGGCAGTTGTATCGTACGGTTCGGTTCAGAACGGCCAGATGGAGGCTAACCTGACTTGGGTAGGTCTGTTCATCGCTGCTGCTCCTATGTTCGGTTTCATGGGTACCATCGTTGGTATGATCGACGCATTCGACTCGATCCAGGCTGCTGGTGATATCTCGCCCGTAATGGTTGCAGGTGGTATTAAGGTGGCTCTGTTGACTACCCTGCTCGGTCTGATCTCGGCTTGTATCTTGCAGTTCTTCTACAACTACCTGATCTCGAAGATCGACTCGTTGGTAGTTTCGATGGAGGATAGCTCGATCAACCTGTTGGATATGCTGACTGCTTACAACAAGAAATAATTCATTAATCACGACCAATTAAACACTGAACAATGAAAAAAGTATTAAACATACTGTTGGGCGTTATGATGGCCATCACTGTTGTGTTGGTTGTTATGATGGTCGCAGGCGGTCGTGACGCTGCCGGCAACCCCGATGTAAACGGCATTATCGTATGGGCATACGTACTGTTTGCACTGGGTCTGGTTGCTGCATTGGTTAGCGCAGTCTACAACACCTTCACCAATCCTTCAGGCTTGAAGGGCACATTGGTAGCACTTGTAGCGATCGCTGTTGTTGTCGGTATTGCTTTCGCATTGACCGACTCGACTACCCCGATGAATATGGCCGATGGCACCGTAATGGACGACAAGCTCGTTCTGGGTGTATCGGATTTCAGCATCTATGTAACCTATTTTGCAATGGCTGCTGCTCTGCTGGCTGCTCTGTTTGCTGAGGTTAAATCTGCTATTAAATAACATTTGACTAAAAGCAATTATGGCAGCTAACAAAAGAAAAATACAGGAAATCAATGCCGGCTCAATGGCTGACATCTCTTTCTTGCTGTTGATCTTCTTCCTGGTTGCTACCACGATGAATACTGATTCAGGTCTGGCTCGTATGTTGCCGCCTATGCCCGATGAAAACACCGAGCAGAAGCCTTCGGACATTAAGGAGCGTAACCTTATGAAGGTGTTCATCTCGCAGAACAACAACATTATGGTTAGCACTCAGGAGGCTGAGAACCAGGTGATCGACATCCGACAGCTGAAAGATAAGGCCAAGGAGTTCGTCCTCAACCCCTTCGATTTGGAGACTCTTCCCGAAAAGAAGGTAAAGGATATCGAACTCGAAGACGGCTCGAAATGGTCGTATCCGGTATCTGAGGGCGTTATCTCGCTCCAGAATGACCGTGGTACAAGCTATGAGGCTTACATTATGGTACAGAATGAGCTTACCCGCGCATTCAACGAAGTACGTAACGAGCTCGCAAAGAGCAAGTATGGTATGGAGTTCGCTGATCTGGGTGAGGCAGCTCGTAAGTCGATTACCGACGCTGTACCTTTGAAGATCTCAGAGGCTGAACCGCGTAACGTAGGAGGTAAATAAACTATGGCAGTAATTAAGAAGAAGGGCTCGAAAGAGACCCCCGCAATCTCGACCTCGTCGCTGCCCGACGTAATCTTTATGCTTATCTTCTTCTTTATGGTAAGTACACAGATGCGTGAGCAGGAGCTGCTGGTTCGCTACCGCCTGCCGGCTGCAACCGAAATCCAGAAATTGGAGAAGAAGTCGCTCGTTAGCTTTATCCACATCGGTCCCCCGAGCATCGCTATGCAGGCAAAGTTCGGTAACGCACCGAAGGTACAGCTCAACGATAGCTACCGTACTACCAAGGACATTCTCGACTTCATCGCTTCGGAGCGCGACAAGCTCAATGAGGCTGATCGTAACGCGATGACTGTCTGCATTAAGGCCGATGACCAGACCCGTATGGGTATCATCACCGACGTTAAGCAGGAGCTTCGCCGCGCGAATGCATTGAAGATTAGCTACGCTGCGTCGAAGACGACCGGTTACTAATCGAGTGTAGTACTTATACTATTCAAAAAGAGTCCGCAACCCGCAATGGTTGCGGACTTTTTTTGTGCGTATATATGTATGCGATAAACAACAATTTCGAAGTTACATCGTTATATATAAAGAGGGCCTAATGGTCAAAGAGAGCAAGCAAGCAAACAAACAAAGAGAGAGAACAGCAACCGCCGTCAAACCTTTTTTATCCCGATACGTGATATCCATTCGCAGCCAAAACAAAAGAAATGGGACAGCCGAAAAAGGCTTAATGATCAAAAAAATGAGGTGCGAATGTAACTTTTGCCCCGTTCGAGCGTCTAATATGTAAAAACGCAAAGAGGAAATATTTGCCGAAAGGTCTAAAAAAGTCGCAAAATATTGTTTTTCGGTACTTTTTTTTTGTTTTTCAATATATTTTTATTGGATTATATTTGGAAATTCAAAAAGCATCGGATAAATTTGTAGCCGTAATTCGAAGGATCAATCCCAATTTTGCGTAAGCTGAACTATTGACATAACATCGAACAATTAAGATAAAAGAATAGAAATGAAAACTCGCTTCTCACTGATTACTTTGCTAATCACTCTCTTCTGCTCGTCGGCAATGGCGCAACAGGCCGACCGTTATCAACTCGAAGGTCGCGCCGTAGAGGCCTCAACAAACAAGGGTATTGGCTATGCGACAATCGCTCTTTTGAAGGCCGACTCGTCAATTGTCGCAGCCGTAGCCGCCGACGCGACAGGAGCCTTCACCATCGCAGCAAAAGAGCAGGGACGATATACGCTCCAAATCTCTTCGGTCGGATATACAACGCTCAACCGCGAGGTTGAACTCGTAGAGAGCAAAACGAAACTCGGCAAAGTGGCGTTGGAGCAGGGTGTCGATATTGGCGAGGTGGTCGTGGCGGTGCAGAAACCGCTGATCGTGGCCGACGACGAGAAGATCGCTTACAGCGTCGAAGATGATCCCGATTCGCCCACAAGTCAGTTGGTCGATATTATGCGCAAGGTTCCGCAGTTGAGTGTCGATGCCGAGGGCAACGTGCTGCTGAACGGGCAGAGCGACTACAAGGTGTTGGTCAATGGGCGTTCGTCGTCGATGATGTCTAAGAACTTCAAAAGCGTCATCGAGAGTATGCCCGCAGGATCGGTCAAGAAGATCGAGGTGATCACCAACCCCTCGACAAAATATGAGGCCGAAGGTGTCGGCGGCATCATCAATATCATTACAGATCGCAAGGTTGCAGGCGGCTACAACGGCACGGTCAATCTTTCGGCCTCGACCCAACGTTCGCTCTACGGCAACGCCTACATCGCGGCGCAGATGGGCAAATTCTCGCTCTCGGCATCGGTCTATTCGTCGATACACAAGTCCCGCAAATGGCAGTTGAGCGATGGTTTCCGCGAGAATTTCGACGATCCGACAACGCACCTTATGACCTCATCGTCGCAATACAAGTACAAGGGATCATACACAGGCGTAAACTTAAATGCCAGCTACGAAATTGATACCCTCAACCTGCTCACTTTGGAGGGTGGTTACTATATGGGCAAATCGAAAAGCTATGCATACTCGACGACAGAGATCCTTTCAAAAGATGGTCAGCGCGTTATGGGCTACGACAACTATATGGATAGCCGCTACGACTACGACAGCTATTGGGCCGCAGCGAACTATCAGCGTACGTTCAATCGCAAGGATCACACACTGACCATTTCCTACGAGATGGATCTTACGCCTGACAAGGAGGAGCAACTCTACGACGTTTATAACACGTTCAACTACCCCACCTCGGCACGCCGCCATTTGGGCGATAACGGCAGTTTCGACAACACCGTACAGATCGACTATTTCAACCCGATCAACAAGATGCACAACATCGAGGCGGGCACGAAGTATATCTATCGCCGCTACACCAACGACTCGCAGACCTCGTTGCGCAACGAGACAACCGACGAGTTCGAGATCGCACCCGACTACCCTCGTAGCGATATGAACTACACGCAGAACATCTTGGCTCTCTATGCGGGCTATCACGTGAAGGGCAAGAAATTGACGGGTCGCGTCGGTGCCCGTATGGAGCAGGCGTGGAGCGACGTGGCGGTTCTCACCGAGAAGGACAAGATCACTTACTCACCCTCGCTGTTCAACATAATCCCCTATGTAAGTGGCAATTACCGCCCCAACGACGCAAATACCCTCTCGCTGTCGTACACCCAGCGACTGAGCCGTCCGAACCTTTGGCAGATGAACCCCTATCGCAACGAGTCGCCTATGAACGTCAATTATGGTAATCCCGACTTGGACGCGACGGTTTCGCACTCGGTATCGCTCTCGTGGCGACGTTTCTCGTCGGCGTGGAACATCTCGCTCGGCACAAGCGGCACATTCTCGAACAATGCCGTCAATCAATATTCGTTCGTCGAAGATGGCGTACGACATATAACATACGACAACATAGCTCAACGCCAATCGTACGGACTTAATGCCACGATCGGTTATCGCAAAGATGTGAAATTCAGCATACAAATCAGTGGTAGAGGTGGTTACGACATAATCAAAGCCCCGACACTCAACCTCTCAAATAAAGGTTTCACCTACAACGCTTCGCTCTATACTTCGGCTGCTCTGTGGAAAGACGCAACAATCTTTGCCAGCGGTTACGCCTATCGTTTCGGATTGAGCCTCGAAAGCAATATGAAACAGACCTACTTCGCATATAGCTTTGGACTGCGCCAGCAACTCTTCAAAAAGAAGATGACCATAAGTTTCTCGGCTCACAACCCCTTTAATGCCGACTCGAAATTGACCCAGGTGATGCAGACCAACTCGTATCGCAGCGAGAATAGCTCGTGGCAACAGATGCGAATGTTCAACCTCTCGATCGGCTACCGTTTCGGCAAGACGCAGGTCAATGTCAAATCGACCAACCGCTCGATCCAAAACGACGATATGGAGTCGGGCTCGCGCGGCGGAGGCGGCAGCAGCGGCAGCGGCAGCGGTCAGCAAGGAATGTAACCCAAAAAAACAAAAGCACACAATCTCTAATTAGGTTTAAGCGAGAGAGCCTGCCGACACATTTTGTCGAGCAGGCTCTCTCATTTGTCTTTCTCGTTTAATCATTGACCTTGACCATCTGCCCCGACGAATCGAAGCGCAACTCGCGGTCATCCGAGAGATCGATCTCATAGCCGCGATCATCCCTCTCGACCTCCACCATTATCGCATTGGGATAGTTCGCTTTGGTCTGAATCACAATCGTATCGGGCACCAACTCCGCAGGTACCGCGCCCTGCGACGAACGCACCTTGGTCCAATCGCCATTGCCGTCGAAATCGATCTTCGCGCCATCTGAAAAACGCACCTCATACTCCTTGCGCCAATCATTATCCTCCTCGATCGAAATCACTTTATCGCGCGCGAAGTACTTTTCGATAATATTGCGCGCTTTTTGCGGCAGCTCTGCATATGGAATCTGCCTTTCGTGCGCCATTGCCACCATTGCCGCCAATGTCAAAAGTGCGACAGCGGCTGTCATTAAAACTTTTCTCATTTTGATTCACTTTTTTTGGTTCAAAACGTTCGGTCGCAAATAGCGTGCAAAAAGTCTTAAACGTCGTTCGGACTGTAATTTTTGGCCTGACAGCGAAATCGTGGCACAAATCTTGCCCCAACATATAGCGTTGCGGTACCAGCCGTGCCGCAACAAAAGGTTTCTTCATTTATTTAAGTTTGGGTTAGTAGTTTTAAGGGTGAAAATCCCTTGAAGACGGGAGGCTGTCGCGAGATACCCTCCCGCCTTTTGTTTGTGGGGGTCTTGTAAATTCAAATTTTTATACATAATTTTGTAATGCTGAAAGGTATTTCTTTTCGGCAGACATATTTATTAGTGAAAGTGTTTCGCTAATCCTTGACAATAAAATTTGGCGATTTTAAGACAACAAGGATAACGAATACTTACATCACTTGTATTGGTATGCCCGTGTCGGTACGTTCTGTGCCTACTCCATACTCGTACGGGTGTGGAGTATTGTTTATTTGTTGTCGGGCTACGCCAAATGCCTATTGTCAGATAAACGAACATCTCCACACTTTCTTTTTTTTATACAACCCCGTCGTTGGAGGTGAGGTGGGACTCAAATTTTTTTATTATGAAGAAATTTTTAACTACGGCAATTTACATTGCTACAATGCTGACTATTATTTCTTGTGGAGAGAAAGCCACAGGGCCAGCTGCAGAAGTTTTATCAAAGAAAACTTTTTCTAAAGTTATTGCCAAGTACGATGAAATTAATGATTTTTATGACGGGGTCGCAGTCGTAGAGTTAGACTACAAGTGTGGTTTAATTAATAACAAAGGACAGGAAGTTGTTCCGTGCACTTATAATCATATCTATAATAGTTCTTGTGGTATGGTTCAATATCGAGATGATATAGGGCGTGGATTTATGAACACCAAGGGCCAGATTATTGTTCCATCTGATAAATATAGCGACGTTGAAGACTTTTCCGACAATCTGGCCTGCGTAAGAAAAGATGGCAAGTGGGGCTATATAGACACAAAAGGCAATGAAGTACTACCCTGCTCTTTTGGACGTACATATCCATTTAGTGAAGGACTTGGATTAGTATATAAGGATGGTGTTTACGGATATGTCAATACAAAAGCTGAATTTGTCATAACCCCATCATATGATGACGGGGAGCAGTTCTCTTGTGGTGTTGCAATTACAGAGAAAGGTGATAAGCAATACGTTATTAATACAGCTGGAGAGGTGATTTTCTTTCTTGACGGTAAAACAAGTGAATTTCTCGCAGACAACTTTACGGATAATCTAATTCCAGTGATCAAGGCTAATCCTTTACCTTGCGTAGGATTTATGAACACACAAGGTAAAGAGGTTATTCCCTTTGAATATCAATACGCCACTGATTTTTGCGATGGGATAGCTTTAGCTATGAAAGACTATAAAATTTACAAAATAAATACGAAAGGTGAGGTACTGGGTGAAATAAATGATCCTACAATTATTTTAGCATTTCTTGACGATGCGGAATATTACTGTGAATTCAGCCCCAAAATACTCATTAACTTATTGGGAGAGGAATTATTCAATGAGGAATTTGGAGATGATTGGGACTAATAGTTAGTAATTACGATAGGACAAAAGGCGGGATATCTCTTCCGCCTTTTGTTTTTCGGGTGGAAATTCGTAACTTTGTCATAGTGCAATTCCGTAGCCGATGATCGACCGCTTTATCGAATATATCACCGTCGAACGACGACTTTCGCCACTCACCGTGCGCAACTATCGCCGCGATGTGGAGCAGTTTGTGGCATTCGTAACGCGCGACGGCGAGCGTGAATTTGTGCCCAATGAGATCAGGCGCGACGATGTGGTCGAGTGGATCGAATCGCTCTCGCGCAAGCCCAAAGATGACGAGAGCACGCTCCACCGTTCAAAGCGCGGCGAGGCCCTCTCTGCCGCCTCGATCAATCGCACGTTAGCCTCGGTACGCGCATTCTACCGCTGGATGCGCAACAACAACCTCGCGCAGGTCGATCCCTTTGCATCGATTCCGCGAAATAGCACCCCCAAACGCCTTCCGACATACATCCCCGCGAAACGTATGACGGAGATTGCCGTAGATAGCGAGGCGCGTTGCGACAGCGAGGATCTCGACACAAAACGTAATGCGCTTATTATTTTGATGTTCCTAACGACGGGATTGCGTCTTTCGGAGCTGATTGCCATCGATCGCGACCACTTCTCGGCCAACTACACCTCGCTCCGCGTTCGAGGAAAGGGCGACAAAGATCGAGTTGTCCCGATAATCGAGATTGTACGCGAAAAAATTTTGGACTACCTCGACGCAATTTCAAGGCAAAATATTTGCATTTTTGACAAAAAAGCACTATTTTTAACACAGAAAGGTAAGCGAATTTCGCGCACGACGCTTTATCGCGTCATACATAGCGAGTTAGAGGCTTACGGCGTGCAGGGTCGCAAAAGCCCGCACGTCTTGCGCCACACCTTCGCTACGCATCTACTGGATGGAGGTGCCGATATACGCGAAATTCAGATGCTTCTGGGCCACTCATCGCTCGCCGCAACGCAGCGATATACCCACACAAGTATCTCCTCGCTCCGCCGTGCATACAACGTCGCCCACCCCCACCAACGGGGTCGAAAGGGGTCGAAGGAGGAGGATAGCAAGTAGCGTGGGATTAGATGCGGGGCAAAAGCATTGAGCAAGCAACTTTGCGTGCAGGACTTCGTGATGAAGACCGAATCGCTTTAATATAAACGTAATTAGGAGGATTAATTATGAACGTACAGATTCAATCCGTGAAATTCGATGCCGACAAGAAGTTGGTCGAATTCGTAGAGAAAAAGATGTCGAAACTCGATCGTTTTGCAGAGCGTGCCACTTCGGCCGACGTGATCCTGAAACTCGACAAGGACAACGAACGCGGAAACAAGGTCGCAGTAATTACGGTGAAGATGCCGGGCGACGATTTGGTGGCAGAGAGCCAGTGCAAGACGTTCGAAGAGGCTGTCGATCAGTCGATTGATGCTATTAAGAAACAGATCGAAAAGCATAAGGAGAAGTGGGCCAAGTAGGCCGCGTGTGCTCCGAATAAGTGATAAACAACTATCAGCCTGATCCCATTGCGGGGTCAGGTTTTTTTGTTGAAAGAAGGTCGTTTGGGAGATAAGACAATAAATTAGAGCAGTTGCAATACTCCAAAGGCAACGCACGCAGCAATCGTAAGCATCGACAACTGCGGCAAACGGCAATCAAGTTCGCGCCCTGTTGCACGCCACACACCGCGCAGATGTGCCACAAACATAGGCAGGAAGAGCCAGAAGAGGTAACCCTCCCACGACACTTCGCGCAGCACACAAAAGAGCGTCAGCAATGCGAAAGGCAACAGTTCGAGCAGGCACTGATAGATCTTCGCACGATGTTCGCCGAGCAAAATCGGAACAGTTACGCGATTGGCGCGATCGCTCTCCATATCGCGTATATTATTGATATTCAATACTCCGACAGACCACAGACCACACGCTGCGGCGGGTAGAGCAACCGCCCAATCAACTTCGGAGGTCATCAAAAAATATCCGCCAATAGTCGAGAGCAGTCCAAAAAAGAGGAACACAAACAGATCGCCCAAACCCATATATCCGTACGGATGTCGGCCGAGCGTATATCCGAGTGCGGCCACAATCGCCACGCCACCAAGTGCCAACATCAGCACGCCATCGCCCGAAAAGAGCGACTCGAACGAACTGGCAACCAACACAATACCACTAATCGCCGCAAGCGCAACGAGCCAGGTTATCAGTCGTTTCATCGCTGCAATCGAGATCTCGCCACTCTGCAACGAATAGATCATACCCTGTCGCTCTTCGGAGTCGGTGCCGCGCAATGTGTCGCCCAATTCGTTTGCGACATTCGACAAAATCTGCAACAACAGCACCGTCAAAATCGCCAACACAAAGCGCAACAGATGAAACTCACCTTCACCCGCTGCCAGCAACGTACCAAGCACAATGCCCGCCACCGAAAGCGGAAGCGTGCGCAATCGAAACGAACGGATATATGATCTTATTTTACTCATTATTAATGATTTGCAATTGCGCTATTCAACCTTTTTCGTTCCCTTCTCGCGTGCCAACTCCTCGACATAGCCGCCCAAAATACCATCGATCAGATCATTCGACGAGGGCCACTGCACATTCTCATTAACAATCTTTCCGCCACTCAAAACAAAGAATCGCGGGAAACTGCGAATACGGATATAACGATCCAAAACCGCCTGCGCCTCATCGTCAAGCCAATAGTTCACCGAGCGATTTTCAGGCAGATCGACCATCAGCATCCACTGCACGTAAGGCGAAGATACACAGAGCGATACAAATTTCACACCGCGACCTTCAAGGCGGCGTTCCATACGACGCAGGTGCTTCATTTCGCGCAAGCAGGGCGGGCACCACGTCGCCCACACATCGACATAGATCACCTCGCGGTGCGACTCGGCCAGCAGTCGCTCGAAGGAGTGTTCGGTAAAACGGCGCATATCGGCTCGCTCGCCACGCGCAACACGCAGATCATCAAGCCACGAAATCATCCTATCGCTCACATATTGGCAGTCGTGGGTCTGTTCAAGCAGGCTGACAAAAGTTTGATAATTAGCATTATAAGCCATTCCATAGATCGCTCCGCCCAAGATCTCGCGCATAGCCACGCTCTCATTCTCCTTTGCAATTTGAGCCAATGCCGCCGCATAGGCACCTGCGCGATCGCGGAGCAGAAGATAGTTCGCCGCTATGGGATTCGCATTGACATATCGGTCGCGCACAACAGCCGACAGATAGCGACAAAAATCGATCGCTATTAGGGCCGAGGAGTCAATCGGAAAGAGATTTTCATCATAGAGCGCAGCGAGCGACAAGCTGTCAGTCAAGTTGTTACGTCGAGCGTATTCGACCGCATACAATCCGTTGCGATAGCAAATCTCCGCCTCGGCCCAACGGCGCAACGGCTCCGACGATTCGCTCAATGCCCTCTCCATTTTCGATCGTTCGATCTCGATATTGCGCGTCAGCACCGCAACAAACTGCTCGGCAGAAGAGGTTGCATAGGAGGGAGTAAAACTACCGAAACGCATATCATTCAGATAGTTATATAGTTCCTCATTACGTTCGCCTGCCGATCCCGAAAATTTCGGCGACGAATCGATAGCCTCAATAACGACCCTCTCGTCGGGGGCAATCAACACTCGCCCCAAAGATTTATTTCCACGAAAAATTGCCACCTCGGTCATCGTGGCAATTGGCAGTTCGGCCTCAAAACGGCCATTATCGACCTGTGCAACATATTGCTGATCACCGAGATAGACATCTCCATAGCAAAACACAACCCGACCGCCCTCATTGCCAACAAACGAGCCTGCAACAACAGCCTTCGAGCCGGCTTCTGCAACGACCTTCTGTTTCGAGTCCGACACCTCCGCCGACTTCGAAATCGGCGCAGCAAAAACAGAAACGACCGATACCGCGACGGTAGCAACCATCGACAGCATCAGTCGTAAAGTTCTGCGCATCAGCAACATCTGCGCCTATTTTTTCTCTCCGAAATAGAGATCAAGCAACTCCTTCGCCGCCACGAACGAACTGATCTGATCGCCCAGCACGCGCTTCTCGTAGTCGAGAATCAGGCCCTCGATCTTCTCGTTCAGATAGAACGAACTGCGCAGTGCGTCGTTGATCGTTTCGTACATCCAATATTTGTTCTGACGGTTGCGGTTGTGGCGGAAGTAACCATTGGCCTGAATGAAATCGAGGTACTCCTCAACCCCCTTCCAAACCTCTTCCAAGCCCACCTTATCGAGCGACGAACAGGTGAAGACCTGCGGTCGCCACTCCGATTCGGGCATCGGGAAGAGCATCAGCGCATTCTGGAATTGGCGACGTGCCAACTTCGCACGCAGGACATTCTCGCCATCGGCCTTGGTGATAACCATAATATCGGCCATCTCCATAATACCGCGCTTGATACCCTGCAACTCATCGCCGGCACCCGCAATCTGCAACAGCATAAACATATCGACCATCGAGTGTACGGCCGTTTCGGACTGACCCACACCCACCGTCTCGATAAAGATCACATCGTAGCCCGCAGCCTCACACAACACAACCGTCTCGCGCGTCTTGCGAGCCACACCACCCAACGAACCCGCCGAGGGCGAAGGGCGAATAAAGACATCGGGATTCGACGAAATGCTCTCCATACGGGTCTTGTCGCCGAGGATCGAGCCGCCGCTACGCTCCGAGCTGGGGTCGATAGCCAGCACCGCCAACTTATGATGCAGCGAGGTTACCATATTACCCACAGCCTCGATAAAGGTCGATTTACCTGCTCCCGGCACACCCGTAATACCAATACGCACCGACTTGCCACTATACGGCAGGCAGCGTTCGATGATCTGCTGCGCCATCTCGTAGTGGTCGGGGTTATTACTCTCGATCAGCGTGATAGCCTGCGACAGAATGGTAATATCGGCAGCCAAAATACCGCGCACATAGTCATCAACCGTCAAACGCGGGCGACGCTTGCGGACAAAATATGGATTGACAATAGGCTGATCATTAACGCCTTCGGCAACGCTCAATGCGCTATCGTGATGCATATCGCAATGCTCCTTCTCGTAGTGTTCAATCTTGGTAAAGGCCATTATTTGGGTTTGATTTTGAAGTTTCTATTTGAGGTTATTTTGAATTATCTTATCGGTTGCCAACAGCGGATTACCGATCCAGCAGGCACGCCCCTTGCGGTCGATCAAAACTCCGAAGGGGACATATCTGATTCCAAATGAGGTAAATACGCGGCCCGTCGGATCGATTGCAACATAGAAATTTTGGCTCATATAGCGAGCCAACGTCGGGGCGACGCGCTCCTTCGGCTCCATTGCAACAACAATCACTCGCTCATTCTGCATCGTGCGTGCCAGCGAATCGATATGCGGCAGGGCATCGACACAGGGTTGGCTCTCGGTATGGTAGAAGACGAAGAGCGTCGCGCGACGATCATCCTCGGTAGGCTCTGCACCCAACCACTCCGCAGGGCGGAAATCGGGCACGCGATCGCCGATAACGATCTCCTGCGCTCGCAAGGCAAAACTCGTAAGCAACAAAAGCAGTGTAAGGAGTATATTTCGTTTCATCGTTGCCAAATTTAGTTTTCGAAAAGGTCTTTACACGTGCGCGAGCACTCGCACGCACGCGATTCCTACTGCGAAGATAGCGAATTATTATCGAACAACCTACCCCGCGAGCGATTATTTTTCATTTTCACCCCATTCCGCACCGACATTTCGCACCACATCCCTGCCATAGGCACAAAAAAAGAGCCACCCTCGAAGGGTAGCTCATTCTTCACGAAAAGAGTTCGCGCGGCTTACTTAATACGCTCGTAGTACTCGCGGGTGCGGGTATCAACGCGGATCTTGTCGCCGGTGTTGATGAACAAAGGTACGCGAACAGTTGCGCCGGTATTAACCGTTGCGGGCTTCAACGAGTTGGTCGAAGCGGTATCGCCCTTGATACCCGGCTCGGTGTAGGTAACCTCCATATCAACGATCGGGGGAAGCTCGGCCGAAAGAACCATCTCCTTATCGGTGTGGAACATAACCTCAACGATCTGGCCATCAGCCATCAGGTCGTAGTTATTGATCAGGTTCTTGTCGATGTTGATCTCCTCGAATGTCTCGGTGTGCATAAAGTGTGCGCCCAGATCGTCCTCATAGGTGAACTGATAGGGACGACGCTCAACGCGTACCTGCTCGATCTTCTGGCCTACCGACGAGAAGGTGTTCTCCAATACGCGGCCATTTTCGAGGTTTTTGAGCTTCGAACGTACGAATGCGGGGCCTTTGCCCGGCTTGCAGTGCTGGAAATCTACAACGATAAAAGTCTTACCGTCCATTTCGATGCACATACCGATTTTGATGTCTGCTGCTGTAATCTGCATAGAAATATAATTTTAATTAGTTATTGTCGATTTTGTTTCGATTCAATCTCAATTTCGGCCACAAAAATAACACTTTTCCCGAAAGTATCAAAAAATAGTGCTCACTTTCTCATTATCAGCCTTTGGCGATCATCGGCACGCTACTCGATTCGGGCACAATGAAGCCCTCGGCGGCGGATCTCTTCGAGTGTGCGCGGTAGGGCGTAACGCATATTTCGGAAGGCCTTGACCGAGTCGTGGAAGACCACGATCGAGCCACCTTCGAGATATGGAACAACATTGCGCAGGCAGGTTGCAGGCGAGATTTTGCGGTTGTAGTCGCGCGAAATGATATCCCACATAATCAGGCGGTAACGCGGTGCGAGGGCACGCGTTTGCGCAGGCGTAATGCGTGCATAAGGGGGACGAAACAGATCGCTCTGGATGAAATCGGCGGCAAAATCGACATCCTCGACATAGCGATCGGTCGGCATACCCCACCCCTTCTGATGCGAATAGGTATGGTTTCCGACGCGGTGGCCTGCATCTATAATACGTTGATAGAGATCGGGATAGGCCTCGACATTCTTACCCAGACAGAAGAACGTAGCCTTGGCATCGTACTTGTCGAGCGTTGCAAGGATCCACTCCGTTATGCCGGGCGTGGGTCCGTCGTCGAAAGTTAGAAATACGTTACGCTCATCCTCGATATCCCAGATAAGATCGGGCATCAGTCGGCGCAGAAATTTAGGGGGTTTCAGACGCATCTATTTTGCTAATAAGTTGATTATCGAAATGATTATCGCCACAAAAGTAGCAATGATTGTGTCAAAATCTATTTTTTCGGGTGAAAATTTGCATAACTAATCAATTAGTTATATATTTGTCTAACGAAATTCGAAATAAACACAAAAACGATAAACCGATGAAAACTATTTTCAAGACCTTTGCGGCAGTCGTAGCGGCAGTAACCATCTGTTCTTGCGACGCTTTCAAGACCGCCGACAACTTCGACCGCCCCATTTCGCAGGGCTCGCCCTACGAGCTTATCGTAGTAGCCGAAAACAACGAGTGGCAAGGTGAATTGGGCGACACGCTGCGTGCCGTTTTGCAGGCTCCCGTGCCTGTTCTGAACCAGACAGAGCCCCATTTCGACCTGTTGCGCACACTCCCCTCCGGATTCAAGAATCTCGTGCAGCGACACCGCAACATCCTCGATATCGACATCAACCCCGCGCACGAGGAGGCCGGTCTGAATGTGCAGTATGACCGTTTCTCGGCTCCGCAGGTGATTCTGCAACTCACTGCGCCCAATATCAAAGCGGCAACCGCCTTTGTCGATGCCAACCGCGAGATGTTGATGCAGGTGCTCGAATCGACCGAGCGCGACCGTTCGATCGCTTACGGCAAGCGTTACTACGAAAAGGGTCTGTTGCAATTGCTCAATGACAAATTCGGTATCACGATGAACGTTCCGAAGGGATATGTTCTTCGCAATCAGAAAGATAACTTCGCGTGGATCTCGTTCGAGATGCCGCAGTCGAGTATGGGTTTCTTTATCTATTCGTACCCCTACACCGGCCCGAACGATCTGACACAGCCCAAGTTGCTCGCAGCGCGTAACAAGTATGCGGCACTGATCCCCGGCCCGTCGGATGGCTCATATATGACCACCGCCGAGATCTACGATCCCGATTATAAGGCGTTCCGCGTCGAGGGTCGTCTGTGGTTGGAGATGCGCGGCTTCTGGGATGTGGCAAACGACTTTATGGGTGGCCCGTTCGTAAGCTACACAACGGTAAATACCGCTACCAATGAGGTGATTACGCTCGACTGTTACGTCTATTCGCCCAAGTTGCCCAAGCGTAACTATATGCGCGAATTGGAGCACCTGCGCTATCTGATCTCGTTCCCCGAAGAGGCTGCCAAGAGTGCAACCGAAGCAGCTCCCGCACCGCAGGCCGAATAGAGTTTGTGTTTGTTGAAACGTAAGAGCCGCACCCGTTTGGGATGCGGCTCTTTGTTTTAATTAACAATTCGATATTCCGAAAAGAGCGAAAACTCTGTTTTCGTCATACGCGGCGGCACCCGCGACAAAAAGTCGCGCCGCCCCCTGCCGCCGCGTATGCTCCTCATTGTTTGTAAAGAGAAGAGCCACACCCGAAAGTG
This sequence comes from Alistipes sp., assembly GCA_045605245.1. Taxonomy (GTDB): domain Bacteria; phylum Bacteroidota; class Bacteroidia; order Bacteroidales; family Rikenellaceae; genus Alistipes. The sequence continues at coordinate 5,694 of JAZUPN010000024.1, read as the reverse complement.
TGGCTCAATTTTGAATTTTACTTTTTGAATTTAGTTCTCAAATGTCAGTCCCTCGGCTGTTGCATCGATACGAATCGGGCGGTCGCGCTCGACCTCGCCTGCGAGAATTCTCTTCGAGAGATCATTGACGATATATCGCTGAATAGTACGCTTAACGGGGCGTGCACCAAACATCGGATCGTAACCCGCCTCGGCAACCCAACGACGTGCGGCAGACGAAACCTCCAAACGTATTCCGTTGGCTGCGAGCATCTTCTCCACCGCGCGCAACTGAATATCGACAATGCGCTCAACATCCTCGCGCGAGAGCGGAGTGAACATCACAATCTCGTCAATACGGTTCAAAAATTCGGGTTTCAGTGTCTGCTTCAACAGCTCGATAACCTCATTACGCGTCTGCTCGACACTCTCCGCAGCCACCTCGCCATCCTCCTCCATAGCCTTCGAGAAGCGATCCTGAATCAGGTGTGAGCCCATATTCGAGGTCATAATGATAATCGTATTGCGAAAATCGACCGTGCGACCCTTATTATCAGTCAATCGACCATCGTCCAACACCTGCAACAGAATGTTGAACACATCGGGATGCGCCTTCTCGATCTCGTCGAGCAGCACCACCGAATAGGGCTTACGGCGCACAGCCTCGGTCAGTTGTCCGCCCTCATCGTAGCCGACATATCCCGGAGGCGCACCGATCAAACGTGATACGGCGTGTCGCTCCTGATACTCGCTCATATCGATTCGCGTCATCAAATTCTCATCGTTGAATAGGAACTCTGCCAGAGCCTTCGCCAACTCGGTCTTACCCACACCCGTCGTGCCGAGGAAGATGAACGAGCCGATTGGGCGACGACCATCGCTCAAACCTGCACGCGAACGTCGCACAGCATCCGAAATCACCTCGATAGCCTCGTGCTGACCCACCACGCGACGATGAAGTTCCGCCTCCATATTGAGCAATTTCTCGCGCTCGCTGGCCAACATTCGCGTTACGGGCACGCCCGTCCATTTCGAAACCACCTCGGCAATATCCTGCGCATCAACCTCTTCCTTAATCATCGAGCCATTCGAGCCGGCCATATCGAGCTCCTTTTGCAGAGCGTCGATCTGCTGCTCCGCCTCACGAATTTTACCATAGCGAATCTCCGCCACACGACCATAGTCGCCACTGCGCTCGGCCTCGGCCGCCTCAACCTTCAAACGCTCGATCGACTCTTTGTTCGACTGAATCTTCTGCAACAGATCGCGCTCACCCTGCCACTTGGCACGCAGTGCGCTACGCTGCGAATTCAGTTCATCGAGCTCGCGCGAAAGCTCCTCCACACGTCGCTCATCACCCTCGCGACGAATAGCCTCGCGCTCGATCTCAATCTGGCGCGCACGACGATCAAGGGTGTCGATCTCCTCAGGCACCGAGTTCATTTCGAGGCGCAGACGTGCCGCCGCCTCATCGACCAAATCGATCGCCTTATCGGGCAGAAAACGCGACGTAATGTAGCGGTGCGAAAGCTCTACGGCAGCCACAATCGCCTCATCCTTAATGCGTACCTGATGGTGATTTTCGTAACGCTCCTTCAATCCGCGCAGAATCGAAACGGCATCCTCAACGGTCGGTTCATCGACCATAACCTTCTGAAAACGACGCTCCAAAGCCTTATCCTGCTCGAAATATTTTTGAAATTCGTCGAGTGTCGTCGCACCAATCGTTCGCAACTCACCACGAGCCAAAGCGGGCTTCAAAATGTTGGCAGCATCCATTGCGCCGTCGCTCTTGCCTGCCCCAACCAGCGTGTGAATCTCATCGATAAAGAGCAGAATCTGACCGTCCGATGCGATCACCTCCTGCACTACGGCCTTCAATCGCTCCTCGAACTCACCCTTATATTTCGCACCCGCAATCAGCGCGCCCATATCGAGCGAAAAGATACTCTTCGAGCGCAGATTTTCGGGCACGTCGCCATCGACAATGCGATGCGCAATACCCTCTGCGATAGCGGTTTTACCCACACCGGCCTCACCGACCAGAATAGGATTGTTCTTCGTTCGGCGCGAAAGGATCTGCAACACGCGACGAATCTCCTCATCGCGGCCAATCACGGGGTCGAGCTTGCCGCGACGCGCCTGCTCATTGAGGTTGATGGCATACTTACCCAGCGCATTGAACTCCTGCGACGAGGTGGGCGAATCGACCTTCGCGCCCTTGCGAAACTCGGTGATCGCCGCCTTCAACTCCTTCTCGGTTGCGCCCGACTCCTTCAAAAGTCGCTGTGCCTCACCGCGCTCGGCAATCAGACCGAGCAACAGATGCTCCACCGAGGCATATTTATCGCCAAATGTCGTCGTAAAATCGATAGCGCGCTGCACAATGGCCGAGGCCTCGTGCGAAAAATATTGCTCGCCCGCAGCACCCGACACCTGCGGCAATGCCGCAACGGCACGTTGAACATTCTCGCGTAAAAGTTTGACATTCACGCCCACACGTCCCAGCAGGAACGCGCAAAGCGAATCCTCCTCGGCGATCAATTGCGCGAGGATGTGCAGCGGATCGAGAGCCTGCTGACCACCGCGCTGCGCCAACGCAAAGGCCTGCTGTAAAGCCTCCTGCGCCTTGATAGTAAGTGAATTGATGTTCATAGTTTTTATCTTGGTTTTAGTTACTTGTTTCTCGTTTTTCGGAAAACTTTTACAGCAAATCCATTGCCAGAATCGCGGTGCGTACATTTTGTCGCACACGACTGCCAACAATGCGACAATCGACTGACTTTGCGACACTTTCGACTGCCAACGTGTGAAGAAACGACACCCTCGGCGCGACATTTTGTCGCTCGCGTAAGCGCACGTGCGTACATTTTTATAGCGCGATGTTGTGCGGGTTCAAAAAAGTTTTCATATCTTTGCGATTGCTATGGAAAATTTTGTTGTATCGGCTCGTAAATATCGCCCCGCCACATTCGCTTCGGTGGTGGGTCAGGGACATATTACCTCTACTCTCAAAAACGCCATAGCGCGTGGTCAGTTGGCCCACGCCTATCTCTTCTGCGGTCCGCGCGGTGTCGGTAAGACAACCTGCGCCCGTATCTTCGCAAAGGCTATCAACTGCTTCTCGCCCATCGACAATGAGGCTTGCAACGAGTGCGAATCGTGCCGTTCGTTCAACGAGGGTCGCTCGTTTAACATCCACGAGCTCGATGCCGCATCGAACAACTCGGTCGAGGATATTCGTACGCTGACCGATCAGGTGCGCGTTCCGCCCCAGGTGGGTCGTTACAGCGTCTATATCATCGACGAGGTGCATATGCTCTCGACGGCTGCGTTCAATGCCTTTCTGAAAACACTCGAAGAGCCACCTGCACACGCGATCTTTATTCTGGCAACAACCGAAAAGCACAAGATCATTCCCACGATCCTATCGCGTTGCCAAATATTTGATTTCAACCGTATTCGCGTTGAAGATAGCGTCGAATACCTCAAATATATCGCCTCGAAAGAGGGCGTTACCTACGACGACGAGTCGCTCAACCTTATCGCTCAAAAGGCCGATGGCGGTATGCGCGATGCGCTGTCGATGTTCGACAAGGCAGTTTCGTTCTGCGGTCAGAACCTCTCGTTCCGCGAGGTGGCTCGTTCGCTCAACGTGTTGGACTACGACACCTATTTCACAACGGTCGATACGCTGATGGCCGGCGACTACACCTCGGCACTGCTGCTCTTCGACCGCGTGTTGGCATCGGGATTCTCGGCACAGATCTTTATGGCAGGTCTTGGTCAGCATATGCGCGATCTGCTGATGTGCCGCGACGAGAAGACTATGCCCCTGCTCGAAGTTACGGGTACGCTACTTCAACGATATCGCACGCAGGCTGCAACCTGCGATCCCGAATTTCTCTTCGGAGCGATCTCGTTGCTTGCCCAATTGGACAACATTATCCGAACGGCGACAAATCAACGATTGACGGTTGAACTCGGTCTGATGAAACTTTGCAGACTGAGTCAAAAAAAAAATGAGCCAATAGGTGAATACTTCGAGTTGCCACCTTTGAAGGGCATTGCTCCCTCGACGCAACCAACCGTTGCAACCACTATGGCCACCACCGCACCGCAAACTGCGGTTGCACAACCAACCCCTGCTACGACCTCCAACCCTGCTTCCGTTGCGGCACAGACCGCTACGCCGCCCGTTGCTCCTGCTACAACTGCAACTGCAACACCCTCGGCAACGACTGCATCCGCAACTGCGCCAACCCAAGCTGCAACCCCGACCACCACACGCGCAAAGGATGATACGCAGCGAGTTTCGCTTTCAGGCACCTCACTTGCGTCGATTTTGAGCCAGCAGGTTACACACACAACCGAGGAGGGAGATTCGCCTGCGGTCAATCCGCTCACGGCAATCGATCCGATGACCGAGCAGAAGATCGCCCTTGTGCGCGACAAGTTCATTGCAAAGCTCGGCGAGGAGAGTGTTCGCCTATCGTTGGCATACGACACGATGCGCATCGACGGCAACCGCGTAATCATCGAGGCCGAGAGCGATGTACTCGAAGAGGAGATCAAGCGCACGAAGAGTGCCACACTGCACCTATTGGCCGAGATGGCCTCGATTAACGGAACGCTCGATATCGAGATTGTGCGTCCCCAGCGCGAATATCGCGCTCCGAAGCCCATCCGCATCGAGGATCGAATGGCCTACCTCGTGGAGAAGAACCCGTTGGTGAAGAGTTTGCAGAAGGCACTTAAATTGGAATTGGAATAACGACAAACAAATAAATAACAGACAGAATGAATTTTGTAGAAGAACTCGAATGGCGTGGTATGATCCACGACATTATGCCGGGTGCCAAAGAGCAGTTGGAGAAGGAGATGACCACTGCATATCTGGGTATCGATCCTACGGCTGACTCGTTGCACATCGGCCACTTGGTAGGTGTTATGATTTTGAAACACTTCCAGCGTTGCGGCCATCGCCCCATCGCTCTGGTAGGAGGTGCTACGGGTATGATTGGCGACCCCAGCGGCAAGTCGCAGGAGCGTAATCTGCTCGACGAGGCTACCCTGCGCCACAATCAGGAGGCTATCAAAGCACAGCTCGCGAAGTTGATCGATTTCGACAGCGACGCTCCGAATGCTGCTCTGCTCGTAAATAACTACGACTGGATGAAGGATTTCACCTTCCTCGATTTCGCACGCGACATCGGTAAGATGATCACCGTAAACTATATGATGGCAAAGGATTCGGTTAAGAAGCGTTTCAATGGCGAGGGCGCCGGTATGTCGTCCACCGAATTTCCCTATCAGCTGTTGCAGGGCTACGACTTTCTGCACCTCTACGAGACTCTCGGTTGCAAGGTGCAGCTCGGTGGTTCGGACCAGTGGGGCAACATCACCACCGGTACCGAGTTGATCCGCCGCAAGTTGGGTGGCGAGGCTTACGCTATCACCTGCCCGCTGATCAAGAAGGCCGATGGCACGAAGTTCGGCAAGACCGAGAGCGGTAACGTATGGCTCGATGCTCGTTACACTTCGCCCTATAAGTTCTATCAGTTCTGGTTAAACGTGAGCGACGACGACGCAAAGAGCTACATCCGCATCTTCACTCTGCTCGATCGTGAGACCGTTGAGTCGCTGATCGCCGAGCACGAAGAGGCTCCCCACCTGCGCGTATTGCAGAAGCGTCTGGCAAAGGAGGTTACGACG
>JAZUPN010000023.1:0-2599 GCA_045605245.1 Alistipes sp. | reverse complement strand
GATTTTATCGAGCGTTGTCGTGCGGCGGGAATCACCGTTCCGATTGTGCCCGGTTTGAAGCCTTTTACGACCAAATCGCAGCTTACGGTTCTGCCGCAGACCTTCCACGTCGATCTGCCGGAGGAGTTGGTCGAGGCTGTTTCGCAGTGCAAGGATAATCGCGCAGTGAAGCAGGTCGGTATCGAGTGGGCTACGATGCAGGCGCGTGAATTGAAGGCGGCGGGTCTGCCCGTAATTCATTTCTATACGATGAGCCGCACCGATAATGTTGCCCAGATTGTGAAAAATGTATTCTAAAACCCCATAAAACTATGGCAAAGAGAGATAAAAAGAACCAGCAGAGTTCTCAAATGAGCGAGCGTGATCGCTCGTCAATCATTATGCACGTGCTTACGGCAATGCCCGGACACAAATTCTCGTTGAAGGAGTTGGCCGCTGTTTCGGGTGGAGCTGATCGCGATGGCCGTTATGCTACGCGTGATACACTTGAACGCTTGATTGCCGAGGGGGTTGTTGAGGCCTGCACGGGGCAGAAATTCCGTCTGGCAGGTGGCGCGATGCCTACCTATGAGGGTATTGCCGATCTGGTTTCGTCGGGTGCGGTATATGTGGCAGTCGAGGGAATGGAGGAGGATATTTACGTTCATCGTCGCAATACGTGCAACGCGCTGGACGGCGACCGTGTGCGTGTAGCCGTTACGCGTAAGAACCGCGCAGGCGTGCCCGAAGGTGAGATTACGGAGATCATCGAGCGCAACCCGAAGGGTTATGTCGGTACGGCGCAAGTTATGGATCATCAGATCTTTATTAAGGTCGATTCGCGTAAGGTGCCGATGGATATCTACTGCTCAAAGCGCGAGTATCCCGATCTGCGCGATGGCGAGAAGGTTGTGGTACATATCGTCGATTGGGCCGATGGCAGCAAGTGCCCGCAGGGTCGCATTAGCGATGTGCTGGGTATGAGTGGCGACAACGATACCGAGATGCACGCAATTTTGGCGGAGTACGATCTTCCCTATAAATTTGATAATCGAGTGATCGAGGCGGCCGAGGAGATCAAGGGCGAGATCACGGCGCAGGACTATGCCGAGCGTCGCGACTTCCGCGATGTTACCACATTCACGATCGACCCCGCCGATGCAAAGGACTTTGACGATGCGCTATCGATCCGCAAGGTGGCCGAGGGTCGTTGGGAGATCGGTGTGCATATCGCCGATGTTACGCACTATGTGCGCCCGAACGATATTGTTGATACCGAGGCTGTTGAGCGTGGTACATCGGTCTATTTGGTCGATCGTACGGTGCCGATGTTGCCCGAACGTCTGTCGAACGAACTCTGCTCGTTGCGCCCCCACGAGGAGAAGTTGTGCTTCTCGGCTGTCTTTGAACTTGACGAGCAGGCCAATGTTTTGAATGAGTGGTTTGGTCGCACGGTAATCTATTCGGACCGTCGTTTCGCATACGAGGAGGCACAGGAGATTATCGAGGGTAAAGATGGCGATTTGAAGGAGGAGATCCTGACACTGAACGATTTGGCGCAGAAGATGCGTGCCGACCGATTCCGTGCGGGTGCAATCGGTTTCTCGCGTAAGGAGGCCAAGTTCCACCTCGACGATAAGGGCCGCCCGACGGGTGTCTATTTCAAGGAGCAGAAGGAGGCAAATCAGCTGATCGAGGAGTTTATGTTGTTGGCTAACCGCCGAGTGGCAGAGTTTATTGGTCGCCAGCGCGGTCGTCAGCGCACGATGGTCTATCGTGTTCACGATGAGCCGAATAGCGATAAACTGATTCGCTTCCAGAGCTTCATTCTGCGCTTTGGCTACTACTTTAAGGCCGATAAGGGCAAGGCTGTTGCGAAGGCGATGAACCGACTGATGGATAAGATTCGCGGTAAGGTCGAGGAGAATGCCATTGCGACTTTGGCCGTTCGCACGATGTCGAAGGCGTTCTATACCACCGACAATATTGGCCATTACGGTCTGGCATTCCCCTATTATACCCACTTCACGTCGCCCATTCGTCGTTATCCCGATATGATGGTACATCGTCTGCTGGCGGGCTATCTGGCGGGTGCCAAGTCGCCCGACAAGCGCTCGATGGAGAGCCTTTGCGAGCAATCGTCGGAGCGTGAGGAGGTTGCAGCAGCAGCCGAGCGTGCGTCGATCAAGTATAAGATGACCGAGTTTATGGTCGATAAGGTCGGAATGGAGTTCGATGGCCATATTTCGAGCCTCACGGAGTGGGGTATCTATGTCGAATTAGACGAGACGCAGGTCGAGGGTATGGTTGCATTGAAGGATATGAACGACGATGTCTATCGTTTCGACGAGGCACTGTATGCCGTTGTGGGCCAGTCGGGTCGTCGATTGACATTGGGCGATAAGGTGCGTATCAAGGTGCTGCGTGCCGACCTGTCGAAGAAGCAGATCGACTTCGAGCTGCTGTATGCCATCGACTTGAAGAGCGGTCGTCGTACCGATATGGGTCGCCCGAAGTTGATCGCGCTCGACGATCGAATCTATCGCAAGGATCCGCGCGACGAGAAGAAGAGCAAGCGTGGTCGCAATGGCCGAAGATAAACTACTTAAATTCAGATGGA
>JAZUPN010000022.1:0-2214 GCA_045605245.1 Alistipes sp. | reverse complement strand
TGCGACTTAAAGCGGCTTATTTAACTGCATTAACAATCTGCTGGAATGCCTCAGGGTTGTTCATAGCGAGGTCAGCCAGAACCTTGCGGTTCAGAGCGATACCCGACTTGTTGAGCTTACCCATAAACTGCGAATAGGTCAAACCGTTAGCGCGTGCAGCAGCGTTGATACGCTGGATCCACAAGCTGCGGAATGTTCTCTTCTTGATTTGGCGGTGTGCATAAGCATACTGCAAACCTTTTTCAACGGTGTTTTTGGCAACCGTCCATACGTTTCCCCTTGAACCAAAGTTACCCTTGGCAAGTTTTAAAACCTTCTTTCTTCTTGCTCTTGATGCAACAGCATTTACTGATCTTGGCATAGTGTGTGAAAAGTTTTACGAGCTGTCAGCGACGTGATTCTCTCACGTTCTTCGGGGCTGATTTGCTCTTTGATTAATAAAATAAGTTAGTGAAGCGTGTTTAATTACTTAACCAACAACTTCTTGATCTTGGGCTCGTCGGCAGCCGAAACGGTGCTCGAATAGCACAAGTTACGCTTTTGTTTTGTAGTCTTTTTGGTCAGGATATGACTGTGATAAGCGTGCTGACGCTTGATCTTACCTGTGCCGGTGAAGGTAAATCTCTTCTTCGCCGCGGCATTAGTTTTCATTTTGGGCATTTTAGTAAACAGTTAAATTAGTTAAACATAGCGTGCAAAGATAATGTTTTTTTCTCAAACACACACTTTTCACCCCAAAATATTTCATTTTGGAGCAGTTTGAGGGGTGTTGAGAGGGATGTTGGCGACGAAATCGGGGCTAAAAGAATCGATAAACCTCCTCGATTACCTCGTCGCAAGACATTTGCGAGGGGTTGGTACCTGGTACGCCTTCGGGCACTTCGGCTCCATATTTCTCGAAATGCTCGATCCACGTCGAGTCGATCTCGCCCGTCTGCATATTGCGGAATGTCATCGGCACGGTCGAGAAGATCGAACGACCATCCTCATCGAGATAGGCCAGCGCAACCAACTCGCTGCAATAGATTGAGTCATTCACGGGGCTGAACACAAAATCGTAGGTGCAGCCGATATACTCGCGTGCGCGTTCAATGGCAGCCTCGCGCAGATGGCGGAATTCGGGCTTGACACGCGCAACGGTTACGACGGGGCGACCGCCGATGGTATCCGAGTTGCCGAGGTAGTGGTCGAGTGTAACCTCGCGCACACCCTTGAACACCGCCTCGATAACGGTTGTGTCGTTCTCGTTGATCGAGAGCAGACCCACGTGCGAGTAGCTGATGTTGTCGCGCCCAACCGCCACGCCTTCGACAGCTGCGGAGAAATCACTCGGCTTGAAAACCTGAAAAAGCAGGTCGCCGTGCTCTAAATTGGGCTCGCTCGAAGGGGCTGTTGGGGTACACGCTACGGCCGCCAAAACTATACCTATATATAATATATAGCGCATTTTCATAATTTGTGATGTTTTTTGAGGTTGTACAAAATACAAATATAACTGTTTTCGTCGATAAAAACGAATTTCTTGCGTGGAAAGATCACTTTCGAATAAATTTTTCAGCGTGTTGATATGCCTTCTTGACACCTCAAATATGCCCTGTATGCACGTCAGTACCCGATTTGGATGAAAAACGGGTCAAAAAAGTTTTAGTGCTAAGTTGCTGGTGTTCAAACCGATGAAAAAATAGGGTAAAAATATTTTGAAAAAAGTTTAATAATTGTTTGGAAGTTTGAATCTAAATGCCTTATCTTTGCACCCGCAATCGAGAGATAAGCACGGTTGCAGAGTTCTTAACGAAAAGTTTTTTCGAAAAAAAGTTCTCGAAAAATTTGGTGGATTAAAAAAGAGTTCATACCTTTGCAGTCCCTTTCCGAATGATTCGAGGGGCGCTTCTAAAAGAGGTTGCGCGATGCGAAAGCAGAGGGCGGCAGTGAGGAAGCGATTAACTTTGGAAGTTCTTTTTAATAGATAGAACAACGTTCTTTGAAGATATTGAGCAGCTAAGTTTTGACACTCTCTTCGGAGAGTATTTCAAAGCAATACCTTTGAGATTGAGCTATGATATTAAAATTTTCTTTTACAATGGAGAGTTTGATCCTGGCTCAGGATGAACGCTAGCGGCAGGCTTAACACATGCAAGTCGAGGGGCAGCAAGGATTGTGCTTGCACAATTTGTTGGCGACCGGCGCACGGGTGCGTAACGCGTATGCAACCTA
>JAZUPN010000021.1:0-32037 GCA_045605245.1 Alistipes sp. | reverse complement strand
ACGACCCCAAATACGCTGCTCGGCATTGTCGCGAATCGAGCAGGTATTTATTAATATTGCATCAGCATCGGTGATCTGCTCGGTGTAACGCCAACCCTCGTCTTGAAGAATTGAGGTTACAATTTCGCTATCACCGAAATTCATCTGACAGCCGTATGTTTCGATATATAGTTTTTTGCCATCGCCCGTCAGTGGGCGCAACGATTTAATATCCATTTTTTAGAGTTTGAACGTTTTTTGAGTTTAGTTGGTGCTAATCGCCTCCTCCTCAGGGAAGGGCTTGAAGCCCTCGCCGTAGGTATCGTAAGCATCAACCACAACAAGGAATGCACGCGGGTCGATCTTCTTGATCTGGTTCTGAACGCTGACAACCTGCGTACGACTTACAACGAGGAAGATCATCTCCTTCTCGGCACCGGAGTACATACCGCTTGCTTTGATATATGTACCGCCACGCTGAATATCGTTTAGAATCAGATTGCGCAATTCGTCTGTGTGTTTGCCGTCGGTATTGATAAACAGCAACTTATCATAGCTTGCACCGTCGATTACATAGTCAATCAAGCGGGTTGAGATAAAGATTGTGATCAACGAATAGAGGGGCAATTTCCAATCCTGCAATACGATAATACCGAACAAAACGACCATCGAATCAACCAGCAGAATGCCACTCGAAAATTTCAGTTTGAAATACTTTTGCAGAATCATAGCCACGATGTCCGTACCGCCCGTTGTCGCCTGATTGCGAACTACCAGACCGACACCGACACCGATCAATACCGCACCGCAAATCGATGCCAACATAATGTCGTTCGACAGGTCGATTTTGCCATCGAGCAACGTTGCAGGCGACTGCATAGTAATATCGTCATAGCTCAAATAGGTCATAATATTCATAATACCGGGGGTAGTGAGCGCAGCCACAACGGTACGCGCACCAAAACCGCCACCGAAGATGATGATCGATAGGATCATCAGCGGAATATCGAGCATATAGCCGAACGTACCCACCTGAATATTGGGGAAGAGGTGATGGAGTACGACCGAGGTACCATACACACCTCCGGGAACGATATTGTACGGGTTGATGAAATAGACGAATCCTGCGGCCAAAATAGTACAGCCGAGTAAGATCATAAACCACGATCTCCACCAATCAAAGGTGCGAATCGATTGTCCTAATGTGAGCTTATTTGCCATAATTGAAACGAAAGAGAATTATTGTCCAAATTTTCTTACAAAGATAAACTTTTTCGCGAAAAGTAGGAAGGGGTCTAACCATTTTCTTCGAAAAAATTATGATTTTATAGTTTTTATTCGTAGCTTTGCAACAATGCTCGAATTGTTTTCGGGCGAAAACCTAATGAATATGGTCGTATTAAGTGTGATTTTTCTGCTGATTGTAGCGTATCTTTTGGGCTCGATTCCCAACGCTGTATGGATCGGCAAACGATATTACGGTATAGATGTTCGCGAATACGGTAGTAAGAATGCAGGTGCAACAAATACCCTTCGCGTATTGGGTCGCCAGGCCGCACTTCCCGTCTTTGTGCTCGATGCATTGAAGGGCTTTGTTGCGGTAACGCTAATGAGTTTGATGAAATATAGTCCGGCCGTCGGCGATAATTGGCTCACAATTCTCAAACTTTTGGCAGTCGCTGCGGCAGTGATTGGCCACATCTACCCAATCTTCGCCGATTTTCGTGGCGGTAAGGGCGTTGCAACGCTCGTAGGTGCAGTTATCGGTATCGTTCCTTCGATCATCCTGCTCTGTTTTGGTGTTTGGCTGGTTGTATTTATTCTGTTCAGTTATGTCTCGTTGGCCTCGATGTGTGCGGGCGTTTCGTTTCCCATCTTTATCCTTATCTCGCCAAAGACCAACGACAATATCACATTGATCGTATTTGCATTTATAGTGGCGCTCCTGCTTATTTGGACCCACCGTAAAAATATTTCACGCCTGCGTGCAGGTACCGAATCGAAAATCTCGATCTTCCCCTCGAATGGACATAAGCCCGATGTGGATATTACGGGTAGTAATCTTCGAGGCGAGTGCGAGAAGGATTACCCCGATGCTCCCTCTGCAAAGCAGAACGAAGAGTCGGCAACAGAGCCTGAAAATAGTATAAATAAAGAAGAAAAATAGAGGAGAAAACAATCACTCGCAGGCTCGCTTGTTTGAGAGCGATTTCGAAGGCGTGAGCCAGAAAGGTGGTTGAGGAGAGTAAAAGAGAATAAGTAAAATTAATTCCCTTAAAAAACACAACTATTATGTTGCAAGAAAACCTAATCAAACTTTACGAGAAGAGCTTCCGTGAGAACCGCGAAATGCCGGCTTTGACCGACTACTTTAAGAATGAGACCTTCTCGTACTACGAAATGGCAAAAGAGATCGCCAAGCTGCACCTTCTCTTCAAGAAGGCTGATATCAAGATGGGCGATAAGATTGCGCTGATCGGTCGTAATAACACTCGTTGGTGTATTTCGTATATCGCTACAATCACCTATGGTGCCACGATCGTTCCCATTTTGCAGGATTTCAACCCGAACGACATTATCCACATCATCAACCACTCGGAGAGTAAGTTGCTCTTCTTGGGCGATACCTATTGGGACAATATCGAGCCTGACCAGATTCCCGCTATCAAGGCAGTATTCTCGCTGACGGACTATCACGCAATTTATGAGAAGGATGGCCATTCGCTCACCCGTTTCCAGCAGGATATTCTCAAACACTATCGTACAAAGTATCCGCGCGGTTTTAGCGTCAATGATATTAAGTACCCCGAAGTTCCGAACGATCAGTTGATGTTGCTGAACTACACTTCGGGTACAACGGGCTATTCGAAGGGTGTAATGCTTACGACCAACAACCTTACGGGTAACGTACTCTTCGCAATCACCGAGATCAACCCCGACACTGGCAATACGTTCTTCTATCGCGGCTCGCGAACTCTGTCGTTCCTGCCTTTGGCTCACGCTTTTGGTTGTGCATTTGACCTATTGTCGCCTTTGGCTGCCGGTGGTCATATTACTTTGTTGGGTCGTATCCCCGCTGCAAAGATTCTGATGCAGGCAATGGCGGTTGTTAAGCCTACGATTATCTGCTGCGTTCCGATGATCCTCGAAAAGGTATATCGTAAGCAGGTACTGCCGATGTTGGAGAAGAAGCCGATGAGTATCGCTATGCGTATTCCTCTGCTCAATACCGCAATCCATTCGATTATCAAGAAGAAACTGATCGATGCCTTCGGTGGTAATGTCGATATCTTCGTTGTTGGCGGTGCTCCGATTAATGAGGAGACCGAGGCCTTCTTGTTGAAGATTAACTTCCCCATTACGATTGGCTACGGTATGACCGAGTGCGGCCCGCTGATCAGCTTCGCGGCTCATTGCGATTTCAAACCCGGCTCGTGCGGTCGTTACTTGAAGCAGCACCTCGAATGTAAGATCGACTCGCCGGATCCGGAGAAGGTTGCAGGTGAGATTATGATTCGCGGTGAGCACGTGATGATGGGTTACTATAAGAATGAGCAGGCTACCGAGAGCGTTCTCGAATCCGACGGCTGGATGCACACCGGCGATATGGGTACGATGGATCCCGACGGTACGCTCTACATTCGCGGTCGTTGCAAGACGATGCTTTTGGGTAGCAATGGCCAGAACATCTATCCGGAGGAGATCGAGGCTAAATTGAATACTCTGTATTTGGTAATGGAGTCGTTGGTTGTTCAGCGCGACAATAAGTTGGTGGCTTTGGTTGTACCCGATTATGAGGCTGCCGAGGCTGATGGTGTTGCCAAGCTCGATATCCCGAAGTATATGAACGAGAACTTGAAGCAGATCAACTCGTTGGTTGCACCTTACGAGCGTCTGGCTGAGATTATTATCTATCCTTCGGAGTTTGAGAAGACTCCCAAGCGCAGTATCAAGCGTTATTTGTACAATATCTAAATCTAAAAGCAAGATAGACGATGAAAAGATTGATTCTTACCGCATTGGCTGTTGTGGCAATTGCGATGCAGGCAGCGGCTGCCAAGATCGATTCGTTGGAGTTTCGCTCGGCACGCGATTTCCGAATTGTAGGTAAAGGCTTTACCGATACCGAGTCGTTCTACGATCGTTTGCCCGCATCGGTTAAGGAGGGTTGCCGCGAGGAGCTTTGGACACTCTCGACCAATAGCGCGGGTATGGCAATTCGTTTCCGCACCAACTCGACAACCATCGGTGTTAAGTGGACCGTTCGTCAGCAGATGAATATGGGCCATATGACTACGGTTGGTATTCGCGGTGTCGATCTTTATCGTCTGACGGATGAGGGTTGGCGACACGTCTGCTCTGGCCGTCCCTCGACCAGGAGCAAGGAGAATAGCGGTATCCTGATCTCGAATATGGCTAACGAGTATGCCGAGTATATGCTCTATCTGCCTCTGTATGACGGTGTGAGCGATGTGCAGATCGGTGTCGATCGTGATGCCGAGATTGGTTATCCCGTTGCGGCTACTCCGCGTGCCGATCGCTCGGTGGTCTTCTATGGCACCAGCATTACGCAGGGCGGATGTGCCAATCGTGCAGGTATGTGCTACTCGTCGATTCTCTCGCGCGATATGGATTTCGAGGCATTTAACCTCGGTTTCAGCGGCAATGCCCGCTGCGATATCTACATCGCAGAGGCTATGGCTCGTATGAATCCTACGGTCTATTTCCTCGATTTCGTTCCTAACTGCACCGCGAAGATGATCGAGGAGAACGCCATCGCCTTTATCGAGGTTATCCGCAAGGCTCATCCTACGACTCCGATCATTATGCTTGATAGCTATAAGTTCCCTCCCTCGCAGTTCAATCTCGAACAGCGTCGTCAGTTGGAGGAGAAGACTGTCGAGATGCGAAAGGTTGCAGAGCATTTCAAGCGCGACAAGAACTTCTACTTCTACGAGGGTGCATCGTATAACGATGACGAGTGCTCGGTTGATGGTGCTCACCTGACCGACCTCGGCTTCAAGGCTATGGCCGACCACTATAAGAAGCTTTTGAAAAAGCATATTCGCAAGTAGGCGTAGCGTGGTAAAACGGAGTGCTTATGCGAGTTCCACGACCACAATCCGAAAAAATCAGTAAGCAGGCTCTAACCGAGGGCCTGCTCTACTTTTGTGTTTGGACCTTTGTCTTTCTGGTGCCGATTTTCAGCGGATCAATCTTCCGTAGCGACCCGTTTGAGTGGCGCAGAATACAGACGGCGTGGAGTATTATTTCGCCATATTTCTTGCTCTTTTTGATCCATAATTGGTGGTTTGCCCGCAAATTTCTGCTGACAAAACGCTATTTAACCTATACAGGTCTTACGATACTCGCCGTGTCGATCGTCTTTTCGTCGATCGCGCTCTATCACCATATCTGCGGCATCGATATCAATCAGCCCGATGTGCGAATGTCGTCGCTTGTATTCAGCCACCTGCCACTGCCCATTAATCTGTTGTTGGGTGTTTTTATGTGCGGTCTGAATGCAGGTATCAAGATGATCTATAAGTCGGTGCGCGACGATCAGAAGATGATCGAGATGAAGCAGAATATGGCGCAGGCCGAGTTGGACTATCTGAAATATCAGATCAACCCGCACTTCTTTATGAATACGCTCAATAATATCCACGCGCTGATCGATATTGATTCCGAATTGGCGAAGGATACCGTGATTGAGCTATCGAAGATGATGCGCTATGTACTTTACGATTCGGAGCAGGATGCTATTTTGCTCGAAAAGGAGGTGCAGTTTTTGCAACACTATATCCAATTGATGCGCCTGCGTTATAGCGATACGGTCGAGATCAATCTGAACACTCCTGCGCAGCCGCCATTGGGTGTTAAGGTGCCGCCGTTGATTATGATTGTCTTTGTTGAGAATGCCTTTAAGCACGGAATCAGCTACAATAGCCGTTCGTTTATCAATATCGACATTGAGGTTGATGACGAGCAGCAACGAGTTAAATGCTGCGTGCGAAATTCGAAGAATCCGAGCAAGTGGAATACGCAGGGAGGTATCGGTCTGGATAATGTTCGCAAACGTCTGGACCTGCTCTTCCCGAATCGCTACAACCTGAATATTAACAATACCACTAATCAGTATAGTGTAGAAATTGATATCCCCGCCTTATGATCAAGTGTGTAACTATTGACGACGAGCCGTTGGCTCTGAGACAGTTGAATAAATATGTGTCGCAGGTCCCTTTTCTCGAACTTGCAGGCTCGTTCAGTAACGCGATCGAGGCTTCGGCCTTCGTGTCGAGTACGGCAGTCGATCTGATCTTTGTTGATGTTAATATGCCCGACCTCAACGGTTTGGATTTTGTTCGTTCGTTGGTCGGCAAGCAGATGGTTATCTTCACGACGGCATACTCGGAGTATGCTATCGAGAGCTATAAACTCGATGCTGTCGATTATTTGTTGAAACCGATCTCGTTCTCGGATTTCCTGCGTGCGGCAAATAAGGCGTATCGCCAGTTCGAATTGCAGCAGAGTGCGGCTCAAAGTGCATCGCTGGCAATGAGTGCGGCTACACCTGCGGCAGAGAACGATGCAGACGATGAGGCGGAGGTTGCTATCGAAAACAAGGAGTATATCTCGGTTAAGGCAGATCACAAGGTGATTCTGGTAAAGATCAGCGATATAGATTATGTCGAGAGTGAGAGTGAGTATCTGCGCCTGCATCTCAATTCGGGCGAGGTTGTTACGACGTTGCTCCGTATGAAGAATATCGAGCCGATTCTTACGGCGAACGATTTTATGCGCATACATCGCTCCTATATTGTCAATCTGAAACACATTAAGGCCTTTGCCAAGGGGCGCGTGTTCCTGAATGATAATGTGAGTATCCCCGTCGGCGACAACTACAAGGAGAGCTTCAATAGCTATATCGAGAAGGTATATCTCAATCTTTAAGTTGTCATCGGTTTAATATCTATGGCGCGTCGTTTGTTTGATCGACGGGGCCATATCTAAAAAAAAGAAATCCCGAACCATTGCGGTTCGGGATTTTCTTTTGTCGGTAGGGTTAAGACTACTTGTTGTAAGCCTTCATAACCGAGATCAGGTCGAGAACCTTGTTCGAGTAACCCCACTCGTTGTCGTACCACGAAACAACCTTAACGAAGGTGTCGGTCAAAGCGATACCAGCCTTAGCATCGAAGATCGAAGTGCGAGCGTCGCCCAAGAAATCCGACGATACAACAGCCTCCTCGGTGTAACCCAGAACGCCCTTCAACTCGCCTTCCGAAGCCTCCTTCATAGCTGCGCAGATCTCCTCGTACTTAGCGGGCTTAGCCAGGTTAACGGTCAAGCCAACAACCGAAACGTCCAAAGTAGGAACGCGCATCGACATACCGGTCAGCTTACCGAGCAATTCAGGAAGAACTACACCTACTGCCTTTGCAGCACCGGTCGACGAAGGGATAATGTTGCCCGAAGCAGCACGGCCACCACGCCAATCCTTTACCGAAGGACCGTCAACGGTCTTCTGGGTAGCGGTAGTCGAGTGAACGGTAGTCATCAAACCGTCGGTGATACCGAACTTGTCGTGGAGAACCTTAGCGATAGGAGCCAAGCAGTTAGTGGTGCACGATGCGTTCGAAACGATGGTCTGACCAGCGTAGGTGTTGGTGTTAACACCGCAAACGAACATAGGGGTCTTGTCCTTTGCAGGAGCCGACATAACTACGTACTTTGCACCAGCCTTGATGTGAGCTTCAGCCTTCTCAGCGGTGAGGAACAGACCGGTCGACTCAACTACGTACTCAGCCTCAACCTCGTTCCACTTCAAATCCTCAGGATTGCGCTCAGCGGTTACGCGGATAGCCTTGCCATTAACGATGAGCAAGCTCTTCTCCATATCGTAGTCGATGGTACCATCGAACTGACCGTGCATAGTGTCATACTTCAGCATATATGCCAAGTAATCTACGGGGCAGAGGTCGTTAATACCTACAATGTCATACTTCTCGGTCTGCGTGCAAGCAGCGCGGAATACCATACGGCCGATACGTCCGAAACCGTTGATACCAATCTTAATCTGTGCCATAATTTTTTGATTTATTTTAGGTTAAAACTTCCGTTAATTTTTTAACAACTGCAAAAATATACATTGTCCGAAGAAAATGCAAATATTTTTCAAATATTTTAATTATAACCGGTCAAAAATTTAGCCACATTCATCGCTCAATACGTTTGTAGGGGCTAAATCAATGGTCCGAGGGGTGTTACATATTGGCTTTGGCGCGTTTTGCCATAGCCGATGCGAAGACGAAATCGTTCAACTCGCGGTTGTCGCTTTGGAGGATGTCGTGCTTGGTGCCCTCCCACCACTTTTTGCCTTCGTGGATAAAGACAATCTTCTCGCCGATCTCCATCACCGAGTTCATATCGTGGGTATTGACGATGGTTGTGATGTTGTACTCCTCGGTGATCTCTTTGATCAGGTTGTCAATTACGATCGAGGTCATCGGGTCAAGGCCGGAGTTCGGCTCGTCGCAGAAGAGATATTTTGGATTGAGTACGATGGCGCGGGCGATAGCCACACGTTTAATCATACCTCCACTCAACTCGGCAGGGTAGAGCTTATGAGCGTTGGGCAGATTGACGCGTTTCAGGCAGAAATTTACGCGCTCCATCTTCTCTTCGAGGCTCTGCTCGGTGAACAGATCGAGCGGCAGACGGATGTTATCCTCGACGGTCGAAGAGTCGAGCAGCGCACCGCCCTGAAAGATCATTCCAATATCTTTTCGCACCGCTTTGCGCTCATTGAAATTGAGCTGCGTGTAGCACAGATCATCGAAATAGATATTGCCCTCATCAACTTCGTGCAGGCCGACTAAACTTTTGAGCAACACGGTCTTACCCGATCCGCTTCGGCCGATGATCAGATTGGTCTTGCCGGCATCGAACTTGACCGATACGTCGTCTAATACGCGACGACCATCAAATATTTTTACAATGTTTTCTCCGCGTATCATTAGGTAAGGAAGATTTGTGTTAATATCAAGTTGAATACCAGAATCGCGATCGAGCTGACCACGACGGCTTTGGTCGATGAGCGACCAACTTCGAGTGAGTTACCCTGTGCATAGTAGCCATAGAAACCCGAAATCGAGGTGATCAAAAATGCAAATACCGCAATTTTGACCAGCGAGTAAATGATTGATAGTATTCTAAAATCATAGAATAGGCCATCGACATAGTCATCGGGCATCATAATTCCCGTAAAGCCAGCCACGAGCCAACCGCCGAAAACGCCGATCAACATACTGAGAATCGACAACAGCGGGAAGAATAACACCGTCGCAACGATCTTGGGCATAATAAGATAACTTGCCGAATTCACACCCATAATTTCGAGCGCGTCGATCTGTTCGGTGATGCGCATAGTACCGATCTCCGAGGCGATATTCGAGCCGACTTTACCCGCCAGAATCAGTGCCACAACGGTCGAAGAGAACTCCAAAATCATCGTTTCGCGCGTTGCGTAACCGATGAGTGAGCGGGGGATAAATGGGGATTCGAGGTTGATAGCCATTTGCAGCGTTACCACCGCGCCCATAAAGATCGAGATGATCGCCGCAATGCCGATCGAATTGTAGCCGAGAGCATCGATCTCAACCCAGATTCGATTTCGGTAGATCGACCACTTCTCAGGGCGCGCGAAGACCTTGCCCATCAATATACAGTATCGGCCGAGGGTTTCAAAAAATTTCATCATTTTGACTTACCTCCTACTTTTTCTCGTTTTTGGGTCCTACATCTTCGAAATCGACATAGTCGCCCACGTTGCTATTGATCTTCTTCTCTTTGGGCTGTGTCTGCTCGACGCTGACTTCGCCTTCGCGAGGTTGTTGGGTCTTATGCCCATAGTTGCGGTAATAGCCTGATGCGTTGCGCATAGTCTGTTCAGCAGCCTCTTTGCGCAAGCGGTTAATGCGATAGCTCATATAGAGCCCGATCGCCAACATCAATATTAGGAAAAACATAATTGCGTAAATAATTGCTTTGAACGCGCCGGCCAACAATTGTGGCGAGGCCAACGCGACGAATAATGCAATCAGGAATATAAATGGATTTCGTCGCACGAATGCCACGAAAGAGTCTATCAATCTGTAAATAAAATCCACTATCGAATAACTATTATTGTAAATCAACTCGCAAATATAACGATATTTTTTCGATTAAATTACTTGAAAATTTTATTACTTGCGATTTTATAGTAAATTTGTACTTTCAAAACAGCAAAATATAACAAACGAACATATAAGCTATGGAACTCAGCAAGATTACTGCCATTTCGCCTGTGGACGGTCGCTATCGTGATGCGTCTGCTCCGTTGGAAAACTATTTTTCGGAATATGCCTTAATCCGTTACCGCGTTCGCGTCGAGATCGAGTACTATATCGCTTTGTGCGAGATTCCTCTGCCCCAGTTGGCATCGATTGATCACTCGAAGTTTGAGCAGCTGCGCGACATCTACCGCAACTTTTCGATCGAGGATGCTCTGCGTGTTAAGGAGATTGAGCGCACGACCAACCACGATGTGAAGGCTGTCGAGTACCTGATTAAGGAGAAGATGGATGTGCTGGGCATGTCGGCTCATAAGGAGTTCGTTCATTTCGGTCTGACCTCGCAGGATGTAAATAACACCGCTACGCCGCTGTTGCTGGCCGAGGCTGTTAAGGAGGCCTATTTGCCGCTGCTTGGCGAGGTACGTGATCGTATCTACGCTATGGCTGATGAGTGGCGCGAGGTGCCTATGTTGGCTCGTACGCACGGCCAGCCCGCATCGCCCACCCGTCTGGGTAAGGAGATGATGGTCTTCGTTGAGCGTTTAGATCGTCAGGTTGCGCAGTTGAAGGCTGTCCCCGCACCTGCAAAGTTCGGTGGCGCAACGGGTAACTTCAATGCTCACAATGCCGCTTATCCCTCGATTGATTGGGTAGCATTCGCTAACAATTTCGTTGATAATAAGTTGGGTCTGTGCCGTTCGCAGTTTACCACGCAGATCGAGCACTACGATAACCTCGCAGCGATGTTCGACGCGATGAAACGTATCGGCACGATTCTGATCGACCTCTGCCGCGATATCTGGACATACGTTTCGGAGGAGTATTTCAAGCAGCGCATTAAGGCGGGCGAGGTTGGCTCGTCGGCAATGCCCCATAAGGTTAATCCTATCGATTTCGAAAATGCAGAGGGTAACTTGGGCATTGCAGGTGCGATTTTCGAGCATCTGTCGGCTAAACTGCCCGTCTCGCGTTTGCAGCGCGACTTGACCGACTCGACTGTACTGCGTAATGTCGGTGTGCCGATGGCTCACTCGATGATTGCGTTCCGTTCGATTATGAAGGGCTTGAATAAGCTCTTGATCAACCGCGCGGCGATCGATCAGGATTTGGAGGATAACTGGGCAGTTGTAGCCGAGGGTATCCAGACGATTTTGCGTCGTGAGGAGTATCCGTCGCCTTATGAGGCGTTGAAGGCACTGACCCGTACCAATTCGCAGGTAACCGAGCAGACTATGCGCGAGTTTATCGAGACTCTCGATGTGGCCGAGAGTGTTAAGGAGGAGCTTCGTGCCCTCACTCCGCAGAGCTACACGGGTATTGCAATGAAGTATTAATCGATGCAAGCGTGGGGTAGGGTGCGCCCCTGCCCCGCTTATATATTAAATAAGTATGAACAGTTTCGGGAAGCTATTTCGAGTAACGATTTGGGGTGAGTCGCACGGAGAGTGTGTCGGCGTGAGCGTCGATGGTGTGCCTGCGGGCATTGTGCTGTCGGCGGAGGATTTCGCCGAGGATTTGGCTCGTCGTGCGAGTGGCCGACGCGGTACAACGCCGCGCCGCGAAGCCGATCAGCCCAAGATCGTGTCGGGTGTGTATGAGGGTCGCACGACGGGTGCGCCGCTGACCGTGCTGTTCGAGAACACCAATACTCGTTCGGGCGATTACTCGAATTTGGAGAGCCAGCCGCGACCGTCGCACGCCGATCTGGTTGCGCAGCGTAAGTTCGATGGTGCGAACGATCCGCGAGGTGGTGGCCATTTTTCGGGTCGCTTGACCCTCGGTTTGGTCGCAGCGGGCGTTGTGGCAAAGCGAGTTATTGGTAGCGACGTGAAGTTTGCGACACGTATCGCCGAGATTGGCGGTTGCGCTGACGAGAGCCGTTTCGATGAGGTTATCGAGGTGGCAATGCGCGATGGCGACTCGGTCGGCGGTGTTGTCGAGTGCCGCGTGGACAGTGTGGTAACGGGCTTGGGCGAACCATTCTTCGATTCGACCGAGAGCTCGATTGCTCATCTGTTGTTCTCGGTTCCTGCGGTCAAGGGTGTCGAGTTCGGTGCAGGATTCGAGGTTGCACGTCGTCGTGGCTCGGAGAATAACGATTTGATAATCAGCGCTGACGGTGCAACGGCAACCAATAACGACGGAGGAATTAACGGCGGCATCACCAATGGCAACCAACTTGTGGTGCGTGCGGCAGTGAAGCCCACGCCGAGCATTTCGCGTCCGCAGATGACCTACGATTTCGAGCGCGGAGAGGTGTGCGAATTGCAGATCAAGGGCCGCCACGATGCTTGTATTGCATTGCGTGCAGCAGTTGTTGTTGAGTCGGCTGTGGCAATTGCTTTGGCCGATTTGTGGTTGCGTTATCGCAGCCGATAGTAACTAACCGATTAAAACGAGAGAGTGATGATACTAATGATAGCCGCCGAACGACTTTCATTCCTACTACAAGGAGCATCGTTGATGTTCTTTATCTTTGCATCACTTTCGTTATTCAGATCGCCCCAACCTTCGCGTTTGAAGAAGGCGTTGGCCTTTGTTGTGGCATTCTTCGCATTTGGCGAGTTGAAGGACCTGATCCGAGTTATCCCTGCTGTTACCCAGTCGGAATATGCATTGCGTCTGCTCTATTCGATCGATATGTGGATTGTCGGTGTTTGTGCCGGCTATCTTATTGAGTTGGTGCGCCCGCAGTGGTGTACTCTCTGCCGAATGGTACAGATGACAGCAGTGTTTGTACTTTTCACGCTTACGTATGCCTTTACGGGAAGCACGATTGTGATCTATGCCAATTTGGTCTATGTCGTGCTGTTTGCTCTTGGAGTTTTGATCTATTTCGGCATATCGATACGTCGTTATAATCGCTTTATCCTCGATAACTATTCTAACGATGAGCGAATCAATCTGCGTTGGGTCTATTCGGTGCTGGCTGTATTTTTGCTCTGTATTGCGGTGTGGACAATCTACCTCTTCAATCACAACTATTTGATGAAGAGTGTATATTATGTTATTTCACTCGTCGCTTGGATTATGCTGATCGCGCGTAGTAGAGAGCAGATTGAGGTGCAGATTGTCGAGGATGAGGAGCCGGAGCAGACGGAGCCGATTGTGTCTGCCCAACCTACGGCGGATAACCAAGATACAGATGCTGGAAATGACGTAGCAACGAAGTCTGCCGAAGAAGTTGATACGGATCCCGTTGTTGAGGAGATGTCGTTGCTGTCCGAGCAGATGAAGGTGCAACTCGAAGAGTTGATGAATTCGCGTGAGGTATATCTCAATTCGCATTTGACATTGGCCGATCTGGCGGCCGAGTTGGGTACAAATCGAACTTACCTCTCGAATTATCTCAACCGAGAATTGAAAGTGTCGTTCTACGATTATATAAATTCATTCCGTGTGGCGCGTGCTTGCCGAATGATTGAGGAGGATCCCGATGTAACCGTTCCTCACATTGTCGAGAGTTGTGGTTTTAATTCGCTATCAACTTTCCGCCGATCGTTCACTCGTGAGACTGGTCAAACGTACGGAGAATATCGCCGAAAAGTCCTATTGTGATATTCAAATCGTAAAAAGCGGCGTAAAATTGTAAATTTGAACATCGATTTTTACGAAAAAGATTAGCAAAAGTCGCAAAAGACGCTAATTTTGTGTTCGGAAAATTTGAAATAATTTTTCTATGCAGTAGCGCAAGTGAGTTGGACTTTGTGCGTTTATTTAGGGGAGAAGGTTAGAAGGGAGATTAGAAACATCGCTATTGCATTCGGAGGGTCGAGTTATTCGGCCCTCCTTTTTTTGTGTGGAGTCTTTCGGTGGAGTTGCCCGCCTTTGAAGGAATGACCGGATAAAAAACGAGCCGCGCAATTCAATGCGCGGCTCGAATCGTATAGTTCGAAAATCTCTTACTTCTGACGGAAATAGATCTGCATCGGCACACCTGAGAAATCCCAATGGCTGCGGATCTTATTTTCGAGGAATCGGCGATATGGCTCCTTGATGTACTGCGGCAGATTGACAAAGAATGCAAATGCCGGAGTGGGCGAGGGGAGCTGCATTGCGTACTTGATGCGGATATACTTACCCTTTGTCGAGGGGGGCGGAGTCTCCTCGATAATCGGCAGGATGTACTCGTTGAACTCCGAAGTGGCAATGCGGCGGCAACGCGAATTATATACGCGGATAGCCTGCTGCATAACCTCCAAGATGCGCTGCTTATTGATCACCGATGTAAAGATAATGGGCAGGTCCGAGAACGGAGCGAACTTCTTTTCGAGGAACTCGCGCCACTCTTTCATCGTGTTGCTCTCCTTTTCGATCAGGTCCCACTTATTTACAACCACTACGCATCCCTTCTTGTTGCGCACAATCAGATTGAAGATGTTGATATCCTGCGACTCGATACCCTGTTTAGCGTCGAGCATCAGAATACATACATCCGAATTCTCAATAGCGCGAATCGAGCGCATAACCGAATAGAACTCCAAATCCTCGGTAACCTTGCCCTTCTTTCGCATACCTGCGGTATCGACAAGATAGAAGTCCATACCATATTTGTTGTAGCGAGTGTGGATCGAGTCGCGTGTCGTACCTGCAATGGGGGTTACGATATTGCGCTCATCACCTAACAGAGCATTGGTCATCGACGACTTGCCGACGTTCGGGCGACCTACGATTGTGATGCGGGGCAGGTCCTCGAACTCCTCGGCTTTGGTGTCTTCGGGCAGAGCCTCAATGATAGCGTCCATCATCTCGCCCGTGCCGCTGCCGCTCATTGCGCAGATAGTGATCGGCTCACCCAGACCGAGCGAGTAGAACTCCATTGCGCCATATTGCTGGTCGTAGTTATCTACCTTATTTACAACGAGAATAACCTTCTTTGTGGTGCGACGCAGAATGTCGGCCATCATCATATCGAGGTCGGTAATGCCGGTCGAAACCTCGACCATAAACAGAATCACGTCAGCCTCATCGATTGCTAACATAACCTGACGACGAATCTCATCTTCGAATATGTCGTCGCTGCCAACGGTGTAGCCACCGGTGTCGATTACCGAAAATTCGCGGCCATCCCAATCCGAACGACCATAGTGGCGGTCGCGGGTAGTGCCTGCGGTGCCATCGACAATCGCCTGTCGCATACCGACCAGACGGTTGAAGAGGGTACTTTTGCCCACATTGGGGCGTCCAACAATTGCTACTAAACTCATAGTATTCTTTGATTTTGGGCACAAAGATAGCGCAAATCCCGCTATCGGCAAAAGTTTTACGCCTGAAAAGCGCGAAAAGGGCTCTGTAATAGCTGTGATTTAGAAAATTTTGACTAACTTTGAGGGTTAAAACATCATATGCAATATATATGCAGATTAAGGATATTAAAACATTGGTTGCCCGTCTTGGAGCAATCGTTGATGGTTGGGATGAGAAGGCGGGTGCGCCTGCCGTTGAACGACATATTGCCGCTTCGCTTTTGGCGGAGTTGTACGAGGCTGTAAAGTTTGATGCGGCACTCGCTGCATCAACCCTCGCCGAGGTTGAAAAGGTCGAGGAGAAGGTTGCCGCTGCTGCGCCTGTCGAGGAGTCAGAGCAAAGTTCGGATGAGGACGAGGAGAGTGCTCCGGCAGTGATTGACCTTTCGGATATCTTCGGCTTTTCGTCGGATGATGACGAGGTAGTCGAGGAGGAGATCGTTTCGCCCTCTTTGGAGAAGGTTGCTCCCGTTGCGGAAGAGCCTGCGGAGGAGGTTGAAGAAGAGGAACTTATCGAAGAGGTCGAGGAACAGCCTGTCAATGAGGTTGAAGAGCAGCTAGCCGAAGAGCCTATGCCGATTGTAGTCGAAGAAGAGGTAGAGGTCGAAGAGGAGATTGAAGAGCCCGTTAAGGAGGTAACCACTGAACTTGTTGAGGAGGTCAAGGTGGAGGATACCAAAGAGGAGGTTGCCGATGAGCCCGTCGAGGAGGTTAAGATAGAAGAGATCATTGAAGAGGTGGTTGCCGACCAGCCGACCGAAACAGCCGAGCCGCAGTCAGAGGTTGTCGAACAGCCGACCGAAGTTGTCGAGCCGCAGTCAGAGGTTGCCGAGCCGAAGAGTGCGCCGCAGACATCGCTGTTTGATATGGATATGGTTCGTCGTCCGCGTTCGTCAAGTAGCCGTCGAGTAATTATGTCGCTCTATGGCGAGTCGCCCACGCGCCGCGAAAAGAGCGAGAAGGTTGAAAAGAGCGAAAAGCGTAGTGCAAAGGAGGAGCAGCCTACGCCCGAAAACGTGGAGCAGAAACCGACCGCCGCACCGCAGAGCGAGCCCGTTCAGAATGTGCCCGTTCAAGATACTCCCATTCAAAATGAACCTGCACAAAACATCGCTACACCGAGTGAGCAACCTGCCGAGGAGCCTGTAACGGTGGCTGTTTCGGCGGCCGAGCGTATTGCCGCAGCGCAGGCCGAGGGGCAGAGTGCGCAGGTGCTTGGAGAGGTTATCGGCGCAGGAACGACCACTTTGGCCGATGCTGTTGCTGCAAGCCAGCCGCAAGTTCAAACGGTACAGAATGATCGTGTCGGCTCGTTGCGCAGTTCGATTGGTATCAACGACCGTTTTATCTTGATTCGAGATCTGTTTAGTGGTGATGGCGCAGCCTACGAGAAGGCTATCGAAGAGCTTGATTCGTTTGATGATTTCAACGAGTGTCTGGTGCATATCGCTACCGCGTATCGCTGGAATCCCAATAGCGATGGCGCACGAATGATTATGGATCTGATTACCCGTAAGTTGCTATAAACGACTATGGCTAAATTATATATCGTACCGACTCCGATCGGTAACCTTGAAGATATCACCCTCCGCGCTATCCGCATATTGGAGGAGGTCGATTATATTCTTGCAGAGGATACGCGTACTACTTCGGTGTTGTTGAAGCACCTCGGTATTGAGAAGAAGATGTATTCTCACCATAAATTCAACGAGCACGCCACTTCGGCAATGGTTGCCGAGGCCATTGAGGGCGGTCGTAATGTGGCTTTGGTGTCGGATGCGGGTACCCCCGGTATTTCGGACCCCGGTTTTCTGCTTGTGCGCACCTGCGTTGAGGCGGGGCTTGATGTCGAGACGCTGCCAGGACCGACGGCCTTTGTGCCTGCATTGGTGCAGAGCGGTTTCCCTTGCGATCGTTTCTGTTTCGAGGGCTTTCTCCCCCAAAAGAAGGGTCGCAATAAGCGCATCGCGGCATTGGCCGATGAGGAGCGTACGATGATCTTTTATGAGTCGCCCTTCCGTGTCGTGAAACTCTTGCAACAGCTCTCGGAGGTTATGGGTGGCGAGCGTGAGGCCTCTGTTTCGCGCGAGATAACAAAGAAATTCGAACAAACCGTACGTGGTACGCTTGCGGAGTTGATCGAGCATTTTACACAGAATGATCCGAAGGGTGAGTTTGTGATTATCGTGTCGGGCAAACCCAAAGCACGCCGTGCCACAGAGGACGACGAAGAGTAATGAAGCGTAGCGATCGAATCAAATATCATCTGATAATGGGCTTTGGGCGTGTGATTGGAGCACTGCCCGATTGGTTCATTTATGGATGTTTAGGTCGTTTTATCTATTTCGTAATTTATCGCGTAGTCGGTTATCGCATTAAGGTTGTACGTCGCAATTTGTGCCGCGCATTTCCCGAAAAGAGCGAGCAGGAGCGACGCGAGATCGAACGTAATTTCTATAAACATCTGGCCGAGTTGGTTATTGATATAATCGATATGTCCAATATTTCGTACGACGATCTGCGCGATCGCCTGCATATGGAAAATATCGATCAGCATCGAGCCGAAACGACCGATCGTTCGTGGGTGGCGATGATGGCCCATTTTGGTTGCTGGGAGTATTTCGGTGCTTATCAGCTCTACGACGAGCGTGCGCAGGTGGTGGGTGTATATCATCCGTTGCGTAATGCGGCGTTCGATCGATATTTCTATGCGATACGTTCGCGTTTCGGGCTGTTGCCTATGCCGATGAAGGATATTGCTCGTTTCGGTATTCGTCATCGCGACGGATATGAGGGTCGCCCGATAGTCTATGGAATGATTGCCGATCAGCGTCCGCCGCAAGACGATAAAAATCAGACGTTCGATTTTCTGGGATGTCCGACATCGTTCTTTATGGGTAGCGAGTGGATTGCGCGTCGTTTGGGACTGCCTGCATATTTCCTGCGAGTAAATAAAGTTGGACGAGCAAAGTATAGTTGTAGGTGGGAGTGTATCTACGATGGTCAGGAGGAGATTGCCGAGGGTGAGATTACACGCCGCTATGTTGAGGCTCTCGATGCGATGATTCGCCGCGAGCCGCACCTCTATCTCTGGTCGCACCGCCGTTGGAAGCATCTCGATATAGCCGAGGATGAGGCTCGTGCGGCACAAAATACAACGCAAAATACAAAATAAGAGGTAACCACAAAATTCGGCACAAATGACAAAATAGTTATGAGCAATGTCAAAGTCGTCATATTGAATTGGAATGGTCGCGCCCATTTGGAGCGTTACCTGCCGAGTGTTGTGCAATATACAATGCCCAAGTACGATGTCGTAGTTGCCGATAACGGTTCGACGGATTCGTCGCTCGAATATGTTGCGGAGCAATTTCCCGCAGTCGAGATTGTGCGATTGGATCGTAATTACGGTTTTGCCGAGGGCTATAATCGGGCGTTGGCGCAGATCGATGCCAAATATTATATCCTGCTCAACTCCGATGTCGAGGTAACGGAGGGGTGGTGCGAGCTGTTG
Source organism: Alistipes sp. (assembly GCA_045605245.1). Taxonomy (GTDB): domain Bacteria; phylum Bacteroidota; class Bacteroidia; order Bacteroidales; family Rikenellaceae; genus Alistipes. The sequence goes on along the minus strand of JAZUPN010000021.1, from coordinate 12,961 downwards.
ATCGAGGCCTTGGATACCGATCCGCAGTTGGCGGCTGTCGCTCCGAAGTTGCTGGCCGATACCGACCGCGAGCGATTTGAGTATGCCGGTGCGAGTGGCGGGTTTATCGATATGCTTGGGTACCCGTTCTGTCGCGGCCGTATTTTGAGTGAGGTTGAGATTGATGAGGGACAGTACGATACACCGCGCGAGGTCTTTTGGGCAAGTGGTGCCGCATTTGCTTGTCGAGCAGATCTCTATAAGGCTCACGGAGGTTTCGATGATGATTTCTTCGCACATATGGAGGAGATCGATCTCTGCTGGCGAATGCAGTCGTCGGGCTATCGAATCGGCGTAGAGCCTCGCTCGAAGGTCTATCATTTGGGCGGAGGTACGCTCAATGTGCTCTCGCCACGCAAGACTATGCTGAATCATCGCAATAATCTTGCGATGCTCTATAAAAATCTTCCGACGGGACATCTGCTTTGGATACTCCCGTTGCGACTGATATTGGATGGCGCGGCTGCTGCGAGCTATCTTGTTAAGGGTCAGTGGCAAGGTGTCGGTGCAGTTTGGAAGGCTCATATGGGATTCTACTCGATGCTCGGCTCGCTGCGCCAAAAACGTCAGACGGAACGGGCTAAACGGGCACCGCTGCCTGCAACGATATATCGTGGCTCGATTATCGTCAGGCGACTTTTTGGCGGTAAAAAATTTGGCTCGATGATGTAGCTTTTCGCAGAATTTTGTTAAATTTGTTATTGAAACATATCAATATAGTTAAGACTATGAGAAATCTGGTTTTGATACCTACATACAACGAACGCGAAAATGTCTCGGCAATGATCGACAAGGTCTTTTCGTTGCCCGTTGCGTTCGACATTTTGATTATCGATGATGGCTCGCCCGATGGTACGGCCGATATCGTTCGTGAGCGACAGAAGGATTATCCCGATCGCCTGCATCTGCTTTGCCGCAAGGGGAAGCTCGGTCTGGGAACGGCCTATCTGGCAGGTTTCCGCTGGGGCTTGGAGCGCGACTATGACTATATTATCGAGATGGACTGCGACTTCTCGCACAATCCCGATGACCTGCCGCGACTGATTGCAGCGGCCGAGGAGGGTGCCGATGTGGTTGTCGGTTCGCGCTATGTGCAGGGTGTCAATGTGGTAAATTGGCCGATGTCGCGCCTGCTGATGTCCTATTGCGCATCGATCTATGTGCGCACCGTAACGCAAATGCCTGTGCACGATGCTACGGCGGGATTCGTTTGCTACTCGCGTCGCGTGTTGGAGCGCATCGATCTGGATAAGGTCGAGATGAAGGGCTATGGTTTCCAGATCGAGATGAAATATACCGCGTGGAAGCTCGGCTTTAAGATTCGCGAGGTGTCGATTATCTTTATCGACCGCGTGCTTGGTCAGTCGAAGATGAGCAGTTCGATCTTTGGAGAGGCCTTCTTTGGTGTGATGAAGTTGCGTCTGCGTAAGATCAAGCCTCGCGCATAAAGCGACAATACCAACAATGAATAGACGCTACGGCGGAACGCAACGATGCGAGTCCGCCGTTTGTCAATAAAGCTCAAACAATAAATAAACGAAGATAAAACTATGAAACTTACAGGTAGAAGACGCAGTTCGAATGTTGAGGATCGTCGCGCAAGTGGCGGTGGCAGAACGGCAAAGATGGGCTTGGGTGGTTTGCTCGTAGCCGGATTGATCACGTGGTTGTTGGGCGGTAATCCGCTGTCGGTATTGCAGAATGCCGATCTCGGCGCAATTGTTGGCGGTGAGCAGACCGAATATGTGCCTACGGAGCGCGAAGAGAAGTTGGCGGAATTTGCATCGCAAATTCTGGCAGGTACCGAGGATGTGTGGACCGAACTTTTCAAGGAGATGGGTCGCACCTATCAGCCGCCCCGTATGGTGTTGTTTAATGGAGCGGTGCAGTCGGGTTGCGGTGGCGCGACCTCTTCGACGGGTCCGTTCTATTGTTCGGCCGACCAGACGGTATATATCGACCTCTCGTTCTTTGATCAGATGGAGAGCCAGCTCAAAGCGGGTGGCGATTTCGCTTATGCCTATGTCATCGCGCACGAGGTGGGCCACCACGTTCAATATCTGCTCGGTATTCTGGATCAGGTGCAGCAGCAGCGTGCGCGCACGAGCGAAAAGGAGGCTAACCGCCTGACTGTGCGTTTGGAGTTGCAGGCCGATTTCTTGGCCGGTATCTGGGCGCACTACGACGATAAACGCTTTGGCTCGTTGGAAGACGGCGATATTGAGGAGGGTTTGAATGCTGCCACCTCGATTGGTGATGACCGTTTGCAGATGGAGGCACAGGGCTATACCGTTCCCGATTCATTTACTCACGGCACCTCGAAGCAGCGTATGACTTGGCTCAAAAAGGGCTACCAGACGGGTGATTTGAGCCGTGGTGATTCGTTCTCGATGAACTACGACGATTTGTAAAAATCGATTTATATAAAATAAAAAGGGCTCCTTGTCAATGAAAAAGGCAAATCGCACCATAGAACTTTTGGCTCCTGCACGCGACTATGATACGGCGCGTGCAGCGGTCGATTATGGAGCTGTCGCGCTCTATATGGGAGGTCCGCGCTTTGGCGCGCGCTATGCGGCCGGTAATTCGATTGACGATCTGGCTCGCGCGGTGGAGTATGCCCATCGTTACGGCGTGCGTGTGCATTGTACGCTCAATACGATTATCTACGACGAGGAGTTACGTGATGCCGAGCGTACGGCACGCGAGGTTATTGCGGCAGGTGTCGATGCTTTGATTGTGCAAGATTTGGCCTTCCGACGTATGGATTTGCCGCCTGTCGAACTGCACGCCTCGACGCAGATGTGTAATATGAGTCCCGAATGGGTGCGCTTCTTGGGTCAGTGCGGATTTTCGCGTGTGATCTTGGAGCGAGCACTTACGCGCGCAGAGATTCAGGCTATTCGCGCTGCGACAGATGTCGAGTTGGAGTGTTTCGTTCACGGTGCGATATGTGTCGGACATAGTGGCCGATGTATGTTGAGCCGCACGATGAGCTCTCGTAGTGGCAATCGTGGCGAGTGCAGCCAGCCGTGCCGTCTGACCTATGACTTAAAGAGTGGCGATGGGCGTAAATTGATTGCGGGCAAGCATCTACTTTCGGTACGTGATTTGGATCTCTCGTCGCATATCGGCGATATGATCGATGACGGAATATGCTCGTTTAAGGTTGAGGGGCGACTGAAAGATATATCCTATATTAAAAATGTCGTGGCTTACTATCGTCGCCGTATTGACGAGGAGTTGGCTCGCCGACCGCAGTTCTGTCGTTCGTCGGTGGGCGAGAGCGTTACAGATTTCACGCCCGACCCTGCAAAGAGTTTTACACGCGGCGAGTCGTCATATATGTACGAAGGTAAGCGTGCCGGTGTCGCCTCGTTTGATACGCCGAAGGCTGTGGGTGAATATCTGGGACGTGTCGCGCGAGTCGATGCGAAGACATTTACGTTGGATCGTTCGGCTGAACTTGCGGCAGGTGATGGTTTGTGTTTTATTGCTGATGGCGCACTTACGGGTACGAATATCAATAGCGTCGAGGGGCGTCGCATAACGCCCAATCGCATTGAGGGTATTACGCGCGGTGCAGAGGTATATCGCAATTTCGATCAGCGTTTCCGCTTGGCTCTGGATCGCAGTCGCACACGCCGAGTGATCCCGACGATTGCGAAGGTACGATTCGATGAGGATGGGGTAGTGTTGCAATATCGCGACTGTGAAGGCTATATGGGCGAGGCGCGATTGTCCGAGCCGCTTGATGCCGCATCGAATGTCGAACGAATGGAGCAGACGTTGCGCGAGCAGGCTGTACGTAGTGGCGATACGATTTTCCGTGTCGATCGCGTGCAGATAGAGGGCGAGGTGCGTTTTGTGCCGCTGTCGAAACTCGGATCGTTGCGCCGCGAGGCTTTGGAACGCTTGACCGAAGAGCGTTTGCAACTGCGACCTAAACACAACTACGCGCAGGAGGATCGTGCAGCGCAACTTCCCGAAGTGAAACTCGATGGCCATTGGAATATTGTCAATCGCCTTTCGGAGCAGTTCTACCGCGATCACGGTGCGACGCACATCGGGCGTGGATTGGATGCGCAGAGCGACCTGCACGGCGAGCGAGTGCTGCTGAGTAGCTATTGTTTGCGTCGCGAGTTGGATGAGTGCCTGCGCGAGGGGTCGAAGTTGCGCGATCCGCTATATATCGAGCACGGGGCGTTCCGCTATCGTTTGGAATTTGATTGCCGCCGTTGCCGAATGAATTTGATTTACGAAGAGTAGAAAAGAAGATATAAATAGATGAAAAACCCCGAACTTTTAACCCCTGCGTGGTCGGACTATGAGCTGATCGATTGTGGCGATTACGAGAAACTCGAACGCTTCGGTGATTACGTTACGCGCCGTCCTGAACCGCAGGCTATTTGGCATCGTTCGCTCTCGGAGGCGGAGTGGCAGCGTATGGCCGATGCCTCGTTCCGTCGCGATGCGCGTAGTGAGGAGCGCGGTGAATGGCAGTTGAAACCGCAGATGCCGTCGCGTTGGACTGTCGAGTATCGTCGCGGCCCGATGCAGTTGCGTATGCGCTTGGCTCTCACGTCGTTCAAGCACGTGGGCTTATTTCCGGAGCAGGCCGAGAATTGGAACTATATCTGTGATCGTGTGGCCGAAATCCGTAAGGCGAAAGGCCGCGCCGAGGTACTCAATCTGTTTGCCTATACGGGTGGTGCGACATTGGCGGCTCGTTCGGCGGGTGCCGAGGTTACGCACGTCGATTCGGTTAAGCAGGTGGTTACTTGGTCGCGCGAGAATATGGAGGCGAGTGGCTTGGATGGTGTGCGTTGGATTGTCGATGATGCGCTGAAATTTGTGCGTCGAGAGGTTAAGCGCGGTCGTCAATATGATGGCATAATTCTCGATCCGCCGGCATATGGTCGTGGCCCCGATGGCGAAAAGTGGGTTTTGGAGCAGAATATATCGGAGATGTTGGAGTGCTGTGCGCGTCTGCTCGCCCCGAAGGGCTTTCTGGTGCTGAATCTCTATTCGATGGGTCTGTCGGCGATGTTGGCTCGCTCGGCAGTACGTCAGGCATTTGGCGCAGCGGCCGAAGAGCAGTTTGGCGAACTCTATTTCGAGGATCGCGCAGGAAAGCAACTCCCTCTCGGAGTATATTATAGAATGAAACGCTAAATATAAATAGTTATGAGTGTATTACTTTTAATCTTCGGTTTGCTGACCGGTACGGCTCTCTGTGCGTTGGTCGGTATTGTAGGTAGCCGTCGCCGATTGGGCTTTGGTTGGACCTTTATTATCAGTTTGATTTTCACTCCGTTGATAGGCCTTATTGCAGCTTTGATCTCTGATCCTCTGCCTTCGGGCGAGAAGCGTTGGGGCTGTCTGGCGACTATTGTCGGTATCTTGACTCTTGCTTTGATGGCATTCTTCGCTGTGCTGATTTTCGGTGCGGGTGCGGCGTTGTTTGCAGTTTAAGCCATCATTTAATATAGAAACGAAAGCGACCTCATCGGAAAAGATTGAGGTCGCTTTCGTTTTGTGTATAGAGTTTGTTACCAACACTCGATGCCGTCGGTGTCGAACTTATCTTTAACCGTTTCGAGTCGGAATGTGGGATCTTTGCCCTCGCGACGCTGACGCAGATAGTCGTTCAACAAGATTATCACGCGACGACCGAGCAGAACAATCGCCACGAGGTTGCAGAGTGTCATCAAAGCCATCATCAGGTCGGCCATATTCCATACGGTTTGCAGGCTGGTTGCTGCACCGAACATCACCATTGCACCTACGATCAGTCGATAGAGGGGCATTGCCCAACGCCTCTTTGTGATATAGGCGATATTTGCCTCACCATAGTAGTAGTTGCCGATGATCGAGCTGAATGCGAAGAAGAAGATTGCAATGGCAATAAATACTCGACCGGCGTGTCCGATCTCGACCGAGAGGGCCTCCTGCGTCAGCAGTACGCCATCGAGCGAGCCGTTAAGGGGCAGGTCACTGACCAAGATGATAAATGCCGTGCAAGAGCAGATAACCAGCGTATCGGTAAATACACCGAGCATCTGAATCAAACCCTGTTTTACGGGATGCGATACATCGGCTGTTGCGGCTGCATTGGGGGCCGAGCCTTCGCCCGCCTCGTTACTGAATAGACCGCGTTTGATACCCTGCATCATAGCTGCGCCAATCGTACCGCCCAGAGCCTGCTCAATGCCGAATGCACCTTTGACGATCATCGAAATCACTTCGGGGATGACCGTAATGTTTGCCAAAACAACATACAGAGCCAAAATCAGATAACCAATCGCCATAAACGGAACGATGATCGAGCTGACCTTTGCGATGCGCTGGATGCCGCCGAAGATTACAATCAATGTTCCAACCGTAATAGCGATGCCAACGTAGATATGGTTAATGCCGAATGCGTTCTCCATAGCCGAGCAGAGTGTGTTGCTCTGTACGGTGTTATACGCAAAGCCGAAGGTCAATACGGTTAAAATGCAGAATAGAATTGCCATCCAGCGACATTTCAGACCGCGTGTAATGTAATATGCCGGACCTCCCACGAAGCTATCCTTATCGCGCACCTTGTAGAGCTGTGCGAGAGTATTCTCGATAAACGAGTTGGCCGCACCGAGCAGCGCGATAACCCACATCCAGAAGACTGCACCAGGGCCGCCGACCGCGATAGCCGAGGCTACACCTGCAAGGTTACCCACGCCGACGTGGCTTGCCAATGATACGGCAAATGCCTGAAACGATGAGATACGCTTCTTGCCTTTCGACTCGCCTTCGGTCTTGTTCGACGAGAAGAGCTGTCGGAACATATCGCCGATAAGGCGGAACTGCACGAATCGGGTGCGAATTGTGAAATAGAGAGCGCAGGCAATCAATGCCGCAATCATCACATAGCCCCACAGCGCATTGTTGATCGAATTGATAATCTGGTTGAAAAGTTCCATATCTATTTGGCTATTTGTTATTTACTTAAATTTTCGCGCCACTCGTCGGGCAACTCGACAGACTCCTGTCGCTCGAAGTCGAAGGCGACCATAACCGAGCGACTCTCGGTCTTAATGATAGGCGCACTATCGTCGCGGTGGTCGTACATACGTTGCAGCAGAGTAAAACTCTTGTTGCCAATCTTCTCACACTCGGTTGTAACGTAGGTCTGGTCGTCGAAACGCACCTGCGCCATATACGAAGTGTTGGTCGCAACGGTTATGACACGCATACGATCTGTCGCAGCATTGCCCTTCAATGTCGCCGCGAGATATTCGCTCTTGCCTACATCGAAATACATCTGCTGGCAGACGTTGTTAATATGCTGAAAGCAATCCATATCGTTGAATCGCTTCTGAATTTCGGTCGTGGTACGGAACTTCATAGGCCTCTTAACGGATTATTTTGAACAATCCCGATTGATCAATAGCGATAATCGACGATGGTTTGTGTGTCGGGCGACCCTCAAAACGGGGATCGACAACCAAATCCACACCTTTGCGAATCCTCTCCGATATGCCGTCGAAGTCGATCGGGGCAGGTTCGCCGGAGATGTTTGCCGAGGTCGAAACTATCGGACGACCGAATCGATGCAGCAGCTGGCGGCAAAATTCGTGGTCGGGCACACGCACTCCGAGTGTTCCTTCATCGGGAACCAGATTCTCGGCCACGTTTGCCGCACCTGAGAGAATCAATGTCAGGGGTGAGGTAGCCGTTTCGAGCAAATCCCACGCCACAGCGGGCGCACCATTGACATATCTGCCGACCGAGTCGATGTCGCCAACGAGCACGATCATACTCTTCTTATTTACCGACTCTTTGAGCTTGTATATCTTATCGACAGCCTCGGCATTTGTGGCATCACAGCCAATGCCCCAAACCGTGTCGGTAGGGTATAGAATCAATCCTCCGTTGCGCAGAACTTGTACGGCGCGAGCTATTTGATCTTTCATTTTTTCGGGTAATATGAAATTCATTGCTTAATAGTTGCGCAAAGTTAGAAAATTTTATAATTTTGCCCTCACTTTTCCTGCTAATTCAGAATAAAATAATAAGATAAAACAGACAAACTATGGGACGTGCATTTGAATATCGCAAAGCGCGCAAGATGAAGCGTTGGGGCAATATGGCCCGTGTATTTACCAAAATCGGTAAGGAGATCGAAATCGCAGTTAAGGCTGGCGGTCCCGATCCTTCGGCAAATACCCGTCTGCGCGTGCTGATTCAGAACGCAAAGGCAGAGAATATGCCCAAGGAGAATGTTGAACGCGCAATTAAGCGTGCAATCTCGAAGGATACTGCCGACTATAAGGAGATGGTTTATGAGGGTTACGGCCCCTTCGGTATCGCTTTTTTGGTTGAGACCGCTACCGACAACACCACTCGTACCGTTGCAAACGTTCGCGCTTGCTTCAACAAGTGCGGCGGCTCGCTGGGTACCAGCGGCAGCGTAGCATTTATGTTCGAGCATAAGTGCACCTTCAAATTCTCGAACACGAAGGGCGCAGATCCTGAGGAGTTGGAGTTGGAGATGATCGATCTGGGTGTTGATGCACTCGATGTTGATGAGGAGTCGAACATCACCGTTGAGGCACCGTTCGATGCTTACGGTCAGGTTCAGAAGTTCTTGGAGGATAATGGTTTCGAGATCATCAGCGGTGAGTTCGTTCGTATCCCGACCGACACCAAGGAGGTTACTGCCGAGCAGCGCGAGAGCCTCGAAAAGTTGATCGAGAAGCTCGAAGATGACGACGACGTAACCAACGTATATACCACGATGGCAGAGGCAGAAGAGTAATCTGTCCCACATCTCAAAAAGTACCGCCCGAAACTGCAAAGGTTTCGGGCGGTATTATTATATATATTAAATAGGTATCTTCTCCTACTTAACCATATACGGGCTGCTCTTTGCCCAAGCGATCATCAACTCGTTGCGATCCGAGTTCCACGCTTTCTGGTAGAGTTCGCGCACTACTTTGAGCCAATTATGGTTGCGATTTTGGTCGTTGTCGCCAACATCCTCCGTACCGCCCGCAGCGTAGTATTGGTCGCGGTTGGTGCTGCAAATACGCGCGTAGCGACCTGTGTTTGGCTTCAAGTCCTCGTTAGTAAGGTGCAGATAGTACTCCAACTGCTCGTCGGTGCAATGCTTGTCGGCAGGCACCATATTCTTGTCGGAAACATACACCGTAACACCATCTTTGAATACATAAGGCTCGTAGAAATCGGGGGTGTACATAGCCTCATACACCACACCTGCAACAGCGAACTGCGCACCCGACTGCCACTTGATAAAGTCGCGGATGCAGTGCAGATAGGTTGTATCGACACTCTGCTTAACCTCCCAGCAGGTCGTTGCGATCCACGTTGCGAGCTTTTCGGGCGAGGGCATCAGCAGATAGACCAGACCGCGTTTCTTTACATTTTTCTTCACATCAACACCCGTGTAGTACTCCCAAAGTTCAACGGGATAACCCTCCCAATTGGGTACGTCGTAGCGAGTGTCGAGTTTGGTTTGAGCCATATAGGCCGCTTTCAATACATCTTTACAATCCTCGACCAACTGCGGAAAACCGTTTGCGCGGAAATCGGCAGGCAGGTCTTGGAATGTGGTTTGTGCCTTCGTTTGCTGCACGCCTAACATCAGCAACAATGCAGCGATTAGATAGTAGCGTTTCATAGGTTTATAGTTTTAAGCGTTGTGTTTAGTACTTTCCTTTCCATAGCGTGCGAATGCGCTCGGCAATCTTCGCCTCGGCGGCATTTTGCTCGTTGGGGGTATAGAAACGGGTCCCCTCCATCCCGTCGGGCATAAACTCCTGCTCGACGAACGAGCCTGTATAGTCGTGCGCATACTTGTAGTCGCGCCCATAGTCAAGGCTCTTCATCAGTTTTGTCGGAGCGTTGCGGATATGCAACGGAACGGGGCGATTTGTGGTGTCGTGCTCGACCTGCGCCATTGCGGCATTGATAGCAGCGTAAGCCGAATTGCTTTTGGGGCTTGTCGCTAAATATATCGTCGTCTCGGCAAGCGGGATACGCGCTTCGGGCATACCGATCTTATGAACGGTGTCGAAGCAGGCATTTGCCAACAACATCGCATTTGGATTGGCCAATCCGATATCCTCCGATGCCAAGATCATCAGACGGCGAGCGATAAATCGCGGCTCCTCGCCACCGGCCAACATACGAGCCAGATAGTAGATCGCCGCATTGGGATCGCTGCCACGCACCGATTTGATAAAGGCCGAGATAACGTCGTAATGCTGTTCGCCATTTTTGTCGTAAAGCGCGATGTTCTGTTGCAGACAGTCGGTAACGGTCTGGTCGTTGATTACGATCGGATCTTCCAACGCTCCCGTAATGATGTCCAAAATATTGAGCAACTTACGCGCATCGCCACCCGAAAAACGGAATAGCGCAGTGGTCTGCTCCACGCGAATATCTCGCTCACGTAGCTCCATATCCTGCGTGAGAGCGCGGTCGAGCAGAGTCTGCAACTCGTTATCCTCCATCGCCTTCAAAACATAGACCTGGCAACGCGACAGCAGAGGAGAGATAACCTCGAACGAGGGATTTTCGGTCGTCGCTCCAATAAGTGTTACGATACCTTGCTCGACAGCTCCGAGCAACGAATCTTGCTGGCTCTTGTGGAAACGATGAATCTCGTCGATAAAAAGAAAGGGCGATGCCGAGTTGAAAAATTGCTGACGACGAGCCGAGTCGATCACCTCGCGCACATCTTTGACTCCCGAATTGATCGCCGAGAGGGTGAAGAATGGGCGTTCGAGCGATGCTGCCACCAACTTCGCCAGCGAGGTCTTTCCAACTCCCGGTGGTCCCCACAGAATGAACGACGGCACGTTGCCCGACTCCAAGAAGCGTCGGAACACGCCGTTCTCACCGACCAGATGACTCTGACCGATATATTCATCCAGCGAGCGAGGTCGCAATCTTTCGGCTAATGGCGCAGACATTATCGATCGGTTTTCTACTTTTTCTTCATCTTACGCAGGTTGCGAATGGTGTAGATGATCGCCAATACAACCAGCAGCGGAGTACTCCAAATCTCAAACCATTTTGCGGCGGGATTGAGCGTGTCGGTGGCATAGCGGTAGATAATAAACGATCCCCACAACATCAAAAAGATCACCAGACAGATCAATACCGAGATGTAAATATGGCGTTCCTGTTCGCTCTTCATACTCTTTGCTCTTAAAATGTTGAATAAAGCCGAAAATGGACCCGTTAGGCGGACCACTTTCGGCTTCGTTCGAATATCTCTATATTAGTTTTTGGGCTCAACCAGCTGCAAGCACAACTCTTCGAGCTGTGCGGGATCGATAGCCGAAGGACCATCGAGCATCACGTCGCGGCCGGCATTGTTCTTCGGGAATGCGATGTAGTCGCGGATCGACGAGTCGCCACCGAACAACGAGCACAGACGGTCGAAACCGAATGCCAAACCACCGTGAGGAGGTGCGCCAAACTTAAATGCGTTCATCAAGAAGCCGAACTGTTCCTCGGCAGCCTCAGGCGTAAAGCCGAGCGTGTCGAAGATCTGTGCCTGCAACTTGGGCGAATGGATACGGATCGAACCGCCACCAATCTCGGTGCCGTTGCAAACGAAGTCGTAAGCGTTGGCACGCACACGACCGGGATCGCTTACGAGGAACTCCTCATCTTCAGGCTTGGGCGAGGTGAAGGGGTGGTGCATTGCGTAGTAACGCTGTGTCTCGTCGTCCCACTCGAACATCGGGAAATCGACAACCCACAGCGGAGCGAACTTCTTGGGGTCGCGCAGACCCAGACGCTCGGCAACCTCCAAACGCAGAGTGCAGAGCTGTGTCAGAGCCTTGAACTTCGCACCGCACAGAATCAGTACCAAATCGCCTGCCTCGGCACCTGCCTTGTCGGCCATAGCCTTAACCTGGTCGGGCGAGTAGAACTTATCAACCGACGACTTAACGCCGCTCTCATCAACGCGAATCCATACAAGACCCTTTGCGCCAACCTGCGGACGCTTAACGAAATCGGTCAGCGAGTCGATCTGCTTGCGAGTGTAAGCGGCGCAACCCTTCGCTGCGAAACCTACAACGTACTCTGCGTCGTCAAATACGGGGAAACCGTGTCCCTTTGCCAAATCGGTCAGGTTAGCGAACTCCATATCGAAGCGCAGGTCGGGCTTATCCGAGCCGTAACGCTCCATAGCCTCGATCCAGGGCATACGCTGGAAGGGCTCATTGAACTCGATGTCGAGCACCTCTTTGAACATAAACTTTGCCCAACGCTCGAAGATCTCCAATACATCCTCCTGCTCGACGAACGACATCTCGCAGTCGATCTGCGTGAATTCGGGCTGACGATCGGCGCGCAGGTCCTCGTCGCGGAAGCAACGAACAATCTGGAAGTAGCGATCGTAACCTGCCACCATCAACAGCTGTTTCAAGGTCTGGGGCGACTGGGGCAGAGCGTAGAACTGATTGGGGTTCATACGGCTCGGAACAACGAAGTCGCGTGCGCCTTCGGGAGTCGATTTGATCAGATATGGAGTCTCGATTTCGAGGAAACCCTCCTTATCGAGGAATGTGCGAACAGCCTGTGCCATACGGTGGCGCAGAATCATAGCTCGTTGCAGGGGCGGACGACGCAGGTCGAGGTAGCGGTAACGCATACGCAGGTCGTCGCCACCGTCAGAGTTCTCTTCAATGGTGAAGGGGGGAGTCTGTGCTCGGTTGAGGATTGTAAGCTCCGTAGCGGCCACCTCAATATCGCCCGTAGGCATCTTCGCATTCTTCGATGAGCGCTCGATTACATTGCCCGTAACCTGCAAAACAAACTCTCGGCCCAACTGTGAGGCAACCTCGCGTGTAGCCTCTGGAGAGTTCTCCTCCACAACAATCTGGGTAATACCATAACG
>JAZUPN010000020.1:0-6268 GCA_045605245.1 Alistipes sp. | reverse complement strand
TTCGGTACGGGCCAAAATTTCGTGGGCGGTGCCTCGCCGGCCGAGGGCGAACAAGTGGCCGAACGCTTCCCCGCGCAGATGCGTCGCGGTAGCGAACTGTTCTCGAAACTGACCCGCCTGAATTTTATCAAGTGCGATATTGAGGGTTACGAAGTGGTGGTGATGAACGAACTGCGCCCGCTTTTGGAGCGTTTCCGCCCGACAGTACTGATCGAAACGGGTGGCGAGAATCGCGCAAAGATTATTAAGTTGTTCCACTCGCTCGGCTATCGCGGCTTTACGCTCGAAGAGGGCAAGGAGGTGCCCCTGTCGGCCGATAGCGAGAAGGATATTATTTGGAGAGCGAATTAATTTGAAATAATAAATCACGCTCTGCTGAGCGTGTCATCATCGGCGGGTCGGCTTTCAGCCGAGCCCCCACCCGCCGATGATGAGCCTAACTGATAACAAGGCAAACTATTTTTGCTTTTTGAATTTTGAATAAACCGAATTATGCGTATTGATATTATAACATCTGTTCCCGAACTTTTGACCTCGCCTTTGAGCGAGTCGATCCTCAAACGTGCGCAGGAGAAGGGCTTGGTTGAGATCGTGGTCCATAATCTGCACGACTACGCCCACGATAAACGTCGCACTACGGACGACTATCCGTTTGGAGGTGAGGCAGGTATGGTGATGAAGTGCGAGCCCGTTTTCGAGCTTGTCGAGAAGTTGCAATCGGAGCGCACCTATGACGAGATCATCTACACCTCGCCCGACGGTATTCGTTACGACCAGCACGAGGCCAACCGCCTTTCGACGTTGGAGAACATCATCATCCTCTGCGGCCACTATAAGGGTATTGATCACCGCATCCGCGAGCACCTGATCACGCGCGAAATCTCGATTGGCGACTACGTGCTGACGGGTGGCGAATTGGCGGCCTGCATCATTGCCGATTCGGTGGTGCGTCTTGTTCCCGGTGCGATTGGCGACGAGGCATCGGCACTGACCGACTGCTTTCAGGACAACCTGTTAGCTCCGCCCGTCTATACCCGTCCTGCGGAGTTCCGCGGCTGGCGCGTACCCGACGTGTTGCTTTCGGGCAACTTCGGCGAGATCGAAAAGTGGCAGGAGGAGCAGGCGTGGGAGCGCACAAAGCGACTGCGCCCCGATTTGTTGGAATAAGATATAAAGCAAAATCCTTTGGTATTTAGCACGCCCAAAGGCGTATCATCATTGGCGGGTCGCCCTTCGGGCGAGCCCCCCACCCGCCAATGATGAGAAAAAAGAAACTAACAATGTCTTTTCGTCAACCCGCCGCGCTTGTCGCGGCAAAGCCCCTGCCTGAGGCGGGGGTTTGGGGGTGGGTCAGAATTGCAATCGCGACGGCACGTCGCGCGCAATGTTCCACCACGACAAAAGGCACTGATATATACATAGTTAAAGTAACGAACAAAGAATGAAATATTACTTAATCGCGGGTGAGCCTTCGGGCGATTTGCACGGATCGAAACTGATTGCGGGACTGCGTAAGGCGGATCCGCAGGCGGAGTTTCGTTTCTGGGGCGGCGATCTGATGGCTGCCGAGGGCGGTCAGCAGGGGTTGGCTATGCACTACCGCGAAGCGTCGTTCTTCGGTTTTATGACCGTGTTGCGCAACCTGCGCAAGATTGGTCGCCAGATGGCCGAGTGTCGAGCCGATGTCGAGCGTTTTGCGCCCGATGTGCTGATTCTGATCGACTACCCAGGGTTCAATATGAAGATGGCGAGGTGGGCGAAGGAGCGCGGTCTGCGAACATTCTACTACATCGCGCCGAAGGTCTGGGCGTGGAAAGAGTGGCGCGTGAAGAAGTTGCAGCGATATGTCGATCGCCTATTCACGATCTTCCCGTTCGAGACGGACTATTTCCGCGCAAAGGGTATCGAGCCGACCTTCTGTGGCAACCCGTTGGTAGATGATATCGTTGCGCGACGTGAGAAGTTGATCTCGCGCGAGGAGTTTATCCGCAAAAACAATCTCGACGAGCGACCGATTATCGCACTTTTGGCTGGTAGTCGCAAGAGCGAGATCCGCGAGAATCTTCCCTCGATGGTTGCGCTGTCGAAACGAATGCCTGAATATCAATTTGTTGTAACGGCAGTGCCTTGGATTGATAAGCGTTTCTATTGGGCATATATGGCCGATGGTCAGTACGCGTCGGACGTTCGCTACGTGTGCGATCAGACGCAACAGACGTTGGCTGTTGCCGAGGCGGCGGTGGTTACTTCGGGCACGGCGACGCTTGAAACGGCACTGATGCGCATCCCCGAAATGGTTGTCTATCACGTGCCTAAACTCTACGAAGTGTTGCGGCCATTGGTGTTGAAGATCCCCTACGTTTCGTTGGTGAACATCAATTTGGGGCGCGAGGCGGTGCGCGAAATGGTCTGCGCCGAGCTCGATTTGGAGGCTGCCGAGCGTGAGTTGCGAGCGATTGTTTCGGGTGGAGCGAAACGCGAAAAAATGCTCTCGGATTTCGACGAACTCGGAGCATTGATCGGTGGCGCGGGCGCGAGTGAGCGATTTGCGGAGGCGATGGTGAGCGCAATTCAAGATTCAAAATTCAAGATTCAAGATTGAGTTTGAATTGGGGTATATATAAAAATTTCTTTGGCGATAGTTGCAACACGCACCTTCGGGGGCTGGGGCGGTCGCCGAAGACGAGCCCCCGAAGGTGTGTCGAAATCAGAGATTTCGCCATTTATAAAACAAAAGGCTTAAAATAAAAGTTAAAAAACAAACGATGTTCTCGGCAACCCGCCGCGCTTGTCGCGGCAAAGCCCCTGCCTGAGGCGGGGGTTTGGGGGTGGGTCAGAATTGCAACCGCGACGGCACGTCGCGCGCAATGTCAGCCACCGACAACCGAATGAACATTTAACATAGTTAAAGTGATGAACAAATGATGTTCTCGGCACTCGCCGCGCTTGTCGCGGCAAAGCCCCTGCCTGAGGCGGGGGTTTGGGGGTGGGTCAGAATTGCAATCGCGACGGCACGTCGCGCGCAATGTCAGCCACCGACAACCGAATGAACATTTAACACAGTTAAAGTAACGAACAAACGATGAAGATCTTTTGCATAGCACGCAATTACGTCGAGCACGTCGAGGAGTTGAAGATGGGCGCGGTGCCGTCGGTGCCGGTCTTCTTTATGAAGCCCGATACGGCTCTACTGCGCAATAACGACCCCTTTTATGTCCCCTCGTTCAGCCGCGAGGTGCATTACGAGTGTGAACTTGTGGTGCGTATCAACCGCGTCGGTAAGTGTATCGCCGAGCGATTTGCACACCGCTACTACGACGAGGTGGGTCTGGGTATCGACTTTACGGCACGCGACCTGCAACGAGCTGCTGCCGAGGCGGGTGAGCCGTGGGAGGTCGCAAAAACATTCGACCACTCGGCGGCCATTTCGCCCGAATTTGTGAAGCTCTCGGACGTGGGTGGCGATGTTCAAAATCTCCATTTCGAGATGCGCCTGAATGGCGAGGTGCGCCAGTCGGCCTGCACGTCGCAGATGATCTTTACGGTCGATCGCCTGATCAGCTACATTTCGCAGTTTGTTACGTTGAAGATCGGCGATCTGATCTATACGGGCACCCCCATCGGTGTGGGCGAAGTGAAGGAGGGCGACGAGTTGGTGGCTACGTTGGAGGGCCGTCGATTGTTGGATTTTGATATACGATAATACGCTATGTTACTGCACGATACATTGAAAAACTACCGCCTTATTCTGGCCTCTCAATCGCCCCGCCGCCGCCAGCTGCTTGCCGATTGCGGATTGGAGTACGAACTGGCCGAGCGATACGAGGTCGAGGAGCTCTTTCCTGCGACGATGGCGGCCGACGAGGTTCCCGTCTATCTGTCGCGCTTGAAGAGTGAGGGCTACCCTGCGGAGCTGGCCGAGAGGGATATTCTGCTTACGGCCGATACGGTGGTAATCATTGATAATGAGATACTTGGCAAGCCTGCCGATGAGACCGAGGCGCGCGCTATGCTCCGTCGATTGTCAGGTCGTGCGCATCGCGTAACGACGGGCGTAACGCTCCGTTCGCGGGTTCGCGTAGAGAGTTTTGCGGTGCAGAGTGATGTCTATTTCCGCACCTTGACCGACGAGGAGATTGCCTACTATGTTACGCGCTACCGCCCGATGGACAAGGCGGGTAGCTATGGTATTCAGGAGTGGATCGGGTACGTGGGCATCGAGCGCATTGATGGCTCGTTCTACAACGTGATGGGACTGCCCGTGCAGCGAGTATATGCGGCACTTGCAGAATTTATAAAGTAATGAATAACAAATAAATACTTTCAAACTATGAAGAAATTTTTCTCAACCCTTTTTGCTGTGTTGTTCGTTCTCTCGGCGGCGGCAGACGAGGGTATGTGGCTTCCGAGCCTTGTTGGTCAGCGCATTAAGGATATGCGTTCGAAGGGTTTCCGCCTGACGGCCGAAGATGTTTATAGCATCAACCGCGCCTCGATGAAGGATGCCGTTGTTCTGTTCAATGGCGGTTGTACGGGCGAGTTGATCTCGGCCGATGGCCTGCTGCTCACCAATCACCACTGCGGTTATGGCGCGATCCAGAGCCATAGTAGCGTCGAGCACGACTACCTGACCAATGGTTTCTGGGCTATGTCGCGCGAGCAGGAGCTGCCCAATCCCAACCTCTATGTGGCCTTTTTGGTACGTATGGAGGATGTTACCGAGCGCGTTGTGGCCGGTGGCGAGGAGCAGATGCAGAAGAATATCGATGCAATCAAAAAGGAGGCCTCGGAGGATGGTCGCTATTCGACCTCGGTCGAGTCGTTGTACTATGGCAATCAGTACTTTCTGTTTGTCTATGAGAAGTTTTCCGATGTTCGTCTGGTAGGTGCGCCTCCCTCGTCGATCGGTAAGTTCGGTGGTGATACCGACAACTGGATCTGGCCGCGCCATACGGGCGACTTCTCGGTCTTCCGTGTCTATGCCAATAAGGACAACAAGCCAGCCGACTACTCGCGCGATAATGTTCCCTACCATCCGCGTCGCCACTTCAAAATTTCGACAAAGGGTGTCGAGGAGGGCGATTTCACGATGATCTACGGCTTCCCCGGCAACACCCAGCGATATGTTATTTCGTCGGCTGCCGACTATGTTGGTCGTCTTTCGGATCCGATGAAGATCAAGCTCCGCACCCTGCGTCTCGAAGTGATTTCGAAGGCACAGGAGGCCGATCCGAAGGTGCGTATCCAGTACGCCGCAAAGCACGCCAATATCGCCAATGCTTGGAAGAAGTGGCAGGGTGAAGTGCTTGGTTTGGAGCGTCTTGGCACGGTCGAGAAGAAGCGTGCTTATGAGCGCGAATTTGCAAAGTGGGCCGAATCGCAACCCGAATATAAGGGCTTGATGGATAAGATGTATGGCTCGTACGACGAGCTACGCGATGCTTATTGGCGTGCCGAGTATTTTGCCGAGTCGATTTCGGCGATCGAGCTTGCACAGCTGACCCGTATGGTTGCCCAGCGCAAACCCACACCTGATGACAAATCGGTTGCGGCATTCTATAAGAACTACGTTGCCGATATCGACCGCGAGGTGGCGAAGAAGTTGGTTGCTGCCTTTGTCGAGGATATTGATGCAAAGTACATTCCCGAATCGGTGAAGAGCGAGATGGCACGTTTCGCCTCGACCGACCACTTTGTCGATTACCTCTTCGATGAGAGCCAGCTCACCACGCCCGAAAAGTTCGCTGCTTTGGCCTCGGATCCCGCCCATATGCCCTCGATTATGGAGAACGACCCGATGAACAAGTTCGTAACTGAACTCATTAAGTGCGGCAATTTCTCGCAGCGTCGCTACCGTAATATGAGCGATGCGCCGTCGATTGCGCAGTACTACGCTCCCTATATGCGTGCGCTGATGGAGTACGACAAAAAGATGGCCTTCTTCCCCGATGCAAACCTCACATTGCGAGTTGCTTACGGTAAGGTTGGCGGCTATCGTTACGCCGATGCAGTTTATCACAAGCACTACACCACGCTCGACGGAATCATCGAGAAAGACGATCCCGCGATCTACGACTACGACATTCCGCAGTCGTTGCGCGACATCTACGCAGCGAAGGATTATGGCCGTTGGGGTATCGAGATGGATGGCCGCTACACCGTTCCCGTATGCTTCATCGCCTCGAACCACACGACGGGTGGCAATTCGGGCTCGCCCGTGCTGAATGGTCGCGGCGAGCTGGTCGGTATCAACTTCGACCGTACTTGG